>CAXUDC010000180.1:0-5824 GCA_964249685.1 uncultured Acidobacteriaceae bacterium
GCCAACACCCGCGACGCCTGGGATCCCCCGCAAGGCGTTCGCCTCCGCCTCTACTCCGAATTCGCCGAGGTCCGCCCCGAAGCCGAACAGGAACTCCGCCACGCCACCGTAGCCATCACCACCAGCTACTGCCCCGACGCCATACCCGCCGCGCGACTCCTGCTAGACTCCCCGGCCGAGCTCACCTGCTTCTACGACCTCGACACCCCCGTCACCCTTTCCGCCCTGAGCGCCGGGACCCTCGTCCCCTACCTCCCAGCCGACGGCCTCGCCGCCTTCGACCTCGTCCTCAGCTACACCGGCGGCCGCGCCCTCGACGAGTTGAAGACCAGGCTCGGCGCCCGCGAAGTAGCTCCCCTCTACGGCTGGGTCGACCCCGAAACCCACGCCCCAGCCCCATCCAACCCGGACTTCCGCGCCGACCTCAGCTACCTCGGCACCTTCGCCCCCGACCGCCAGCAGGCCGTAGACGAGCTCCTGGTCCGCACCGCCGCCGCGCTCCCCATCCAGCGCTTCCTCATCGGCGGAGCCCAGTACCCAGCCGACTTCCCCTGGGCCGAAAACATCTACTTCGTCCGCCACCTCCCACCCGCGCTCCACCCGGCCTTCTTCTGCTCCTCGCGCGCGACCCTCAACGTCACCCGCCAATCCATGGCCAGCTACGGATTCTGCCCCTCCGGCCGCCTGTTCGAAGCCGCCGCCTGCGGAGCCACCATCCTGACCGATACCTGGGAAGGCCTCGAAACCTTCTTCACCCCCGGCACCGAGGTCCTCCCCGTCCGCACCACCGAAGAAGTCCAGCAGGCCCTCGCCCTCTCGGACGCCGAACTGGCCCGCATCGCCCAAGCCGCCCGCGCCCGCACCCTCACCCACCACACCGCCGACCAGCGCGTCCTCGAGCTGGAACAACTCATCACTAGCACCCTCTCCCACGACCCCCAAACCCGTGCCCCATTCATCGCGGCCCCATCCCGATGAGCGGGTCCACCACACCCGCAAACCCAGGAGCCTGAACCATGTGGGGCATCATCCCAGCCGCAGGCGCCGGCAGCCGCATCCAGCCGCTCGCGTTTTCGAAAGAACTCCTCCCCGTAGGCTCCCAGCGCCGCGGCGAAGAAGAGCGGCCCCGCGCCGTCAGCGAGTACCTCGTCGAGCGCATGATCAAGGCCGGTGCCACCAAGCTCTGCTTCGTCATCTCCCCCGGCAAATCCGACATCCTCGAGTATTACGGCGCCGGAGCCTGGGGAGCCGACATCGCCTACGTCGTCCAGCCCTCGCCCGCCGGCCTCTGCGACGCCATCTTCCGCGCCGCCCCGCTCATCCCCCAGACCGAGCCAGTTGTTATTGGCCTCCCCGACACCGTCTGGACCCCGCTCGACGCCCTCGCCCACCTGCCCCCCGACGTCCTCTCCTTCCTCCTCTTCCCCGTCGAGCGCCCTGAGTTCTTCGATGCCGTCCTGACCGACCCGCAGGGCTTCGTTACCCGCATCGCCGTCAAGCAAAACGCTCCCGGCTCCAACTGGATCTGGGGTGCCATCAAGATGCCCGGCACCGTCTTTCACGCGCTTCATCGCCTCTGGCTCCGGCCGGACCGACAGGACGAGTACATCGGCACGCTCGTCAACGCGTGGCTCGCCCAGGGCGGCCGCGCTAAGGGCGTCCCCATTGGCGAGCGCTACGTCGATGTAGGCACCCTGAACGGCTACCGAGCCGCCATCCGCCTGCTCGAAGAAAACGGAGACCTGTACCAATAAATTAGACCGCTACTTCAAATGTCTTGTTTGTTTTTCGCCGTCATCCTGAGCGTAGCGAAGGAACCCCGCATTGTCGCTGCGGCTACACTTCAGGTGAACGGTCTAGAATCCATCCCTAAGAACTTATGAGTACCAGCCCTTCCCAACCCGGAAACCCAACCCAGACCGACGCCACCCTCTGGCACCAAGCCATGCTCCGCGGCGACTTCGAGCAAGCCTGGCTGGCCAG
Organism: uncultured Acidobacteriaceae bacterium; assembly: GCA_964249685.1. GTDB lineage: Bacteria > Acidobacteriota > Terriglobia > Terriglobales > Acidobacteriaceae > Edaphobacter. The sequence continues at coordinate 1,984 of CAXUDC010000180.1, forward strand.
CGACCGCATCCGCGCCGGCAGCGCCCTCGACCCGCACCGCTTCTGGCAGGGTGAAACCATCGCAGACAAACGCGTCATCGTCCGTTGCCTCCACGGCTTCGGCGACGCGCTTCAGTTCCTCCGCTACCTCCCCCGCCTGCAGCGTACCGCGTCCCATGTTACCGTCGAGGTAGCTCCCCGCCTGGTCGAGTTGGCCCGCTGCCTCGACGGCATTACCGAGGTCATCACCTGGGGCGATGCCGCCCCCCCCCCCCCCCCCCCCCTTTTCCGCCCCGGGGGAGGCCAAGGGCGCCCCCTCCCCTTTCCCCCCCCCCCCCCCCCGCCCTTTGACGTCCAGGTAGAAGTCATGGAGCTCCCTTACCTCTTCCGCACCCAGCCCGCCGACCTTCCCCTCGCCGAGCGCTACCTTCGCCTCCCCACCCCCCCTCCTCTCCCGCCGACACAAAACCGCCGCATCGGGATCGTCTTGTCGGCTGGAAGCTGGAATCCCACCCGCGCCCTCCCGCTCGAACTCCTCGCGCCCATCCTCGAAGCTCCCCGCTGCGACTTCTGGAACCTGAGCCCTCACGACGGCCCAGCCGCCCTGCTCGAAGCCCCCGGAGCCCGGACTAATCTCCTCACCCTCGCCAGCGTAGTCTCTCAGATGGACCTAGTCCTGACCCCCGACACCCTCGCCGCGCACCTCGCCGGCGCGCTCGGCGTGCCCGCCTGGGTCCTGCTCCAGCACACCGCCGACTGGCGCTGGCAACACACCCGCACCGACTCCCCCTGGTACCCCTCCCTCCGCCTCTTCCGCCAACCCACCCAAGGCGATTGGCCAGCCATCATCCACACCATCGCCCAAGAACTCACGGGTATCGGGTGCCCCATTCATCGCAGCTTCACCGCGATGAGTGGGAAATCAACCACAAAATTCACCCCCAAGACTATAGCCAACCGCCCCTGGGACTCCTTTGCCGGCTACCTCTTCGACATCGACGGTACCCTTATGAACTGCCAGGACGCGGTCCACTACTTCGCCTTCTGCGAAGCCCTGACCGCCATCGCCGGCCGCCCCATGAACCTCGACGGCGTCACTACCCACGGCAACGTCGACAACGGCATCCTCCGCGACGCCCTTGCGCTTGCCCACATCCCCGAGTCCCACTGGCGCCCCCGCCTCCCCGAAACCCAGGCGCAAATGGGCCGCTTCGTCGAAGCCAACAAGGCCGACCTCAGCACCCCCACCCTCCCCTGCGTCCCCGAACTCCTCGAGCACCTGGCAGGCAAAGGAGCCGTCCTCGGCACCGCCACCGGCAATTTTGAGCAAATCGGCAAGCTGAAGCTCGCAAACGCCGGCATCCTGGACTTCTTCACCGTAGGCGGCTGGAGCGACCCCTACGAGACCCGTACCGAAGTCTTCCGCGCCGCCCTGGCCGCCATGCGTGCCGCCACCAGCCCCGACGCCCCCATCTGCGTCCTGGGCGACACCCCCGCCGACATCCACGCCGCCCATGCCAACGGCCTCCCCGTCATCGCGGTCGCCACCGGCATCTACCCCGCCGAGGCCCTCCGCGAAGCCGGCGCAGACCTCGTCCTGGACTCCTTCGAGGACCTCTTCAAGTGACTTATAGCTGAAAGCTGAAAGCTGAAAGCTCACAGCTGAGAAGAACCCGCCGCCACAATCTCCTCAAACTGCAATGCCCGATGCGTCGAGGTGTGCTCCGCCAGCATCCGCTCCCGCGCGCGCCTGCCAATCCTCACTCGCTCCTCGTCCGGCAGGTGCAGCAGGAGGTCGGTCACATCGTGCTCGTCGCGGGGCAGCAGAATCTGCTCACCCGGCGTAAAAAAATCGTCCAGCCCGGCCCAGTCGTCGGACAGGATCGCAGCCCCGCAGGCCGACGCCTCAAACAGCCGCACCGAAGGCGAGTAGCCCGCCGAAACCATGTCCGCCCGCGTAAGGTTCAGGCTGAACCGCGCCGAAGAGTAGAACGCCGGATGATCCGGAGGCCCAACATGCGTGATACGCGCCGTGTTCGGCTGCCACGCGATCTCCGCCGGATACATCGCCCCCGCAACCAGGAAGCGCTTGTCCGGCAGCAGCTGCGCGGGCTGGCCGAGCAGGCGCTCCAGCTGCGGCTGGCGGTCCGCCGCATACGTGCCAAGATAGCTCAGGTCGCAGCGATACTCGTCGCGCGCGGGAGTCGGGTGATAGAGCTCCGCGTCGACCGAGCAGTAGAACGCGATCGCGCGCCGGGCACCAAAACGCTGCTCCAGTTCCGCAAGCGCGGGCCCGCCCGTGAAGCTCAGGTAAGCGCTGTAGAGCGGGATCAGCGCGGCGTCGAGATAGTCGGTCCTGCCCCGCGCACGCAGGGCGGCAAGCGTAATCGGCGTGTCGATGTCGTAGAAGAAGAGCGGTCCGCACTCGGCAGCCGCAAGCGCGCGCGTCGCCGCGATCGCATCCGGAAAGTAGGACCCCAGCACGATCGCGTCCGCATCATGGCAGGCCGCCACCAGCGCCGCTTCGCTGGCCTGCCAGTCATCGTAGAGGATCAGCGTGCAGAAATCCGGCTTGGGCAAGTCGCGGTTGCTGCGATACCACTCCACATCCTTCTCGACAAAAGTGACCTGGTGCCCGCGACGCGCGAGCGCTTTGACCAGCGAGCGGAAGGTCGTCGCGTGGCCGTTGCCCCAGGCGGAGGTGATCGTCAGGCCGAAGATCACGAGCTTCATGCCGGCTTGCTCGCGATGCACTCCTGAAACGCCGCCTGCGCCTGCAGAGCGCGCTGCGCGTAGGTGTGGTCGCGCAGCCCACGCGCATGGAATGCGTCGCCGATGCGGCGTCGTGCGGCGTCGCCGTGACGCGCGAGCGCCGCGACCACGTCCTCCGCGTTGCGGATCACGAGGATCTCGGTGTCGGGCGCGAAGCAGTCATCAATCCCCGGCCAGTCGTCGCAGAGCATGCAGGTTCCCGCGCCCGCGACCTCGAAGACGCGCGTCGGCGGCGAGAAGCCGAAGTCCGCCATCGACGCACGGTTGATGTTCATCACCATGCCCGCCGAGCAGTTCAGCCGGTTGTGGTCGCCGGTCGAAACATGGCCGATCCAGCGCACGTTCTGCGGCATCCGCTTGTCGCCCCAGCCTTCGCCGCCCAGCAGAAACTGCTTGTCCGGCGCAAGCTCCGCCGCGCGCAGGAACAGCTCGTCCACGCGGGCTTCGCGGTCCGGCAGCCGGTTGCCCAGGAAAGCCACATCGCAGGCGAGCGACAGATCGGCGGGAACGGGATGGTGCGTCTCCGGGTCCAGTCCGTTGTAGATGCTGTAGTACGCGCGCGCGCCGGCGGCCAGATAGCCCGCGCGCGCCTTCGGTCCGCCGCCGTAGCTCAGGATGGCATCGTAGCGCGGGACGTCTTTGTGGAACGGATCGGCGGCATCGCCCGCCAGACGGCCCAGCGTGGCGGGCGCGTCCACATCCCAGAAGAAGACGGCGGCGCGCGGCTGCAGCTCGAGCACGCGCCGCTCCAGTAGCGCGTCGTCGATGCCGAGCCCGCTGTGCTTGACGACCACATCGGCATCGGCGGCCAGCGCAAGCATCTCGTCCACCCCCACGGTCGGCTCATAGTAGCGCGCGTCCACGTAGGAGAAGTCGCCCGCGTCGTGGTGGTTTTTCCGGTCGTACGCGTCGGGCGAGACGAACGTGATGGTGTGGCCCTGGCGCGCGAGATACTTGTAGCAGCCGCGATAGTAGGTCGCTGCGCCGTTCCAGTAAGAGGTCAGGATGGAGGCGCCGAAAGCAAAAATCTTCAAGAGAGCAGTTCCTCACAGATGCCGGTAAGCTGCTGGGCGCGATGGCCGCAGGTGTG
>CAXUDC010000181.1:0-5677 GCA_964249685.1 uncultured Acidobacteriaceae bacterium
GTGCCCGCCTGATCACGGGCTCGCAGATGCTGCCCGGCTGGGAAAAGCAGGAGCGCCCCAAGGGCGACCTCACCACCAAGCCACTGGAAGAAACCCTGGCCACCTCCAAACTGCAGAAACCAATGGACCTGGGCTCCCCCAAAACCGCCTAAGCGAAAGGGGGGTGCCCCATGATCACCGCAGCTTCATCGCGGTAATCGTGGGGTTGAAACTCCTACCCAACCGGCGGAACCCGCAACTCCTCCTCAGGCCGCCGCTTCCGCTTTAACCTCCCCCGGCTCTTCGCCACAAACGACTTCCGGCAAGTCCCACACTCCCACGGAAAGTACCCCAGCGAACCCAGCACCGCCTGCAACATTCCCACCCGCTTCTGCCGCGAGGTGCGCTGGCTGCTGCACCGCGGACACGTAGCCTCCGTCATCTCCAAACCCCTCCCCATCGATCTTACCGCACCCAAAACCCAGATACATCCCCATTACCGCTTCCCGGCGTCGGATGGGAAGCAGGCATAGGAGAAAGTAAAGATGGCGCAGGCAAAAGTCGTTCAAGGCAAAAAAGTTCGCTACGCAGTCGTAGGCATCGGATGGATCTCGCAGGCCGCGCTCTTGCCCGGCGTCGAGCACACCGGCAACAGCGAGGTCGTCGCCTTCGTCACCGGGCACGAAGAAAAAGCCGCAAAGGTCGCCGAGAAATACGACGTCCACAAGGTCGTCAGCTACGACGAACTGGACCAACTGCTAGCCTCTGGCGACATCGACGCCGCCTACCTCGCCACCCCCAACTTCGACCACGTCGAGTATGCCGTCAAGATCCTCGAGGCCGGCATCCACCTCCTGCTCGAAAAGCCCATGGCCGTCTCCGTCGCCGAGTGCGAGCGCATGATCGCCGCCCAGAAGACCTCCGGCGCACGCTTCATGATCGCCTACCGGATGCACTTCGAGCCCGGCACCCTGAAGGCCATTGAGCGCGTCCGCGCTGGCGATCTCGGCAGCCTGCGCTACTTCAACTCGTCGTTTTCGCAGCCTGTTTCGGGTCAGAATCACCGCGCCAAGCACGGCTTCTGGGCCGGTCCCGTGCCCGACATGGGCCCATACCCGCTCAACATGGTCCGCCAGCTCTTCGGTGCCGAGCCGCTCGAAGTCGCCGCCCTCGGCACCAACTCCGACCCCGAACGCTTCCGCGATGAAGCCGGCCAACCCTTCGACGACACCGTCGCCGTCTCGCTCAAGTTCGACGCCGGCCGAACCGCCGCCTTCACCGTAAGCTACTCCGGCGGCGACATCGACGAGTACCGCGTCACCGGCACCAGGGGCACGCTCTCCTCCAACCCCGCCTTCCAGGTCGCCCAGGGCATCCAGCACACCGTACTCATCGACAAGAAGGAAACGAACGAAACCTTCAAGACCACCGACCACTTCGGCGGCGAGCTCAAGTACTTCTCCGAGTGCATCCTCGAGCACAAGGAGCCCGAGCCCGACGGCCAAGAGGGAATGCTCGACGTCCGCGTCCTCGCCGCCATCGAGGAATCCCTCAAGACCGGCACCGTAGTAAAACTGGCCCCGTTCCACCGCAGCAAGCGCCCCAGCTTAGACCAGGTCCAAACCCTGAACCCGGTGAAAGAACCCGAACTCATCGCCAGCCACAAACCCGGCGAAGGCCAGTAAAGAGAGAGACCTCGATCAGGTTTGATCGAGGTCTTCAACTTCGCTTCTTTCTTTGTCATTCCCGAAGGGAATCTGCGTTTGGCTGCACTAAACCGTCAGGCAAACAGCTCTAAGCAGCACGGTCTTCAAGCCGAACAATCCACGTCTCGTGCTGCCGAATCGCACCAACCATCGCGTAGACACTCTGCGCAAGCACATCCACAGTCTTACTGACTTCTTTCACGGAAGCGCTGGTCTCTTCTACCATCTTCCTGGTCTCTTCTAGCATTTTCCTGGTCTCGATACCCTGTGCCACCAGCAGTTCTACCGTTTGCGACAGGGCTTCATGCCTCTCGGTCAGCTTGTCGATACGTTCATCAATGGTCATCGGTCACTCTCCTTGAGGAACACCACGGCGGCATGCACTTCTTTCGTCACGCGTGAGGGCACTTTATCGCTGTCACGGATAGCCCGCTAAACTCCAACCGCCTCCGCCACCGCCACCTTCACCGGCGTCAACCACCCATACCGGTCCTTTACCGCCCCATTCACAATCCCGAAGAACTCATCGTGCAGCGCCTTCGTCACCGGTCCCATCGCCCCATCACCTACCAGGATCCGATCCACCGAGCGCAGATGCGTCACCTCCGCCGCCGTCCCGGTAAAGAAAGCCTCGTCGCAGATATAGATCATCTCCCGCGGCAGCGCCTGCTCCACCACCGGAATGCCCAGGTCCTTCGCCAGCGTCAGGATCGAAGCCCGCGTAATCCCGTTCAGCACCGAATTCGCCAGCGGCGACGTATACAGCACCCCGCCGCGCACCAGGAATAGGTTTTCCCCCGAGCCCTCGCTCAGGTACCCGGCCGTGTCCAGCCCAATGCCCTCGTCATAGCCATTGACCTCCGCTTCCATGCGGATCAGCTGCGAGTTCATATAGTTCGCGCCCGCCTTCGCGAGCGTCGGCATCGTGTTCGGCGCCAGCCGGTTCCAGCTCGAGATGCACACATTCGCGCCTTCGTTACCGGGAACATACTTGCCCCATGGAAAGTTCGCCACGTAGACCTCGACCGGGCAACGCAGCGGATTCACCCCCGCCTCGCCATACCCACGAAACGCGATCGGCCGAATGTAGCAGGGTGTAACCCCATTCGCCTCAACCACATCGATTACCGCCTGCTGCATCTCGTCCACGGTATAGCCCAACGGCATCCGGTAGATGTGGCCCGAATCCTTGAACCGCGCCATATGCTCCGGCAGCCGAAAGATCCCCGAACTCTCTCCTTGCGAGTAGCAGCGAATCCCCTCAAAAATCGAAGATCCATAATGCACCACATGCGACATCATGTGAATCGTCGCGTCTTCCCACGCAATCATCTTCCCGTTGTGCCAGATGTTCTTCGTCGTCTGCAAAGGCATGCCAAGCTCCCTCAATCCGTATCCCGATTATACGACCACTACCGATCTACTCGGAAACACACATAGCTGTCAGCTCAAAGTAATCCGCTGTTCCCCCCGAGTCGCCCATGAAACAATCGGAGTTCATGCACCTACACCTCATCCCGCAGGCCGTCACCTTCTCCGGCCTGCAGCACTCCGCCTACGTCCGCTTCTCGCTGCTCGCGCTCTCCTCCGTCTTCTTTCTGGTCGACCCTTTCGCCGCGCTCCCAACCTTCCTCGCCGTCACCGCCGGCTTCGACAGCGCCCACCGCCGCCGCACCGCGCTCAAGGCCTCCATCACCGCCTGGATCCTTCTCTCCGCCTTCGCCCTCGCCGGCCAGTTCATCTTCCACATGTTCGGCATCACGCTGCCGGCGTTCGAGATCGCCGGCGGCATCATCCTCCTGCTCATCGGGCTCGACATGCTCAACGCCCGGCGCTCCGCCACCCAGGAAACCGGCGCCGAGGCCGAAGCCGCCGCCGAAAAGGAGGACGCCGGCATCGTTCCGCTCGGCATCCCCATGCTCGCCGGCCCGGGCTCCATCACCGCCGTCATGATCCTGGTCGGCCAGGCCCAGGGAAAGCTCACGCTCATCGCAACTATCCTCGCGGTCATCTTCCTCACCGCGTGCGTCTGCTACCTCGTCCTCGGCAACTCCGACCGCGTCGCCACCTTCCTGGGAGATACCGGCATCCGCATCCTCGTCCGCATCATGGGCCTGCTGCTGGTCGCCCTGGCCGTGCAGTATTTCGTCAACGGAGCCGTCGATCTAGGTCTGATAGCCAGACCAGGCGAGTAAAGCTCCGTACAACCCTTGACAACCCAGCCATAGGTCCCCGCATCTTTCATAGCACGATAACAATGAGACCCACGATGAATGCAATCACCAAAACCTTGCTTTTAGTTGTCGCAATCTTTGCCGGTTACTTTCTGGTCGTTCACGGAGATCGCGCCCTCAGCGCATCACTGCCCAAGGATATGCCGCGCGACGCCGACTTCATCCAGACCGGCTACGACATCGACCACAACGAAGCCCGCGGCCAGTGGATCGCCTGCCGCGACAACCACGAAGAACGCAACGACTTCTGCCGCGTCACCGACGCTAGGGGCACCGTAGTCTACCAGGGAGCCTTCGCCCCCTACGACTACCCCAACTCTTTACCCAACGATCAACTCAAGATCAGCAGCACCGCCTCGAACATCTGGGTCACGGGCCCAGCCGAAAGCGGCCCCATCCCCGTCATCCCGCTCCAGAACGGCAAGCTCCTCGTCCCCCTGCAGGACCGCGAGGCCCTCGCCGACCGCTGGAGCCGCAACCCCACCGAACTCCACCAGATCGCCGGTATGTAGAGTCTCTGCGCACTTTGATTGTCATTCACGCAGGGAATCCGCATTTCGAGTATTACTACAAACGTAGCGCCCATGATCGCCACAGCACACTGTGGCGATCAAGCACCCTCACCGTACCAGCAAGGCTGAAGCCGCAAACACCACCCCCGCCGCCCCCACCGAAAGCCCCAGAAAAAAGTAGAGCCGCCTCCGCGTAAACAGCGTAATCGAGCAAAGCACCACCGCAATCTGCAGCAACGCCTCCCCCGAGTCATACCTCCGCGCCATCTTCTCCGCCTTTACCACCTCTGCCTCAAACTCCGTCGCCTGGTCCTGCTCCTCCTTCAGCTCACCCTTCCAGTGCTCGACGTGCCCCTTGTACTCTTCCAGCTTCTTCTCGACCCCCGCACTGTTCGAACTCGGCTGCAAACTCAGCAGATCCATCCCGATCAAGGTCTCGTCCGACCGGATCTTCTTCGCTTGGTATTCGTTCCACATATCGGACGCACGCGCCTGCGACAGCACAGCCTCCGTATGCGTCCTATGCCCAAGCACCGTCACCATCGCCACCAGCACCGCCAGGATCGAGATCGCCAGCGAAATCTTTGTCAGCGACTCCCCACCCTCGCCCGCTTCCTTCATCTGGTTCGAAAACTCCGACATCTCATTGGCTTCCATACGCGAAATACTACCTTCATCTCAGCCATTCCCAACAGAATCTATTCACTTTTCTTGTGAAGGAGGGTCTGAGCAAGTCTCGTTTCAAAAGGGGGAACTTCAGTCCCGGCGCTAAGCCTAATAATTGCACCACGGCTTTAGCCGCTGAGGGAGGGCGATAGGCTGATCGAGAGGCTCCCTAGGAACCTCTGACGAAGTGCCTGTGTGGAAGCGTGGAAGCGTGAGACGTCATACCGGAACACCCCCTTTGTTTGTCCTTCCCGCGGGGAATCTGCGTTACGGAGCGCCACTACGGCAACAGGAATCGGCCAGTCACGCGCCAAATGCTGCAGTCCTCTAGATAATTCACTTGTCATCGGATTTAGCTCTTGCATTCCTCTCGCACATCCCGTATTGTTTTGGAAGCGGAGAGAGCGCAACCCACTCCCGCAAGCAGCACACAGCAAGCAGCTAGCGGCACACAGTTGACAGCGACACGAGTCACTGGTATTTTAGATAAAGAGTCAACGAGGCCTTACGGCAACACGGTAGGCAACCTCGCAGTCCAAGCGTTCGCTGAACGGTAAGTGCGATGAGCAAGAGCTCACCT
>CAXUDC010000182.1:0-5554 GCA_964249685.1 uncultured Acidobacteriaceae bacterium
AGCACAGCCTTGCCCTTGTTGAGCAGCTTGATGAACTCCGCGATGCCGCCCGTGTACTTGAACGTCTGGGTCTTGGCCTCGCCGGTCTTGGTCTCGGTCTGGCGCTCGTCGGTGAGCTGAATTTCGATGCCCTTGTTCAGGAACGCGAGCTGGCGCAGACGGTTGGCGAGCGTGTCGTAATTGAACTCGTGCACGGTGAAAATGCTCTTGTCGGGCAGGAAGTGAACCTTGGTGCCTTTGCGGGCGCTGGCGCCCATCTTGCGCAGCAGGCTGATCGGCGCGCCCTTGCTGTAGTCCTGCTCCCAGGCGAAGCCGTCGCGCCAGATCTCGACGTCGAACTCCTCAGACAGCGCGTTGACGCAGCTGACGCCGACACCGTGCAGGCCGCCCGAGACCTTGTAGTTGGACGCGTCGAACTTTCCGCCGGCATGCAGCATTGTCAGCACGACCTGCACGGCGGGCATCTTTTCGCCGTTGATGATCTTGTCGTCGACAGGGATCCCGCGGCCGTCGTCGATGACCGTGATGGAGTTGTCGACGTGGATGGTGACGTCAATGCGGGTCGCATGGCCGCCGAGCGCCTCGTCGACCGAGTTGTCGACGACCTCATAGACCAGGTGATGCAGGCCCTGCTCGCCGGTCGAACCGATGTACATCGCTGGCCGCAGACGCACCGCGGCCAGCCCTTCGAGCACCGTGATGTTCTCGGCGGAGTAGCCTCCGCCGCCAGCTGGCACGTCAGGTGCGGCGGGGGGCATCGGATTCAAAGGGTCGGGAGGAAGCGCGCTGGATGCCAAAGAGGTCTCCGTACTGAAACTGTTCTTGTGCTCCCGCAGAATAGCTACTGTAAGTTCAACCAAGAGAACCACTTAGAGCGTTGCGGGAGCCACTGCGTTGTCATTCAAGTATAGCATCCGAAGAGCTTTCTCTTAGCGTTCTCCGCGCAACCTTTGCGTACTTTGCGTTCCGCTTTCGCCTTGCGCCCAGCCCCCATGCAGGACCCAGAATCCAAGGGACCAGACCAGCAGTTCCGCTACCAAAAGCGACGTTTTGTCCAGACGCCATTCCAGCCAGCTTGCGACCAGGTGCAGGGTGAGAAAGCCGGCCAGCCAGCGCAGGCTGCGGAAGCCGCCCGCGCCGGCGAGCAGCGGAAGCCCGACCAGGAACGCCGGCCAGCCGTAGCCGTAGAGCCGCTGGACGCTGTAGCCGAGCAGCGGTGCGGTGAGGAACGCGGTGATGCCGTAGACGAGGCTGAAGCGCACCAGCAGGCCTTGGCGGGAAGCCTTGCGGACCCACCAGAGCAGCAGCGGCAGGAGTCCGAAGGTGGCGAGTGCGTAGGCGAGGAGGCGTTCGGGGTACTCGGGCTGCAGTGTGCAGTAGCCTATGTCGCTTAGCGGACCGAGGTGGACCGCGTGGTGCCAGACTGGCACTTCGCAGGTCCGATTGAGGTTTGCCCAGGGCTCCAGGCCAAGGAAGTTCTTGGCGAAGTTCCATGGCATTTTGCCGAGCAGGTAAAGAACAGGGGAGAGGCCTTCGCGGTTTCCTCGGCTGCCGGCGGCGAGGAAGTGCACGATGGTCGCGCCAGTCGCGGCTGCGGCGATTGAGAGGAGGCGTTTGCTCCAGGTCAATGTGCGCCATGCGACATAGAGCCAGCACAAGAGGACGAGGATGGTGGATTCTCGCGCGACCATCAGGGGGAGGAGCATGCCGGACGCCCAGCCCAGGCGGCCGGAGCGAACCAGGAGGAGGAAGCCGCTGAGGAGGGCGGCGTAGAAGAGGTCGGGCAGGACCATGCCGGCGAATTGGAGGGACCAGAAGTAGAGGCCGAGGACGGACCAGAGGAGCCAGGGTGGGGTTTGGCTGGCGCTTGCGCCCGGGGTTTGCTGGAGAAGGAAGGTGACTGAGGCTACGAAGAAGGTGAGGGACGCTACGCCCAGGAGCCAGAAGCCCTGGTGGAGGGTGAGGCCGAGGTGGGTGAGGGCGCGGACGAGGACAGGGGCGAGCTGGCGGGCGGCGAAGGGTTGCGCGGCGGGTTGGCCGGCGGCGAGGTGAAGGTAGTGGATGGTGTCGGAGTCGGTGAAGAGCTTGCCGGTGGAGACGCCGACCGCGATGGCCAGGGCGATCACGAGGGCTGGTGGTCCCAGGCGTTTTAGGGCCGGCATGGATGCTCCGGGTGGTTTGGGATTATTTTCAGCTGACAGGTTGGAGCTGAGAGCTATCAGCTTGGGACGGCGGGTTGTGGAGGCTCGAACCGCAAACCCCTACGGGATAACAACAAAAAGAAGAAGCGGATCCCCGCAGGATGAAAAGTGGAAGACAGGGGGCTTGTGGGATGAAAAGCGAAGGAAAGCGGATCCCTGCGAAATGAAAAACAAAGGTAGGCTTAGACTTCGCGGAGGACGGCTTCGATCTGGTCGAGGCCCCAACCGAGGTCGTCGGGGGAGATCATGAGCGGGGGAGCGAGACGGATGACGGTGGCGTGGGTTTCCTTGCAGAGGACGCCGCGCTGCTTGAGCCGCTCGCAGACGGGGCGGGCCGGCACGTGGAGCTCGATGCCGATCCAGAGACCCTTGCCGCGGACTTCCTGGATGCAATCCAGGTGGAGCGATTGCAGGCGCTTGAGGGCGTACTCGCCGAGTTCGGCGGAGCGGGCTGGGAGCTCCTCGTCGACGATGACTTTGAGGGCGGCGCGGGCTACGGCGCAGGCGAGCGGGTTGCCTCCGAAGGTGCTGCCGTGGTCGCCCGGCTGGAAGACGCCGAGGATCTCGCGCGAGGCGAGCACGGCGGAGACGGGGTAGAAGCCGCCCGAGAGCGCCTTGCCGAGGATAGCGATGTCGGGGCGGATGTGGTCGTGCTCGAAGGCGAAGAGCTTGCCGGTGCGGCCGAGGCCGGACTGGATCTCGTCGCAGATCAGCAGGACGTTGTGGTCGCGGCAGATCTGCGAAACCTCCGCGAGATACCCCGGAGGAGGCACGACGATGCCGGCTTCGCCCTGGACGGGTTCGACGAGGAAGGCGACGGTGTTGGGGGTGATGGCGTCGCGCAGGGCCTTCGCGTCGCCGAAGGGGACCTGGCGGAAGCCGGTCGGGAACGGGCCGAAGCCCTCTCTATATTGATCTTCGGAGGAGAAGCCGACGACGGTGATGGTGCGGCCGTGGAAGTTGTTGGCACAGACGAGGATTTCGCCATGGCCAGCGGGAACTCCTTTGATCTGCTCGCCCCACTTGCGGGCGGCTTTGAGCGCGGTCTCGACGGCCTCGACGCCGGAGTTCATGGGCAGGGCCATGTCGAAGCCGGTGAGCTCGTGGAGGTCGCGGTAGAGGAGCGGGAGCTGGTCGTTGCGGAAGGCGCGGGAGGTGAGCGTGACCTTCTGGGCCTGGTCGATCATGGCGCGCAGAATGGCGGGGTGGCAGTGCCCCTGGTTGACGGCGGAGTAGGCGGCGAGGAAGTCGAGGTACCGCTTGCCGTCGGTGTCGGTGACCCAGGCGCCGGACGCGCGCTCGATGACGACGTCGAGCGGATGGTAGTTGTGGGCGCCGAAGCGCTCTTCGAGCTCGATCAGGTCCGTTTCCAGTGCGAGCATGGCCTTCCCTCCCGGTGCGATTGCGGCATTCTACGAGTAGTCTACCTTGCTGGACCGGGCAAATTGGCTGAGGTGCGCGGCATTCGACCTGTAGGATGGAGACGCGATGCAGAGTTCACGAAATCCAGGCAGGTTGGCGGGGCCGCTGGCGGCGCTGCTGGCACCGGTCGTGCTGGCGTTCGGCATCCTGTACCACTTCGCGCAGCAGGTGCCGATCATCGACGATTATGCGACCGTAGTGCGCTTTTCCCTGCGATATTTGGAGCTTAGGGGAGCCTGGCCGCGGCTGGAGTACATCGTGGCCTCGCAGCATAACGAGTACAAGTTCGTACTGGAACACCTGGTCGTCGGGGCCGACCTGACGCTGACGCATCACCTGCACTTTGCGGCGCTGCTGCTGATCGGCAACCTGTTTCTGCTGGCGATTGCCGCGCTGCTGTGGAACATGGCCCGCGAGCCGGGGCAGGACCTGTGGCAGAGGATGGTGCTGTTTGTGCCGGTGTCGCTGCTGATGTTCGGACTGAACTATGCGGAGGCGGTGAACTTTCCCAGCGCGTCGCTGGACTATCTGCCGGCGATCTTCTTCAGCTTTGCGGCGATCGTGCTGCTGACGCGAGAGCAGGTTTCGTGGGCCAGGTTCGGCCTGGCGTGTGTCTGCGCCCTGCTGGCGTACGCTTCCGCGGTCAATGCGTTTCTGCTGTGGCCGCTCGGCGTGCTGATCCTGCTGCCGGCGCGCAGGTGGGGCCGCATGGCGGTGTGGTCCGGCGTGCTGGCGGTAGGGCTGGTTCCGTATTTCTACCATTACACGCGGATCAATCATCCTGTGGCCAAAAGCATTTCGTCGATGCCGTTGTTCCTGCTGGCGTTTCTGGGCTCGGGCGGCCCGGTGCACCAGTTGGCGATGCTGCTGGGTGCGGCGCTGGTGGGGATCTTCGCCTGGGGAGTCTGGAACGGGGCGCGGCTCGCGCAGCCGGCGATATTCTGGTGCGGCGTCTGGGTGGTGCTTTCCGGTGCCATGACGGCGTATGGTCGCAGCGCGCTGGGCGTGGCGCTGGCGCAGGGCTCGCGCTACCGGATTTTCTCCGATCTTCTGGTGATCTTTTGCTACCTGATCCTGCTGCGCGTGGTGCTCGACCGGCCGCTGCCGGCGGCGCGAAAGGTTCAACTGTACTGGCTGACGGTGGGGGTTGCGCTGGTGTTTTTCGTCCGTGCGGACCGACTGGGATGGCAGTTTCTGGCGCAGCGGCAGGCAGACGTCCGGGCCGGCGCGGCGCACTTTCTGGCGGCGCCCGGGAGTGCCTCGCCTATGTATTTCGCGAACGCGGAGGATGAGCGCGGCTCGCAGGCTGCCGAGGCACTGGCGCGGGAGGACGCGGTGCGCGCGCAGGCGGTGGGACTGTATCCGATGGCACCCTGACGATTCAGGAGCCCGCAGGCAGTGGAAACCGGGTACAATTGACGATGCCGGTAGAACTGCGCCGGACATGCAGCAAACAGGATCAATCATGCCTAAGTTGAAGACCCATTCGGGTGCGGCCAAGCGCTTCACGAAGACTGGTACCGGCAAGTTCAAGCGGGGCCACTCCAAGATGCGCCATATCCTCACTTCGAAGAACAACAAAACCAAGAGCAGGCTCGGCAAGAGCGGCCTGATCTCGGATGCGGATCACTACAATGTGTCCCGCATGCTTCCCTACGCCTGAGTCTTTCGAGACCAGCCGCTGGAAGCTGTACACCGTTTTGTTCAAGCTGGCCGCATGCGCAAGGCCGCTGGATTAGCTTCCTTCTCTTGTTAGAGACGTGGAGCGAACTCCATTGAGAATGAGACCTGCAGAGCGAGCGACCCGGGAGCCTAAACCGGCGAGCCGCTGATATCGAATCACGCAAAAAGGACTGAGAACCCATGCCTCGTGTAAAACGTAGTACCAAGCGGGCCGATCGCCGCCGCAAGATTCTGAAGCGGGCGAGCGG
>CAXUDC010000183.1:0-5444 GCA_964249685.1 uncultured Acidobacteriaceae bacterium
TCGTGCGCGCGGCGGCGAACCGGGTTGTGCCCGGCTGCGTGCACTTTGGCGTCTGCGGCGGGTGCCAGTACCAGCATGCCGCCTACCCGGCCCAGTTGGGCCTGAAGCGCGAGATCCTGCAGGGTCTGCTCGCCGGTGCGGGGCTGCGCGCTGAGCCGGAGATTGGCAGCAACTCGGCCGAGCCGTGGGGGTATCGCAACCGCATCCGGCTGCGCGTGCAGGCTGTGGCAGGCACGCTGCGCGTCGGCTACAACCTGCGTGGAAGCAACGATTTCCTGCCGATTACGATGTGCCCGATCGCGGCGCCGCTGCTGTGGCGTGCGGCGCAGACCTTGTTGCAGGCCGCCGCCGCCGACCTTCTGGCGCGTCGCTGGATGGAGTCGGTCAGCGAGGTGGAGCTCTTCTGCCTGGCCGAGGAGACGCGGCTGCAGGCACAGTTTTTCCTGCGCGATTCAGACCCCGCGCACGGAGATCCGGGGTCGTTCGCGCGGTTTTGCGACGGCCTGCGGGCGCGCCTGCCGGAGCTCGCCGGCGCGGGCGCGGAGCTGGACCCGGAGCTCAGCCGGCGGGCTCGGCGGGCGTGGGAGGGCGCGGCCTGGGGAGCGGCCGGGCTCGCGTACGCCGTTGCGGGGCGCGGCTACTGGGTGGGCCGGGGCGCGTTCTTCCAGGTCAACCGGTACCTGGTCGCGCGGCTGGTGAAGCTGGTCTGCGCGGGAGAGAAGGGCGAGCTGGCATGGGATCTTTTTGCCGGCGTGGGGCTCTTTACGCGCGCGCTGGCGGAGTCTTTCGGCCGGGTCGTCGCGGTCGAAGGCGCGGAGACGGCGGCCGCGGCGCTGGCGATTGCAGGCAAGGGCGGCAAGCTCTTCGACGCCGTCCGCGCGCCCACGCTGGACTTCCTGCGCAGCCGCGAGCGGCAGCGGGAGCGGCCCGGGCTCGTGGTGCTGGACCCGCCGCGCGCCGGCCTGGGGGTGGAGGGCGCGGCGATCCTTGCGCGCATCGCGCCGGCCCGCATCGTGTATGTCTCCTGCGACCCCGCCACGCTGGCCCGCGACCTGGCGGTGCTGGCGCGCGGCGGCTACACGGTCGCGTCGGTGGACCTGATCGACCTGTTTCCGCAGACGTATCACCTGGAGACGGTCGTGCGCCTGGTGCGTGGCTGAGAGCTCGTTGGGGGCACGATCCGGGTGCCCCAGGTCTCGCTTCTGAGACCTGGGTTCGACTGGGTTGAATAAGTCTCAACGCTCCTCCGCCACGTTCGTTGCAGCTCCACCCACCTCTCAGAATCGAGAGATGGGGCACCCAACCTCGAAGGATGAGAGAGTTGGCAGGCGCACAGGCCGTGCTTCATGTAAGACTGGCTAAGACCCCATGCCTGCCAGAGCAGCCTCCTTGCACCCGGTCGCGCGTCTACGCTTTCGCCAGGCTCCGCTGGCCGCGGCGGCCGTGTGGTTTGCGGCGGGCGTGGGCGTGGCGCACCTGCAGAGCGCGCGGGATGTGGTGACGCCCACCGTCTTTCTGCTTGCGGGGCTGGTCCTGCTCAGCGCGCTCGCGGTGCTGGCGCTGGCAAAGGCAGAGCGCCTCGCCTGGTTCCCGGTGGCGGTCATTTGGCTCACGCTGGGCATGGCCGCGCTCGATTGGCACCCGACGCCAGGTGGAGACGCCACCCTCGCCCCGTACGCCGACAATCTCAGCCGCACCGTCCGCGCGCACGTCATCCGCGTGCGTGTCCCTCCTCCGGCGGCCCCGGCAGCCGATACCGACCAGGTCCAGCCGTGGGAGGCGGCGGAGGATACCTCCGAGATCGCCGGGCACCCGCCCTTACTGAGCGTCGACCTCGCCGTCGACGAGGTCGAGGACGTAACGCCGGACGTTACCCGTATGGTCTCCGCATCCGGCGGCGTGCGCTTGTCGTTATATGGTTCTGCCGCAGCGCCATCTGGTCCTGCCGCGGCACTACCCGGCGCAGCAACAGCGCAAAGCGGTGGTGCCCCCGCACTCGGCTGCGGCGACCGCGTCGAGCTACCTCTGCGCATGAAGCTGCCCGGACGCTACCGCGACCCCGGTGCCTTCGAGTACGTCGACTTGCTCGCCCAGCAGGGCATCGTCGCCCGCGCCAGCATCGCCGCGGCGCGCGTCACCCGCGTGGGAACGTCCCCGCCGACCCTGGCCTGCCGCCTGGCCGACGCCCAATCCTGGGCCTCCGCGCGCCTGCTCGGCTTTGCTGCGTCGCCTGAAAACCAGCGCCTGCCGCCCTGGCTCCGGCTTGGCGCGCCGGACGCCCAGATGCTCGCCGCCATGCTCTTCGGCGACCGCTCCGGGCTGACCCACAGCCTGCGCGCGGGCTTCGAGCGCACGGGCAGCTTCCATCTCTTCGTCGTCTCCGGAATGCACATCGCGCTGCTCGCCGGCGGAGTCTACTGGCTGCTGCGCCGGCTGCGGCTGCCGGTCTGGCTGGCCACGTTCGCGACCCTCGCCGCCGCGACTGGTTACGCAGCCGTCACCGGCTTCGGCCAGCCGGCGCAGCGCGCGCTCGGCATGACGGCCGTCTTCCTGCTCACGCGCCTGCTCGCCCGGGAGCATGATCGCATGGCCCTGAACGCCCTCGGCGCGGCGGCCCTCGCGATGCTCGTCTGGGCCCCGTCCAGCCTCTTCGACGCGAGCTTCCAGATGACCGTGCTGGCCATCGTCGCCATTGCGGGCATCGCGCTTCCGCTGGGGGAGCGGACCCCGCTGCGCTATCTTCCGGTTACGAAACAGGTCTTCGCCCGCCGCACCACCCAGCTCAGCCCGCGCGCCGCGCAGCTGCAGCTGATGCTCGAGCTCTGGGGCGAAAGCCTTGCGGAGATCTTCGGCCAGTGGTCGCGACGCCTGCCCGCCCACGCCTTGCGCGCCTGCATGGTCGCGTGTGAGCTTGCCCTGATCGCCACCGTTGCCGAGCTCGCCATGGTCCTGCCCATGGCGCTGTACTTCCATCGCGCCGCGGTCTACGCCCTGCCGGCCAACCTGCTCGTGGTGCCGCTGATCGTGATCCTCGTGCCGGCCGCGGTCGCCACTTTTGTCGCCGCGCTCGTCAGCCCGTGGCTCGCGCTGCTTCCCGGTGCCCTCACCGCGCTGCTCCTGCATGCGATCACCGCCGGCATCCGCCACGTCAGCCGGTTGAGCGGCGCGGATGTCCGCATCCCCGGCCCCGCCGCGTGGGTCGCGCTGGCGGTCCTGGCAGCGCTCGCCGCCGCCTGCTGGCTCGTCCGCCGGGGCCGCTGGCCTGCGCTCGCCGCGGCCGTTCTCCTCCCCCTGGCCGCCGTAGCCGTGCTCTGGCCGGAGCCGCCGCTGCTCCACCCCGGCACGCTCGAGATCACCGCGCTCGACGTTGGCCAGGGCGATAGCCTGCTCGCCGTCAATCCGCAGGGCGGCACCATGCTGATCGATGCCGGCGGCCCCATCGGTGGCGCTGGCGCGGCGGAGGTCGTTGCCAACTTCGACGTCGGCGAGGAGGTCGTCTCGCCCTACCTCTGGAGCCGTCGCCTGCGCACGGTCGACGTCGTCGTCCTGACCCACGCCCATACCGACCACATGGGCGGCATGCCGGCGGTGCTTGAAAACTTCCACCCTCGCGAGCTCTGGGTAGGCGTCGACCCGCACTCCGCCCTCTATGCGGCGCTGCTGGCCGAAGCCGCCCGCCTCCACATCGCCGTTCGCCACGTCCATGCCGGCGACCGGATCGCCTGGGGCGGCGTCCAGGTGGACGTCCTCGCGCCGGCCGCCGGCTACACCAACCCCAACGCCCCGCGCAACGACGACTCGGTTGTGCTCCGCCTGCAATCCGGCCAGGCCTCCGCGCTGCTCGAAGGCGACGCGGAAAGGCCGAGTGAAGAGACCATGGTCACCGCCGGCTTTGCCCCCGTAACGCTGCTCAAGGTGGGTCACCACGGCAGCCGCACGTCGTCCACGCCGGACTTCGTCGCCATGGCCCACGCGCGGGATGCGGTAGTCAGCGATGGCCGCGGCAACTCCTTCGGCCACCCGCGCGCGGAGGTCGTCGCGCGCCTCGCCGCGGCCGGAACCCACCTCTACCGCACCGACGAGATGGGCCTCATGACCTTCCTGCTCGCGCCCGATGGCAGCGTGCGGGTAGATGCGTCGCAAAGCGCCCCGCAAGCGTCCAACGTTGCAGAAAGGTGAACATGGAACCCACCCCCACGCCCGCGCCCAGCGAGTACGACCCGTCCGAAGAAGACCGCCTCATCCGCCGCCTGCAGTTCATGATGGGGCTCGTGCTGCAGACCATCGCGCAGGACACCTCGCTCTCGGTCGACGAGGCCTCGCAGATGATCGCCGACAGCAAAAGGGCCGCGCTCGCCATGTTTCCCGACAAGGAGCTCGCCTACGAGCTCATCTGGCGGCCGCGCTTCCAACGCCTCATGCGCGAGCGCTTCCGCATCATGTAAATGCCTGCAGACCTGGGTGCGACAACCGCTACACTGGACCCATGTCCGCCAGCACGACCAAGCTCACCCCGCGCGTCCTCGTCGCGTTCGCCTGCGTGTACTTCTTCTGGGGTTCCACCTACACGGCCATGCGCTACGGCGTGCAGGTTGTGCCGCCGTTCGTGCTCGCGAGCGTCCGCTACCTCGTCGCGGGGCCCATCCTGCTCGGCATCTGCGCCGCCCGCGGGCTCAAGCTCTGGCAGACCGGGCGCGACTTCGCCCTGCTCGCCGCCATCGGCATCCTGCTGCTCGGCATCGGCAACATGGCCTGCGTGTGGTGCGAGCAGTACCTGCCCAGCGGGCTCGCCGCGCTGCTGCTGGCCGTCATTCCGCTCTACGTCGCGCTGATCGAGACCATGCTCCCCCGCGGGGAAGGCCTGCGCCTGCGCGGCTGGCTCGGCATCGTCATCGGGCTCGCCGGGCTTATCATCCTGGTCTCGCCGGACCTGCGCCAGGGCCTGCACGGCGCGAATCACGTCCTGTTCGCCTCGGTCGTGCTGATCCTGGCGGCCATCGGCTGGGCCTGTGGCTCGGTGCTTTCGCGCCGCGCAAAGCTAGCCACCAGCGCTTTCGTCGCGGCAGGGTGGGAGATGATCTTCGGCGGCCTCTTCTGCTCCGGCCTGCTGCTCGCCTCGGGCGAAGGCCGGCACGTGCATTGGACCGCGCAGGGCGTCGGCTCGATCGCGTGGCTGGTCGTCTTCGGCTCGCTCGTCGGCTATAGCGCGTACGTCTACCTGCTGGACCACGTGCCGGTCGCGAAGGTGACGACCAACGCCTACATCAACCCCATCGTCGCCGTCATTCTGGGTGCGCTGTTCCTGCATGAGCACCTGGTCCCGGTCGAGTACGCTGGCATGGTCGCCATCCTCATCGCCGTCTACCTCGTCACCAGCTCGCAGATGGCTGCCACGAAAACTCCTGCGATTACTGAAGCGGAGACAGAACCCATAGCTTGAGGCT
>CAXUDC010000184.1:0-5418 GCA_964249685.1 uncultured Acidobacteriaceae bacterium
CGGCGCCCGCATCGCTTACACAGGAAGCGACGGCTACCTCCTGCTCAACGGAGTGGGTGGAAATGGTACCACGACTACCAACGGCCCAGCCTTCTCCGTGCCCACCGCTACCACCATCTACGGCGTCTTCAACTACGCTGGGGTCGCATCTGGCTCAGCTACCGTGGCCATCGTCAACAGCGGAACCACGACAGACACCTTCCCCAGCTTGACCCTGTTCTCGAAAACTCCCGGGGCCTTCTCCGTCAGCGGCAACTGCGCCTCGGTCGCCCCCGGTGCGACCTGCAACGCTACCGTCGGCTACAGCAGCACGACGCCCGGTTCGGCAACTGCTAACCTGATCGTCAAAGACACAACTTCCGGCATCTCCAAAACTGTTACCCTCACCGGCCAGGCTTCTTATCCCGCCCTCACGTTCAACCCCTCCATCGTCAACTACGGGAGCGTGAATGTCGGCACAACCGCAACCCAGACCTTCACCGTTTCAAATGCCGGCCAGCCCATCGGACGGCCCGTGTCTCTTTCGATTAATGATCCGTACAGCGTCTACTCCTTCCCCAACGGAACCACCTGTGCGGCCAGCACCACCGCGGTCTGCACCTTCACGGCAAGCGTCACACCCTCGGGCGCGCTCACCCAATACGCGCAGATCACGGCCACCGACACGGTCTCAAAGAACTACACCACCGGCACCCTCACCGTGGTCGGGTACGCTCCCCCTACCCTCTCCATCAATAACTCGATCAGCTTCGCGGATACCCGGTCGGCAACCCCGTCACCTATCAGGCAGTGCTGACCAACACCGGAAGCAGCAGCGTAACACTCAACAGCATCTCCATCACAGGAGATCCCAGCAGCTTCTCCACCACCAACTCCTGCAGCAATCCGCTCCCCACCAACCAGGCCTGCAACGTAAACGTTACCTTCACGCCGGCCTCCACCGGAGCCCACAACGGCAACCTGCAGATCGTCTCGAGCGCCGTAAACTCCCCCACCGTCGTCGCGCTCTCGGGCAACGGCACCTCTTCGCTCGGCGCTGCTTCTTTCTCGCCTATCTCCACTACGTTCGCAGACACCAGCGTTGGAGTCACCAGCCAGGCAAGTGTCATCCTCACGAATTCCGGAAGTGGCTATCTCACCATCAATGGAGTTTCGGTCGCTAACGCCAGCGGCAACAACTTCTCGGCCTCCTCCCAGTGCCCGGCGGACCTTCATGCCAACTCCAACTGCAGCATCGTCCTGTACTTCAGCCCCAAGATAACCGGAGCCCAGTCAGCCACTCTGCAGGTCTACGTCAACGGCACCTCCACTCCCTACAGTTACTCCATTTCAGGAAATGGCAAGTAGCGAGCTTCCCGTTGCCGCAGGCCAGCTTCGGCCTCTCCTCCTTTGAAGACTTTAGTGGAAAGTGGGATTGGGAGAGCTGGCTGTCCTACAGCAATCCGTACACGCCGCCGATAGAGTGACCATGTCACCGGCGACCTTACCCACTCCACATCCCCTGATCGGCTCCCTTGTCAATCCCCCTCGCCCTGAACTTACGGGTCATCGCGCTTTAGCCGGTGTGACTGCAGAATCAAGGGCAACGGTAATCATCAAATCGATTACCCCGGGGACCGGGGTAACAAAGTGGCTGCTTTCAGTTCTCCTCGCGATCATGTCTGTTCTCGCCACCCAGGCGCAGCAAACGACTCAGTTCCCCACCCGCACCAACGTAGGCAGCGCCGCTCAGCCCCTCAGCGTTACGGTCCGAATTACTGGCAGCGAAACCCTGGACTCCATCCACGTCCTCACCCAGGGCTCCGAGAAGTTCGACTTCGCCGCCGCACCCGGGGGCACCTGCACCGTCGGTCAAAGCTACCTCGCCGGCCAGACCTGCACCGTAAACCTTGCATTCCACGCGCTTTATCCCGGAACCCGCAATGGAGCCATCGTCCTGCTGCCACGTTCGGGCGCACCCTTGGCCCAGCAGTTCGTCTCCGCCCAGGCCGTCGGCTCGGTCAACACGTTCATCCCCGGAACCATTACCACCGTCGCCGGAAACCAGAACTGGATCTATGCCGGCGACGGCGAGCCCGCCCTCCAGACCAGCATCTTTCTCCCCTTCGGTCTCGCCCTGGACGCCGCCGGCGACCTCTTCCTCGCCGACTCCTCCAACAACCGCATCCGCAAGGTCGACGCCGCCACCGGCCTCGTGTCCACAATCGCCGGAACCGGCAACATCGGCGCCAACGGGGACAACGGCCCCGCCCTCGCCGCCACCCTGTCGAACCCCTCCAGCATCGCGCTTGACCCGGCCGGCAACCTCTACTTCGCCGACTCCGGCAACAACGCCATCCGCCGCATCGACGCCGTCACCGGCCTCATCTCGACCGTCGCCGGCACGCTGAACCACCACGGCTACTCGGGCGACCACGCGCTCGCCACCGCCGCCACCCTCAACACCCCCAACGGCGTCGCGCTCGACGCCGCCGGCAACCTCTACTTCGCCGACACCGGCAACCACGTCATCCGCCGCGTCGACGCGCTCTCCGGCATCCTCACCACCGTCGCCGGCACGGGCCAGCCAGGCTACAACGGCGACGCGCTGCTCGCCACGCATGCGCAGTTGAACTCGCCCTGGTCGGTCTCGGTCGGACCCGCCGGCGAGCTCTACATCGCCGACCAGAACAACCAGCGCATCCGCCTGGTCTCGCCCGCCGGCCAGATCGGCACCATCGCGGGAACGGGAACGGAAGGCTTCTCGGGCGACAAGGGCCCCGCCGCGCAGGCGCTGTTGAACGAGCCCGCGTCGGTCGCGCTCGACGTCGCCGGCAACCTTTATATTGCGGACTCCGGCAACAACCGCATCCGCAAGATCAGCGCCAAGGACGGCACCATCACCACCATCGCCGGCATCGACGGCGAAAGCTTTTCCGGCGACAACGGCCCCGCCGACCAGGCCGGCCTCTACGGCCCCTACACGCTCGCGCTCGATGGCGCCGACAACCTCTTCATCGCGGACGTCTTCCACAACCGCATCCGCAGGATCGCGGCCAACGCAGCCTCGCTCAAGTTCCCCGCCATTCGCGTCGGCCGCGTCTCCGCGCCGGAGCTGCAGACGGTAGAAAACGACGGCAACGCGCCGCTCAACTTCAGCTCCCTCGCCGGCGTCAAGCACGCGCAGGTGGATTCCGGCACCACCGTCTGCTCGCCCTCCGCGCCGCTCCAGCCGCTCGCCACCTGCGTCACCGGCGTCGACTTCGCCCCTACCGTCACCGGCGACCCGGTCTTCGGCTCGCTCGCGCTCAACTCCGACGCCGGCAACGGCCCCGGCCTCATCACCCCCTGGGGCACCGTGCT
Source organism: uncultured Acidobacteriaceae bacterium (assembly GCA_964249685.1). Classification (GTDB taxonomy): domain Bacteria; phylum Acidobacteriota; class Terriglobia; order Terriglobales; family Acidobacteriaceae; genus Edaphobacter. The sequence goes on from CAXUDC010000184.1 coordinate 3,343, forward strand.
CGACATCGACCCCACCACCATCACCCTGACCTCGAGCTCCAACCCCGGCCTGTCCGGCATCCCCCTCACCTTCCTGGTCGCGCTCTCAAGCGCCGGCTCCACCCCCACCGGCACCGTTACCTTTGCCGACACCTTCGGCCAGACGACCACCCAGCTCGGCACCGCAACCGTGAGCAACGGCGCCGCCTCGCTGCCAATCTCAACCCTCGTCGCCGGCCAGCACAGCATCTCGGCCGTCTACTCGGGCGACGCTTCGAACGCCGCCGCGACCGCAACCCCGCTGCTCGAGATCGTCAAGGACGCCCAGCCCCCCACCGTCACCACCCTCACCAGCTCCGCCAGCCCGCTCGCTGCGGGGGCCCCCCTGACCCTGACCGCGACCGTCGCGACCAAGACCCAGGGCGCGGGATCCTACCCGATCACCGGGACGGTCACGTTCCTTGAAGGCGGCACCCCGCTCGGCACCGCGTCCATCGACTTGACTACCGCCACGCTCGATCACGCGACCGCAACCCTTACGCTCAGCACGCTCGCGGTCGGCAGCCACAGCATCACGGCGAGCTACGCGGGCACGCCCAACGACACGCCCAGCACCTCGCCCGCGATCGCGCAGGTCATCCGCCTGGCCACCACCACGCTCACGCTCGCCACTAACGCCAATCCGATGGCGAGCGGCGCGCCGCTCACCCTGACCGCCAACGCCAGCAGCACCGGCGGCACCCCGGGCGGAACGGTCGTCTTCTACTCCGGCTCGACAGCGCTCGGCACGGCCGTTCTGAATGGCCGCAGCATCGCGGTCCTGCAGCTCACCTCCGCCGCGTGGCTGCCCGCCACCTACACCCTCACGGCCAGCTACGCGGGCGATCCGGCCAACTCGCCGGCAAACTCCCAGCCGGTGACTGAGATCATGAACCTGGCCGCCGTGAACGTCACGCTGGCCTCCTCGCTGAACCCGGCCGGCCAGGGCGCGCAGGTGCTCTTCACGGCCTCGGCCACCGGCAACGGCGGCACCCCGGGCGGCACCATCACGTTCTCGGACGGCGCATCCGTCCTAGGCACCGCGCCGCTCAATGCGGCCGGCATTGCCAGCTTCTCCACCTCCGCGCTCGCCATCGGCACGCACCCCATCGTCGCGGCCTATGCGGGCGATCCGTACGACGCACCCGCCAACTCCACCCCGCTGAACGAGCAGGTACAAGCCGCCACCATCGCCATCGCCCTCACCTCCAGCAAGTCCCCTTCGCTCTTCGCGGACGCGATCACCCTGACCGCGGTGATCTCCGGCTCCGGCTCCGCGCCCGCTGGCTCGGTGACGTTCTTCGACGCCTCCACTAAACTAGGCACGATCCCGCTCGACCCCAGCGGCCACGCCACCTACCCCACCGCCGCCCTCACCATCGGCGACCATACCCTGACCGCGGTCTACAGCGGCGATCCCAATCACTCTCAAGTTACCTCCACGGCGGTCGATCAGCGCGTCCTGCAATCGACCACGCTCACCCTCCAGCCGGCCGCGACCCACGCCATCGCCGGCCTGCCCATGAGCCTGCGCCTGGCCGTGGCCGGCACCAGCAACCAGCCCAACGCCCCGCAGCCCGGCGGCACCGTTGTCCTGAGCGACGGCGCTACCCGTCTCGCCTCCCTCACCCCCGACGCGGCCGGCCTCGTAACCTACGCGGCGACCATGGCCGTCGGCCGGCACACCCTCTCGGCAGCCTACGCGGGCGACGCCAACGATGCGCCCTCAAACTCGCCGTCGGTCGCGGTCGAAATCGACATCGCCACCACCTCCACAACGCTCACCGCCACCCCCAGCCCGGCGGCGTTCGCGGCCCCCGTAACCCTTACGGCAACGGTCACGGGCAACGGCGGCACACCCGCCGGCACCCTTACCTTCCTCGACGGCACCACCGCCCTCACCACCCTCCCGCTCTCCGCCAACGGCACCGCGACCCTCACCCTGACCACGCTCGCCCCCGGCATCCACGCGCTCACGGCAGTCTATGCGGGCGACGCGAACGACCAGCCCAGCCAGTCGCCCGCGGTGCAGGAACAGGTCGCGCTCCACACCACGCT
>CAXUDC010000185.1:0-5258 GCA_964249685.1 uncultured Acidobacteriaceae bacterium
CCCAAACCGCACCACACCCCATCCTTCGTTGATCTCGTAAAACTCAGGCAACTTCCCTGTTCTCTTTACCTTCACCCGTAAGTACAATAGAGTAGAACCAAAGGCCATCATGGGGACGAAAATCTTTCCTTTCAGGACAACCACACGTGGTTGAAGCGGTAGTGCTGTGGAACGAACCAAATAATCTGTCGCACTGGAACTTCAAGCTCGATCCGGGCTGGACGCGCTACGCCGACATGGTCATGCTCGCCGCAGAGACTATCCGCAGCGTCAACCCCGGCCTGCCCATTGTCCTCGGCGGCGTCTCTTCCGGCGACCCGGACTTCCTCAAGCTCATGACCTCCTACGGCGTCATGGACGCGGTAGACGTCGTCGGCGTGCACGGCTTCCCGCTCGATTGGAACCACTGGCAGATCGACGCCTGGCCCGACCGCATCGCCGAGGCCGCCGAGATCACCGGCCGCCCAGTCTGGGTCCTCGAAGTCGGCGTCTCCTCCTTCGGCGCGGAAGAGGTTCAGGCCTTCGGCCTCGAGCGCACCCTCCAGCTCCTCAAGGGCAAGACCGACCGCATCCACTGGTACAGCCTCTTCGACCTCCCACCCTCCTGGCCGGCCGAAACCCGCCACAAGGAAGCCGAAGGCTCCTCCTACTACCGCCACTACTACCTCGGCCTGCTCCGCGCCGACGGCTCCCCCAAGCTCTCCGTAGCAAAGTTTCCCACCGACGGCTCCGTAGGCTTCTGTCAGTGGTTCCACTTCGAGGACCCCCGCCTGGACGACGCCGTCGCCTGGATGAAACAGCATAACGTCCGCTACGTCCGCACCGGCCTCAGCTGGGCAGACTCCTTTCGGCCCGACGCCGAGGCCTGGTTCGACCGCATGATGCACGCGCTCGCGCCTTTTGAAGTTGCCCTCACCATCTGCTTCACCCCCGCCCATCTCGGCCTCGAAGAGCACCATACCAGCCCCCCAAGGGACAACCGGCAGTTCGCCGATTTCTGCGCCTGGGCTATCAGCCGCTACGCGCCCGCCCACGCCTCCGCACACCCTGTTCTGGAAGGGACGACCGCCTCATGAGCAAGCATATCCTCATCACCGGCGGCGCCGGCTTCGTCGGCTCCCACCTCGCCGACGGCCTCCTCAAAGCCGGCCACGCCGTCCGCGTCCTCGACGACCTCACCCCGCAGGTCCACCCCGCCGGCCGCCCCGACTACCTCTCGCTCGAAGTCGAACTCATGATCGGCGACGTCCGCGACCCCAACCGCCTCAAGGAAGCCCTCACCGGCATCGACCAGGTCTACCACTTCGCCGCCACCGTCGGCGTCGGCCAATCCATGTACGAGATCGCCCGCTACATGAGCGTCAACACCCAGGGCACCGCCGAGCTCCTCCAGGCCATCCTCGACTCCAAACGCCCGCCCGAAAAGATCGTCGTCGCCTCCTCCATGTCCATCTACGGCGAAGGCCGCTACCAGTGCGGTGACTGCGGCCGCGAAGCCGCACCCCCCGTCCGTTCGACCGAGCAGCTCAAGTCCGGCGCCTGGGACATCCCCTGCGAGCACTGCGGCGGCATCCTCAAGCCCCTGCCCACCAACGAAACCAAACCGTCTGAAATCAACAGCATGTACGCCCTTTCGAAGCGCGACCAGGAAGAGCTCTGCATGATCTATGGCCGCACCTACGGCCTCCCCGTCACCGCACTGCGCTTCTTCAACATCTACGGCACCCGCCAGGCGCTCTCGAATCCCTACACCGGCGTCGCCGCCATCTTCGCCTCGCGCATGCTCAACAACCAGGCCCCGCTCGTCTTTGAAGACGGCGAGCAGCAGCGCGACTTCGTTTCGGTTCACGACATCGTTCGCGCCAACATGCTCGCCATGGACCGGCCCGAATCGAACGGGGAAGTCATCAACATCGGCTGCGGCAAGCCCATCTCGATCCGCCGCGTCGCCGAGATCCTTGCCGCCGCCCTCGGCAAGGATCTCGCCCCGGTCATCACCAACAAGTACCGCGCCGGCGACATCCGCCACTGCTTCGCCGACCTCACCCGCGCCCGTCAGCTCCTCGGCTACGAGCCCCAGATAAGCTACGAGGAAGGTTTCGCCGAGCTCGCCGAGTGGCTCGGCTCGCAGACAGCCGAGGACAAGGCCGACACCATGCTCCAGGAGCTCAGCACCTACGGGCTCACCGCATGACCGATAAAACCATCCTCATCACTGGTGGTGCCGGCTTCGTCGGCTCGAACCTCGCCGAGCGCCTGCTCGCCGAGCCCGGAACCCACGTCCGCATCCTCGACAATCTCTCCCGCCGCGGCGTCCAGCACAACGTCGAATGGCTCCAGTTCCTCCCCGGAGTCGCGCGCCTGGAGTTCCTCGAAGCCGACGTCCGCGACCGCCAGGCCGTCCGCGAAGCCGTCCGCGGAGCCTCCGAAATCTACCATCTCGCGGCCCAGGTAGCCGTCACCACGTCCATCTCAAATCCCGAAATTGACCTCGAAACTAACGTTTTGGGAACGTTCCACATCCTGGAAGCAGCTCGCCAGTCGACTCGTAAACCTCTTGTTTTGTTCACATCCACGAACAAAGTGTATGGATCGCTTTATGGAGTTCCGGCACAGTTAGAAAACTCGCGGTATGTTGCGGTAGATCCCGCCTTCCAGGGCGTCGACGAGTCCGAGCCGCTCGACTTCCACTCCCCCTATGGCTGCAGCAAAGGTGCCGCCGACCAGTATGTCCGCGACTACGGCCGCATCTACGACCTGCCCACCGTCGTCTTCCGCATGTCCTGCATCGCCGGCCCTCGCCAATTCGGCAACGAGGACCAGGGCTGGGTTGCGCACTTCCTCTACTCCGTCTTGGCCGGCGCGCCCATCACGATCTACGGCGACGGCTACCAGGTCCGCGACATCCTCCACGTCCACGACGTCGTCGACGCCATGCTCGCCGCCCGCAACCACCAGGCCCACACCCGCGGCCAGATCTACAACCTCGGCGGCGGCATGAGCCGCGCCACCTCCGTCATCGAGATGCTCCGCGCCATCGAGCGCCTCACCGGCCGGCCGCTCCGCCTCGAGCACGCCGCCACCCGCCCCGGCGACCAGCCCCTCTACATCTCGCAAACCGCCCGGCTCGAGCAGCACACCGGCTGGCGCGCCCAGCGCTCGCTCCCCCAGATCCTCGAAGACATTCACGTATTTTGGCAAGCCAACCGAGCCGCAATAGAACAGCACGCCGCACAGGAGGTCGCATGAAGTACGCCCTCGTCAACCCCAACTGGTCGTTTGAAGGCAGCACCTATTTCGGCTGCGACGCCGCCCATTTCCCGCTCGAGCTCCTCGCCGCCCGCGAGTTCCTCCGCCAGGCCGGCCACGAAGTCTGCCTCGTCGACGCCTTCATGGAGCAGCTCACCCCCGAGCAGGTCATCATCCGCCTGGCCGGCTTCGACGAAGACTTCCTCGTCATCCCCACCGCCCCGTCCTACCTCTTCTGGCGCTGCCCGCAGCCCGAACTCCGCGTCCCTGCCCACTGGGTCGCAGCCCTCAATCGCCGCAGCAAGACCGTCATCATCGGCCCCCACGGCTCGGTCACGCCGCTCTCCACCCTGCGCAAAACCGGCGCCGACATCGTCCTGCGCGGCGAGCCCGACCAGACCCTGCCGCGCCTCGCCAGCACCCCATACGAGATGATCGAAGGCTGCTGCTGGATCGACGAACGCGGCGCCTACCACGCCTCGCAGTCGCTCGGCACGACCGACATGCGCGCCGTCCCCACCCTCGACTACAGCGACTACCCCGTCGAGCGCCACCACCATCTCCACCATATCTTCCCCAACAATGGGGCCGACCACCTCAAGCTCGGTGCCGAGGTAGAGTTCGCCCGCGGCTGCCCCTACGCCTGCACCTTCTGCAACAAGACCCTCTTCCGCAACAAGTACCGCGAGCGCGAGCTCCCCGCCGTCCTAGCGGAAATCGACCAGCTCATCGCCCGCGGCGTGGATTACATCTACTTCATCGATGAGATCTTCGGCGTTGGCAAGCAGGTCCGGCAGCTGCTGGAAGAGATCGCCAAGCGCCCCGTCTCGATCGGCTTCCAGTCCCGCATCGACCTCTGGAACGAGGAGTCGATCGCGCTGCTCGGCCGCGCCCACTGCGTCTCCTTCGAGTGCGGCGTCGAGTCCATCACCGAGGCCGGCCGAGACGAGCTCAACAAGAACTGTAAGCTCACCACCGAGCGCATCGGCGACCTCCTCATCTTCGCGAAGCGCCACATCCCCTGGGTCCAGGCCAACCTCATCAAGACCGCGCAGGACGACCCCGCGCTCGTTGCCGAGTGGCAGACCCGCATGAAAGCAAACGGCGTCTGGGTCTCGGAACCCGTGCCCATGTTCCCCTTTCCTGGAAGCCCGCTCTACGTCGAAACCTTCGGCACCCAGCCCGACGAGCAGTCCTGGGAGCGCGCCCACTCCTTCTACCTCCAGCTTTTCACGGACAAGGGTTTTTCGGACATCCAGGCCCAGCAGCCGCAGACCCTCGCAGAGTTGGAATGCGTCTCCTGACATGCGCATTCTGCTCACTACGGACACCGTCGGCGGCGTCTGGACCTTCACCCAGGAACTCACCCAGGGCTTGCTCGAGCGCGGCCACGCGGTCGCGCTCGCCAGCCTCGGCGGCCTGCCCAGCCCGGACCAGCAGTCGTGGGCGGACCGCATGCGTGCGGCGTTCAAAGATCATTTCACCCACCAGGCTTATGTCGAGCCGCTCGAGTGGATGCAGTCGAACGCCCACGCCTACGCTCCGGCGCCTACGCTCTTGCGTCTGGCCGACGCCTTCAACGCCGACCTGATCCACAGCAGCCAGTTCTGCTTCGGGGCGCTGGCCGAGGAGCTTCCCACCGTCGTCACCGCGCACAGCGACGTCCTGAGCTGGGCCGCCGCCTGCCGTCCGAAGGCCCTCGCCACATCCCCATGGCTCACCCGCTACAAGTCCCTGGTCCGTCTAGGCCTGGACGCGGCCTCCGCCATCACCGCGCCCACGAGTTGGATGCTAGGAGCCCTGGCCGCCAACTTCGACCTCCCCACCCTGCAGCGCACCATCCCCAATGGCCGCACGATCTCCCAAACTCCCCAAGGGGTGCCCCATGATCATCAAGCCGAAGGCGAGGTTATCTTGGGGTCAGTCTCTACCGCCGCCCCAAGAAAACTCCAGGCCATCACCGCCGGTCGCCTCCAGGACGAAGCCAAAAACCTAACCCTCCTCACGCA
>CAXUDC010000186.1:0-5256 GCA_964249685.1 uncultured Acidobacteriaceae bacterium
GAAGAACCAGCCGTCGCCGTTGTGCTCGGCGGCGCGGAGACGGTGGGCGATGGAGCTCATGGCCTTGCGGAAGGAGATGGCGTCCTGGAGGGTTTCGTCCATCAGAGTGGGGCCGGCGGGCTCGTCCATCATGGCGGCGGCTACGTCTAACGACGCGATGAGGGGGTAGAAAGGCGAGGTTGTTCCGTGCATCATGAAGGCTTCGTTGAACTGGTCGAAGTCGAGCGGGGCGCGCGGGCTGAGTTTGATGTGGACCATGCTGCCTTGCGAGAAGGCGGCCAGCATCTTGAAGGTGGACTGGGTGGCGAAGATGGCGGGGCGGTCGGGCATGTCGTCGGGGACGTCCATGGCGAAGCGGCCGCGGTAGATGGGGTGGAACTTGGCGTAGGCGTACCAGGCCTCGTCGAAGTGGACTCGTGGGACGGATTTGGCGAGCTCTTCGACGACGCGGGTGACGTCGTAGCAGAGGCCGTCGTAGGTGGAGTTGGTGACGATGGCGACGTTGGCGGTCTGGCTGCTGGCGTCGGCGGAGAAGGGGCTACGCTTGATGAGCTGCTTTACGTTTTCCGGGGAAAAGCGTTTCAAGGGGACCAGCCCAATCATGCCGTAGCCGTTGCGCGTGGGCTTGAAGTAGACCGGGCGCGCGCCGGTGACGGTGAGGGCGTGGCAGACGGACTTGTGGCAGTTGGCGTCGGCGAGGACGATGTCGTCCTGGGCGATGATGCCGTGGGCTACGATTTGATTGCTGGTGGAGCTGCCGTTGAGGACGTAGAAGGTCCAGTCGGCGCCGAAGATGCGGGCGGCATTGCGCTCGGATTCGCCAGGGGGGCCGATGTGGTCGAGCCAGGAGCCGAGCGGGGCGGTAGAGATACCGAGGTCGGAGCGGAGGATATTTTCGCCGAAGAACTTGTGGAACTCCATGCCGACGGGGTGTTTCAAGAACGCTACGCCGCCCATGTGGCCGGGGGCGTCCCAGCTGTAGGCGCCCTGGTCGGTGTACTTCTTGAGCATCGAGAAGTACGGGGGCAACAGGGTTTCGTGGTAGCGTTCTACGGCGAAATCGACGCGGTTGGCGATGAAGGCGGGGGTGTCGCCGAAGAGGTGGATGTACTCGTGGACTTGTTTCACTACCTCGAGCGGTAGCTCCGAAACCAGCGTCCGGTCGGCGATGAGGAAGATAGGCATCTTCTTGTTACGTCTGCGCACGGCTCTTAAAATCTGCATCGCCGCGCGATCGTCGAAGGTGTTGTCGCCCTCAAGATCCCAGTCGAGCAGGATAGACGAGTAGCTGGGGTCGGAGGTGACGAGGGAGAGGCCGTCTTCGGGCGTGGAGGTGCGGACGACCTCGTAACCCTCCTCGGCGATGGCGTCGACGAGACGCTCCATGGCGCGGTCGGAGACGGAGTCCGTGCGGCCGACTTCTGATGCGATCAACAGTACCCAACGGCCTTCGGACATACGTGTGCTCCCCTGCTTGCGGCGGCTTGCTTTCGTTTAGAACGCCAAACAAGTTATGGTAACGGATTTTGCGGGCGGGGGTGTGAACCGGGTTTGAGGTGGTCGAGGGTTGGCCCAGGCGAGGTCTGATGCCCTTAGCGGCTGAGCCCTCAGCGTTCTCGCGCTCGGACAAGAAAACAATTGCAAGCCGTTCGCTTTGCAAGTAGTCTGCCTGTAATCGCCCTGCCGCGTCTAAAACGATGCGTCTCCCTCCACCCACTTCCACACCAACCCAAGCAGGGGAGACATGGTCATGTCCGCTCGAAGCAGATTGACGGAAAAGATTCTCGCAAATAAGGCTCGGCTGGGCTTGAGCTGGAAGCAGATTGCCGCGGAGCTTGGGACTACTTCGCCCATTATTTACACCGCTGCGCTGCTGGGGCAGTTTCCCCTGAACAAGGAAGAGGCCGCAACGGCCGCGCGTCTGCTGGAGCTGGACGCGGCCGACGCGGCGCTGCTGAGCGCCTTTCCCAACCGCGGCGAAAGCTCGGTCATGCCGCCGACCGACCCGCTGATCTACCGGTTCTACGAGCTGGTGCAGAACTACGGCATGGCCTGGAAAGAGCTGATCAACGAAGAGTTCGGCGACGGCATCATGAGCGCGATCGACTTCAACATGCAGATCGAACGCGAGCCCAACCCGGCGGGCGACCGCGTCAAGATCGGCATGTCGGGCAAGTTCCTGCCATACCGGCGCTACTAGGCGGTGGTGGGGGACCGGCTTCCTGCGATAGAGTCTTAGGCATGCGGTTTTTCCTGGCAGCTCTTGTATTGGTAGTCTCGGGTTCGGCGGCTGCGCAGAGCAGTTGCATGCGCGGCACGGCCATGAGTGGCATGGACATGGAGCCGGTTCCGGCGCCCGCTTCCCTGCCCGCGCCGGTACGGATGACCGGGATCGGCAACGCGCACATCGCCATCAAGGCGACGCCCGAGGCGCAGGTGTGGTTCGACCAGGGGCTAAATCTGCTGCATGACTTCTGGGATTATGAATCGGCCAAGGCGTTTGAGCAGGCCGTACGCGTGGACCCGAACTGTGCCATGTGCCAGTGGGGGCTGGCGTAGGCGGAAGGGTTTCGCGGAGGCGGAAAGAAAAGCTATGGCAGCCTGGCGCTTCAGGAGGCGGTGCGCCTGGAAGGCCATGCGAGCGGCACGGACAAGCTCTACATCGAAGCTGAGGTGGCTGGGCGCGCCGAGGATGAAGGTACTCTGAAGACAACGGCGGGCAAGCAGGCGCGGTCGGTTGAGCTGTACCGGAAGCTGGTGAAAAAGGAGCCCAAAGACTTGGAAGCGCGGGTCTTTCTGGCCAATGCGCTGGGCGACGGCTACGACGACAAGGGCGCGCCCAAACCGGAGCAGAAGGAGAAGATCGCGATTCTGGAGGGCGTGCTGCGCGATGCGCCGAACGATTCCGCGGCGAACCACTACTACATCCACGCGCTCGAACCCAGCGATCATCCGGAAAAGGCGGTTCCGAGCGCGGCGCTGCTGGCGAGCCTGGCGCCCACGAGCGGGCACATGGTCCACATGCCGGGGCACATCTACTATCGCGTGGGCGATTACAGCAACGCGGACGTGTGGTTTGCGGCCTCTACCGCGGCCGACGAGAAGTACATGCGCGAGCAGCACGTGGGGCCGGACGACGACTGGAACTACGTGCACAACATGATGTACGGGATCGCCAACCTGATCGAACAGGGCCGCCTGACGGATGCGGATACACTGAGCGACCGGCTGGCGGGCGCGCGGGGCAGGCTTTCGGCGACGCTGTATGTCTGGAGCGCGCGCGACCAGATGGCGCGCGTCAGCAACCGGCTGCCGGTGGCACTGCGCATGGGCGATTGGGACGGCGTGGTGCGGCTGCTCGACCAGGCGCAGGTGGCGGAGTCCGAGAAGACGGTGAACCTGCGCTTCCTGCAGGCATCGCTGCGGGATTACGCGGTCGGGATGCGGGCGCTCGACGCGGGCGACATAGACGTGGCGCGGGTGGCGAGCGGCGAGCTGGACGCGGCGCTCTGGCGAGGGGAGCAGGACCGCGCTGTCGTGGCAAAGAAGGAAGACGCGAAGAAGGACGCACCCCCAATGAACATGGTCATGCCGGACGCGGAGGCCGGGTCGCTGGCGAGCTCGTTGAAGGTGGCCTCGCTCGAACTGCGCGCCGGGGTGCTGGTGGCCGCGGGCAAGCTGGACGAGGCGAAAAAGCTGTACGCGCGGGCGACGGTTGATGAAAAGAAGCTGGGGTACCATGAGCCGCCGATCTACATTCGGCCGATCGGCGAGACGGAGGCCGAGGCGCTGCTGCGTGCGAAGGACTATGCGGGCGCGCGCGCGGCTTATGAGGAGGCGCTGGTGGAGCGGCCGAAGTCAGGCTTCGGGCTGTATGGGCTAGCTCGGGTGAAGGAACTGCAGGGCGATCAGGCGGGGGCGCGGGCGGGATACCAGACGTTTTTGCAGGCCTGGGGCAAGGCGGACGCGGCGCTGCCGGAGGTGGTGCACGCGCACGAGTTGGTAAACGCGACGGCAATAGCCCAGGGTGCCCCCTGATCTGCATCCTAACCGGCAAGGTGATCGCATGGGGCTGGTCTTGTTTCTGGCGGCGCTGATCGCAGGGGTGGCAAACCCGTTCCAGTCCGGGACGAACGCGGAGCTGAACAAGCAACTGGCGCAGTCGCTCTGGGCGACGATCTGCGTGTATCTGCTGGGGCTGCTCCTGCTGATCGGCATCCAGCTCTTTATCCGGCAGCCGCTGCCGCTGGACCGGGTAGGCACGGTGCCGTGGTGGGCCTGGCTGGGTGCGCCCATCTCGCTGGTGAGCACGTTCATCGCGCTTACGGTCGCGCAGAGGATGGGGTCGGGACTGTTTACGGGGGCGACCGTGACGGCCTCGCTGGCAACGTCGGTGGTGCTGGATCACTTCGGCCTGATCGGGTTTACAGTGCATCGAGCGTCTCCGCTGCGGATGCTGGGATGTGCGGTGATGGTGTTGGGACTCTGGTTGATTGCGCGGTATTAGCCCTCTCCGTGTAAAGCCGAAGCAGCCACGCAGGATTGGTTGCCTTTTGTTGTCTTCCGCAGGGAGCGGAGGAATCTGCAGTTTGGATCGCACTGCGTCATGGGGGAATCGCCTGGCGCAAATATCAATCCCACTCATCACGGTGAAGCCGTGATGAATGGGGCACCCGGTCCTTCCTGCGTGGCAGGGTCACAGCGTGAACGCCGGGCGCAAATTTGCGCTGCTACTCTGCGCGCTGCTGGTCACGCCGCTCGTCTTTGTGCCGCACCTCGGCGGCCTGTTTCCGCACAATGCCTGGCCGCGACGCTGGTCTTCGCGCTCGCCGCGGCCGCGCACCAGGGCTGGTCGGCCAACCTCTTTTCCATCCCCACGGACATGTTTCCCTCGACCGCCGTATCGTCCGTGGTGGGTATCGGCGGCGCGGTCGGCTCGCTGGGCGGGGTCGTGTTTACGGGCATCGTGGGCTCCTACTTCTCGCTGCATCCGCTGCTGATCTTCGGTCTCGCAGCGTCCGCCTACCTGGTCTCGCTTGGCCTTTTCCAGCTGCTGGTTCCGCGACTGGAGCAAAGCGCAGGCGCGGCAACGCTGCAGACGAGCTGACCCGCCTCGCCAAGAACGCGGGGTCCGTGCTATGCTTCTGCAAAATTGCTGTTCCGGCGTACCAGCGGTAAACATGCTCTGGCAGCACGCAAAAGGCAAGGAACGCGCAGTGAAAACAGAGACAATAGACGGCGCGACCGGTCACAGCC
>CAXUDC010000187.1:0-5023 GCA_964249685.1 uncultured Acidobacteriaceae bacterium
TCCAATCCCCTACGAATCACATCGCATCGAGCCGCGAAAAGGGTCCTGAGCCTAGCCTAGATAAAGTGACTGCGGCTAAAGCTTCGACTGCTATAACTACGTCGGGGGCGTCAAAGCAACTTCGATATCGATCGTCAGCCAGAAAGCGGCGGCGAGGCCGCTCATCGCCAGTCGTCCGCTCGTTGCGGTCGGTTAAGCCGTATTCTTCAGTAAGACGACGGGCGTAGGGGATAGCTGAGCCCGGAGCGACGACTTGCTCGACAAAAACCAAATCCCAACGGTCAGGAGAGGTCAAATGTCAATCGGAACCGTGAGAACCGGCTGAGGTAGGATCACCATGTTGGTCGCTTTGCACCGAAGAGGCTTCCGGCACTAACCTTTCGCTCAGCGACGAATACCCTTAGACTTTATTCAACATGTTGAACATTTACGCAGCATGCCTCTACAAGTCGCAAGGTGTTCGAAGGACGTGAGATGGCCAGAGCTCAACCAAAATCGGCGCCTTCAACTCGTATCAAACCTGAAGCTCGCCTAGTTCTTGTATCCTCTGCGAAAGGTGGAAGCGGCAAGACGACTACGACGCGCAACTTGGCCATCTGTGCGTTGCAAGACGGAGTTTCCGTTGCAACAGTCGACCTCGATGCTCAAGGATCCTTGACACTCTGGTTTAGGCGACGCCCTGAAGAGGCACCTCAACTTCAGCACTTTCAGGTGCCGCTGAATGAGGCCGTCGCTGCCATAAAGTCGATACGGGAGCTGCCTCATCTCGACCTCATAATTGTTGATACGCCTCCCGGCGTTGAAGCCGCTCCTCATGTAATTAAGGCGCTTATACATCTGGCAGATCTAGTGCTGATACCTACTGGCCAGGGCGCACCTGATCTTGAGACGGTTCTCGATTGGGCAAAAGTGGTTCGTCGAGAAGGGCGAAGGAGTGCTTTTCTTTTGAACCGGTCGGCTCGATCAAAAAACTCCTACTCGGAGGCTAAGTTAGAACTTAGCCGTCTAGGTGCTCTGTGCCCATTCGACGTGCGCGACTTGGAGGACATCCAGCGGACTCATCGTACCGGACTCGGTGTAGCTGAGGTAAGGGGAGCAGCAGGAGCAGCAGACTTTCAGGGCGCCTGGAACTATGTCAGGCACGAAATCGGAATGGATTCGGAATGACTACCGGCAAGTTAGACCCGAAGCGTTGGGTTGTTTCTAAGGGTCGAAACCGCGCGCTTTCCAAACCTCTGGTGGCTGAAGTCGACACGCAAAGATTTAATACGCTGGCCAACATAATTCGGGATCTCCATACCGAAGAAGATGTTGTTTCAGAAATCGATAAACTATGGAGCGAAGCTCAAGAAAAGTTCCTAGCAATCGGCCGTTATCTAATTGGCGCTAAAGCGAAATTCCACAGATCTTATGAAGCGGTCATCCTTCCACAACTTCCGTTCGGAAGAGGTGTAGCTTTCCAACTTCGTGCGATAGCCATGGCAGTAGATGAAGGGCGTTTGCTTGAGGAAGAGATGCCCCGAAGTTATGCAACCGCTTATCAGCTGGTAAGTCTTCCGCGTCCGCATTTTGATCTTGCTCGTCAGGAAAACCTCGTTCGCCGAGATGTAATGCGTCGCGAGGTCGAGGCATTCCGAACAAAGCTTCGGGGTGAGGATCCCCTGCAGCAACGTAGTCTCCTTCAGCGGGAAAGAGATCGTCTCGAGGCAGAAGTCAGACGCATATCGGCGCGATTGCTTGAGATAAAAGCCTCTCTGGCCGAATAAGTCCGTTGAGGTTGGAGCGCCTCTTTCGCCTCGGGACAAGAGTCCACACATGTGGCGAAGCCGTCCTGCATTCGCGCCTCGCAAGTCGAACAACTGCCCTTCAGATCTTGCCCGGTGTGGAATGCGAGGATGGTGCACGCCGCACGGCGTCTAACGTGAGCGGTAGTGGTGGTCCCAACGACCATTTGGACACTTCGGAATGTCGGCGCATTGGGTCGGGTGACGGTGCGTGTGCGGTATCCGCGTCGTTGTGACAGGGCGATACGACGCCAAATCCGGCCTGCTTTGGGTGGCACCGCATTGATGGTGGCCTGCTTGTGCATCGGGCGGGCGCAGCCCGCTTGTGAAGCCAGACGAACCTCTAAAGACTGTTAGCCAGATTGGCGAGCGTGATCTTTGCCATTTCGCGCGCTAGGCCGATGGTGCGCACCAGCAGGCGCATGCACCGTTTCTCAGTGGCGAAGACTTGCTCAATGTCGCCGTGCACTTTGGTCCGCGTTGCATCGCCATATGCCATGGGTGGCGGCATCGGCTTGCCGCGCGGCTTTGGGCGCCGGAACTATGCGACCAGGCCGCGCTCGTCGAGAAGCGTCGGGTTGGCGCGGCTGCGATAGGCGGTGTCAGCCCACACCTCGCTCGCCGTGTTCGCGGCATTGAGCAGGCCAGCGAGTTGGCTGGCGTCGTGACCCGCGGCGCGGGTGACCACGAAGCGCTGGATGAAGCCGTGCTTGCGATCGATGCCGACGTGGTTCTCGTAGCCGAACACCGGCACCTCGATTTCCGCGCCCTGCCGTTGTGTTCCCTAAAGTGGTTTCGGCGTTCTGCTGCGCTTGAGCGTCCTTCCTTCGGCCGTCGCGATCGATTTTTCACGTCCGCGCCTTCTACCAGCCGGATGATGTGCCACTCCTGCGCAGCACGACCTTCTCCTCGCAGCTCAGGCGCGGCTTCCGCACCTCGATCACCGTTGCGTCGATGATCTGCCCGCTCATCGCCAGGTAATCGCGCGCGTGCAGCAGCTGGTCGAGTTGCTCGAACAGCTCTGCTGACGCGCCGCTGCGCGTGAGCTGCTCGCGGAACAGCCATATCGTTTTTGTGTCAGGAACCGAATCATGCAGGCTCAGGTCGGCGAAGCGCATGAACGAAGGCCGATCTCGCAGCTAATACTCGGTCTCGACCGCGGGCGGTCTTCGCGGCTGCGGTCGGCGCGGTCGAGGGCTGCTTCCAGTTTGGGGCGGACTGCCTGAAGTCGATCATAGCACGGGCTTGCTCCAGCAGGGCGCCGGCTGCCGCCAGTGCCGGAAGCCGTTCGGACAGATCGAAAAAGTCGGGTTGCCGCGCCACCGTCGCCTTCGATCAGAAAGCTTCAGCGCATCAGATCAGGCCTCGATCCGCTATGGACCTTCGAGATGTCCAATCGTATCCTGGTCCTGTAGTCGAAGACTACAGCACATCGAGCCCAAGAGCATGCTGCGTAGTATTAGAATTAATCGCTGCTCTAAAGGCAGGCTTTAATCTTATCGTGTTAGCGTAAAGCAACCGGTGGACGGCTTTTCTTGAGCGATAATCCAGCTTGGCTGATCTCGACTTTAGCGTCGGGATAAACTGCAAGCGCCATTTGCAGGCTCTCACTGAACCGCTTTCGAAAATCCCGAAGGCCGGAGTAGGTCGTCCCGAATTGTGCGCGTAGAGATACCCACGTAATTTGCGTATCACGCGGTAAAGAGTGGAGCCTGTAGGTCAACCAGCAGTAGATATCGAGTGCCTGGGAGCTGTTGGAAAGCGCCTTTATTGCCGCTTCCTGCAAAGGCACGGGATGAAGCTTAAGCTCATTGAAAAAACGCTCTGAAAGATGCACGGTTTCTAAGAGAGGTCCACCTCCTTCAGAGGAAAACAGCCCAGAGTCAACAATGTTCTGGTTGATGAACCCTACCTTGTCACCTCGGGTGATCTGGAACGTCATACGGCAGCGAGATATACGGAGGGCCTGTTCCCGCACATCCTTCATCGACTTTCCGCCGATCGGGACCCCTAACTTTGCAAGCCAGACACGCAGCGATCGCCCCAACTCGATTTGCCGCGAGTTGGTTCTAATTGCTTCGCTCTGAAGATACAGAAGAATTAGACGAGCGCGAGATCCATACGGAACTCCTACACGTACGGCTCCATCCGGTCCGTGCATACTGCCCGGCTCAACCATCAGCTTCACGTGGTCAGTCTCGAGTGTCCATATCTCGTCGTCGGCTAATCGCCTATGAGGAAGGGCTGTCTGGCACCATCCCGAAAATAGAAAGCCCGTCGACGATTCGTCATCGCTCATATAGGTGAAGGCAGCCTCGAGAGCTTTGCGGTCGAGGGCAGTATCGGCGAAGGCTAGAGCGCCTTGTCGGCCATGCTGAGCGATGCGATCATGCAGCAATCCCATGACCTCCCTTCTAAGTGATCTTTCTTTGAAAGTCTCCGTGGACTTTTGTCGTGATTGACGTTGTGGAACCAACTGTGGACTCCTGTCCCACGGCTACTAGAAAGATATTTGTAGTCTCTATTAGTTTGGGAGACAAAAATCCACGGGAAAATCCTACACAACCCACTGTTATGTCTTGGACCTGACCGAAGATGGTGAGACAAAAGCCCATGACATCGAGACAACAGTCCACTGTGCAGCCTGTGGACGGTCTGATGAGGACGAGACAAAAGGCCACGGTGTCAATTTGGCCGGCTGAGGTGGGAGTCCGCGCTGACGCTCTCCGACTCGGACGTCGTCGCACAGCCTTGTTCAGCCGGGACGTTGTGGCGGTCAGGAATCACTTCGCTATTGTCCCGAGGTTCTGCTGCCACAAAGGCTAGGGCGCGACAAGAGTCCTCGCATCCGTCAGCATGCTAGAGGCGGGCTACCGGCTGCCCGAGCGCTGGGCGGCAGCTACCCTCTCCTTCGGAAGTCGCTCAGACTGAAATGCGTGGACTTTTGTCGCGCTAAAGGAGCGCGGGAGTATGGACACCACGGTGAGGCGCGCTCGACCGGGGAAGTTGCAGGGGAGGAACCGACCGGAGAGAAGGCATTTTTGCGCAACCGCGGCGGTGGCTTGACGAGCCTCTCTTCGCTTACGCGTCCAGAACTGCGTCCTACAAGATCCCCACCAGTGGATGGCTCTCGAACGGGTCGCCCATCTCGAGGTAGGTATCGAGCACGGCGTAGCTCTTGTGGCGTCCGAGCTGCTTGAGCCGGGTCGGGTGGATGCCGCGCTCCATGCCGGTGCTGA
>CAXUDC010000188.1:0-3821 GCA_964249685.1 uncultured Acidobacteriaceae bacterium
ACGTTGATGTCCTTGGATTTGGAGCCGGTCGTGGATTTGCTCGATTGCTGCTGAGGAGACTTCTTCATGGTTGCGATATCGATTTTCAGACGAACGATGGTTGTTCCTTCAAAGCGTCTCTTATACAAAGCCGCATCTTACAAGCAAAAAAGCGGCGAAAAGCGGTTCCCGGCCAGAGATTTCCTTTTTGCTTCCATTTTTGGGTCTTTTACAAAACGACCTCGGGATGAATCGTTTGCCCTTCTATTTTTCTGCACGAACGATACCCACCCGCGGCAGTTTTCTCAAACTGCCGTTCGGCAATCCATGCTTGGTCGAACTACGATCCGCCGGGCGTGCCTGCTTCGAGCTTGCGCGCCGTCTTCCGCGACCGGCCCCTGTCAGGGGCCAGCGGGCGAGACGGATTCAAGCAGCGAAGACAGGATCAATTCGGCTTCATGTCGCCGCCGAGCATGCTGCCGCCGTTCTTCATCCAGCCCGGCGGGCTCCATGGCGACGCAAGAATGAAGAGCTCCGGGCAGATCTTCCGCGCCGTGACCAGTTGCGGCAGGATGTAGGCGCGATCGTGATCGATCGAGAAGCGCTGCAGCTCCGGGTCGGGCTCGCCCTCGTCGTAGCTGAACGCCTCACGCGAGAAGTCGGACGACCCCACACAGACCCGGACCACGTTGATGCCCAGCTGCGCCGGGTCGAACAGCTCATGCAGAAACGCTTCGCGCGCCGCGGGGCTGAGCTGGCTGATCATGTAGGTCGCCGCATCGGTCATCGCGGCGCCAAAGCCGAGGATCTCCTGGTAAGTGCGGTTGGGATCAACGGTGATGGCATCGGTCTCGGTCGCGGAGGCGCCTCGCCACTTCAGATCCGGCTCGTTCGCAAACCGCTTGGTCCCCGCGGACTGCTGCACGCTGACCGGCCCGGGGGTCTGTGCGAAAGCGGACAGCGGCCCGGAGATGGCGGCGAGTCCAGCGGCACCGAGCTTTACGAAGTCACGACGGGTGGTGGGAACGGACATGCTTGCCTTCTCTTTCGCTCGCCGCCGTGTCAGCAACCAGTGCTGATTACGAGGCCCGCGCCAGTATAGACAAGCGTTTGTTCAGGTGTCACTCTTGGCGGGTAAAGGAGCGGTCGAGGCTTACTTCTTTTTGGCTGCCCGTTGCGCGAGCGCTTCCGTGTTGGCTGCAATCGCGGCAAGTACGAGCTGCTTGAAGGAGGCCTCGTCGATCGCCTCCCCTTGGCGAAGGTCGATCGCACGCCGCACGTTGCCTTCCAGGCTGGAGTTGAAGAGCTTGGCCGGGTCGGGGAGGGCGGCTCCGCGCGCAAAGGTGAGCTTCACGACCTGCTTATAGGATTCGCCCGTGCAAACGATGCCGTCGTGGGACCAGACGGGCGTCCCTCGCCACTTCCACTCTTCCTGGATCTCCGGGTCGGCCTCATGCAGGAGGCGGCGGATGTGCGCCAGCGTCTCTCCTCTCCAGTCGCCCAGCGTCTCGATGCGTTTGGTGATGTTCGCTGTGGCGTCGCTGTTCGGGTTACCTGTCGGCTCCATGTGTCCTCCCTTGTTTCCCGTCGACTTCGTTCGGATCTGTGCCTCATCCTGGGGATCTTACTGCTTAAGGATGGCCGTACCTGCGAGTTCATCGACTGCGCGATGCGGTCCTTCTCTCGGCGGGGGCGGTGGTGTGACGAATGGCCGCGCTGACGAGGCGCAACTGGAACTCGGCTCCCGCTCGAAGATGGACCATTCCGACAGGCCCTCATCTTGAGACCAAGGCATCGAGAGTTTGCCTCTTGTACTTACTGAGACAATCCATTCAGCAGAGTAGCCAGAGCACACAGGAGCATAGCTGTACGCGGTGTAAAAGAACATGGGCGTCCAGAGCGGTGACTTGTGCCGATTGCGAAGTTACTGGCCGAGAATCGCCGTGCCTGCCAGCTCCATGGAGTGGGCGATGCGGTCTCTCCATTCGGCTGGGCCGGTGGTGTGGACGCTGGTGCCTTGGGTGTCGACGGCTACGGTGACGGGCATGTCGACGACTTCGAACTCGTAGATGGCTTCCATGCCGAGGTCTTCAAAGGCGAGCAGGCGGGAGTGCTTGATGGCCTTGGAGACGAGGTAGGCGGCGCCGCCGATGGCGATGAGGTAGACGGCCCGGTTGTCGCGGATGGCGTCGATGGCTGCGACGCCGCGTTCGGCCTTGCCGACCATGCCGAGCAGGCCGGTGGACTCGAGCATCTGGCGGGTGAACTTGTCCATGCGGGTGGCGGTGGTGGGACCGGCGGGGCCGACGGCTTCGTCGCGTACGGCCTGGACCGGACCGACGTAGTAGATGAGCTTGTCGGTGAAGTCGACCGGAAGCGGCTCGCCGCGGCCCAGCATGTCGGTCATGCGCTTGTGCGCGGCGTCGCGGCCGGTGAGGAGCTTGCCATTGAGCAGCAGCACGTCGCCGGGCTTCCAGGTCCTGGTCTCGGCGTGGGTGAGCGTGTCGAGGTCGACGCGGCGTGCGCCGGAGGCGGCGGGGTCGTAGGTGAGCTTTGGCCAGTTTTCGAGTGCGGGCGGATCGAGGTAGACGGGTCCGTCGCCCGCGAGCACGAAGTGCGCGTGGCGCGTTGCGGCGCAGTTGGGAATCAGCGCGACAGGCAGGTTGGCGGCGTGCGTGGGCCAGTCGAGGATCTTCACGTCAAGCACGGTGGTGAGGCCGCCGAGGCCCTGGGCGCCGATGCCGAGTGCGTTCACGCCGTCGAAGATGTCGACGCGCATGCGCTCAAGGCTGGTGCGCGGTCCGCGGGCCTTCAGCTCCCCCATGTCGATGGGGTCCATCAGGCTTTGTTTCGCCAGCAGCATGGCCTTTTCGGCGGTGCCGCCGAGGCCGATGCCGAGCATGCCCGGCGGGCACCAGCCGGCGCCCATGGTGGGCACCGTCTTGAGCACCCAGTCGACTACCGAGTCCGACGGGTTCAGCATGACGAACTTCGACTTGGCTTCGGAGCCGCCGCCCTTGGCGGCCACGGTGATGTCGACCGTTTGACCGGGCACCAGAGCGACCTCGACGACGCAGGGCGTGTTGTCCCTGGTGTTTTTGCGGCTGAAGGCGGGGTCGGCGAGGATGGAGCCGCGCAGCTTGTTGTCGGGGTCGAGCCAGGCCTCGCGCACGCCCTGGTCGCAGATGCCCTGCAGGCTCATCGTCGCGGGCGCATCGCCCTTTTGCAGGTGGCACTCCATGCCGAGCTTGATGAAGACGGTGACGATGCCGGTGTCCTGGCAGATGGGGCGATGGCCCTCGGCGCAGAGGCGCGAGTTGACGAGGATCTGCTTCATCGCATCCTTCGCCGCGGGCGATTGTTCGAGCTCGTAGGCGCGGGCGAGGTTCGTGATGTAGTCGACCGGGTGATAGAAGCTGATGTACTGGAGAGCAGCCCGAATGCTCTCGATCAGATCGTCCTGCTGAATCGTAACCATCGCGAAAGTGCCCCAAAAGGCCTATTTTACGCCGTAAGCTGCTGCCCGGTACCATGAAGGCATGAGCGATCGCGACGAGGATTCTGAGAGCCCTAAGGATTCTGAGAGCCCTAAGGAGTCTAAGAGCCTGGAGAGCCCCGAGGCGATCGGTGCGGTGGATGCCATCCTGGCTGGGGTGGGGCTCGCGCACGGGCGGCGAGCGACGCGCGCGAAGAGCTGGCAGGCTGGCGAGCGCGTCAAGGCGCCGAAGACCAGTCCGGCGCGGGCGGCGAGTGCACGCGCAAAGGACAGGCCCGGCGTCGAGCGCGTCGCAAGTTGGGAGCGTTTCGCCTGGCTGCGTGCGGGCTTCAGCACACGGCAGGGT
>CAXUDC010000188.1:3831-5018 GCA_964249685.1 uncultured Acidobacteriaceae bacterium
GCAGGGTGGCGCGTCGTCGATCTACGGCGAAGGCGAGCAGAACCTGGGCTGGACGAAGGAAGATGAGCCCGGGAACGTTGCCGCGAATCGTGAACGGTTTGTCGCCGCTGTGGCCGATGGCGTTGATCTGCCCTTGGTGACGCAGACGCAGATTCACAGTGGGCTCATCCGGGATTTGGAGCTGGAAACGGACCCGCTGGTGAGCCCGGAGGGCAAGGCCAGGCTGCGCGGTGACGGCATGCTGAGCCGCACGCCCGGACGCCTGCTGGGCATCCTCACCGCGGACTGCGTGCCGGTGCTGGTCGCGGATACGCGGACGCGCGCGGTGGCGGCGTTCCATGCGGGCTGGCGGGGCACCCTGGCACGGATTGTGGAGCGCGGCATCGGCAGTCTGCAGCTGCGCTACGGCTCGCGCACGGAGGACCTGGTGGCGGCGATCGGGCCGGCTATCGGGGCCTGCTGCTTTTCAGTGGGCGAGGAGGTGCGGTTCGACTTTGAGAGCCAGTTTGCCTACGCGCCGGCGCTGTTCACGGAGGTCTATGACTCCGACCCGGTGCGCGACAAGTACCCCCTGCTGTTTTTGACGGCGCGTGCGCCGGGGCACTCCAACATCGGCCCGCAGATTCATTGCGACCTCCATGAGGCGAACCGGCGGCAGCTGCTGGATGCGGGGCTTGCCGCGGAAAACATCAGCGTGCTGGCGGAGTGTACGGCGTGTTCGCGGCTGCCCGACGGACGGCTGAAGTACTACAGCCATCGCGGCGAGCATGGCTTTGCGGGGCGCATGCTGAGCGTTGTCGGGGCCGTGGCGGAGTAGCCGGACCCGTAACTGCGAGGCTAGATCTTTTTGCCGAGTTCCTCGAACAATGTGTCGCGGCGTTCCAGCGCGTAGGCATCGATGCCGCGCAGGCCGTTCTCGTAGACGACCAGCCCGGCAGCGGCCAGGCAGGCGACCAGCAGCACGCCCACCCAGGGCCGGTGCAGGTACATCGCGAGCAGCTCGCAGCCGATGCCGAAGCCGGCGCAGGCCAGCAGGATGCCGATCGCGATATACGCGCTGACCGGCGATTGCGATTTGTTCATGGTGCGGCCCGGGTTGACCTTCTTGGGCGCGGAGACGGACCGCAGATTGCCGAGCGTTGTGTTGAGCAGGATGGTGCCCGCGGCCCACAGCAGAGCGAAGAGGC
>CAXUDC010000189.1:0-4983 GCA_964249685.1 uncultured Acidobacteriaceae bacterium
CCATCGACCGCCTGACCCTGCAAACCCTCCTATGGACCAACGCCGGGATCGAGCGCAACGGTCGCGACCTGCGCGCAACCCTCGCAAGACTCGACGTCGCAACCGTCGCGGGAACGACGGTCGAGGCGCGCGAGACGGCCAATCTGCTCACGCTCGCCCGCGCCCTGGTCACGCAGGCGCTGGCCCGGGAAGAGTCTCGCGGGGCCCACTTCCGTCTCGATTACCCTCGCCCAGACGTGGCATTTCAGCACTCGCTGCTCTACCCGGCCGAGGCTTCGCAGGAGCACCTGAGCGAAGCAACCGTAGGCGCGGGTGTGGGATCATAGGACAGCTCATGCTTATCAAGCCTCCGCAACACGCGCTCGAACTGCTCATCCGCGCGGCGCTGGACGAGGACGCTCCGTGGGGCGACCTCACCAGCCAGACCCTGATCCCGCCCGACGCCCGCATCACCGCGCAGCTGGTTGCGCGCGAACCCGGAATCCTCGCCGGCGAGGACCTGTTCCGCCTCGCGTTCCATCTGACGAACGCGGCGGTGACGGTCTACTTCCTGCTCCATGACGGTGAACCCTTCACTACCGGTGCCACGCTGGCCCAGGTGGAAGGCCCCGCACAGGCGATCCTGCAGGCCGAGCGGGTCGCGCTCAACTTTACCCAGCGCCTCTCCGGCATCGCGACCCAGACTGCCCATTATGTCGCCGCGGCCGCGGGCACAAAGGCCCGCATCGTCGACACGCGCAAGACGACGCCCGGTCTGCGCCTGGTCGAGCGCTACGCCGTACGCTGCGGCGGCGGGCACAACCACCGCTTTTCACTCTCGGACGCGGTGATGGCCAAGGACAATCACCTGGCCACGCTGGGCGCGCATGACCTGACTCAGGCGCTGCTCGCATGGCGCGACCGCCTGCCGCACACGACGCACATGGAGGTCGAGGTCGATCGTCCGGACCAGATCGCCGCGGTCCTGGCAGCGAAGGCCGATACGATCCTGCTCGACAACTTTACAACCGCGCAGCTGCGGGATGGCGTAAGCCAGATCGCCGGGCAAGCCTTGGTTGAAGCCAGCGGCGGGATCACGCTCGAGCGCATCGCGGAGATCGCCGCCACTGGGGTGGACATCATCTCGGTCGGCGCGCTGACCCAGAACGTGCGCTCGCTGGACCTTGGCCTAGACATCTTATAGGGAGAGTAACGGCGACGAATCTGAGTTTCATATTTTGGTTGTCATCCCGTAGGGTCTGCGTTTCGACCGTCGCTGCACTACCCCCGCAAGAAAACACGCTAGCCGATCAGCCGCTCCACCCGCCTCCGCACCTCATCCGTGCGCAACTCCGTCGCCCACGCCACCATCCATGCGTACACAAACAGCACCGCCAGCAAACAGCCACCGAACAACCAGTGGCGCGCGTCGGGCTGCCAGCGCCGGTCACGCCCAGCCCAGGCCGCGAGCAGCACCAGCAGCGGAGTATGCGTAACATACAGAGTGAAGGAAAAGCTCGCAAGCCCGTGGCCGGTGTGCTCCCAGCGCGTGCCGGTCTGGGGTGAGCGGGCGGACAGCAGCACCCAGAGGAGCCCAAACGTGGCCAGGCCGACGAGATAGTCACTGAGCAGAGCCGTGGTCAGACCGTACGACCCGATGACGTGGCCGAAGCGGCTGGCCAGCAGGAACACCGGCACATAAACCAGGCACGCGCCCCAGCGCTGCGCCGCGTTCGCCTGGCAACGCGGCAGCCAGGTCAGCGCCGCGCCCGCCAGCCAGATCGGGAAGAACGTCAGCATCTCCCTGCCCTGGATCAGCGCGGCCGCGGCCAGCAGCAGCGCGCACAGCAGGCGCACCCGCGGCTTGGTCCCGGGCAGCACGGCGAAGAATCCCAACGGAAACAGGACGTAGTACCAGAACTCATAGGCGAGCGTCCACAGCGGGCCGTCGGACCCGAACGTGCGCCCGAGGATCTCCTGCAGAAAAAAGAGCGTGCGCCAGAACGCCGCCCACGTGTCGTACCGGGCCACATCCGGGATCATATGGTTGCCGCCCAGCCCACCGTACAGCTGCGGCGCCCAGCCGGAGTGCAACCCGGCCGCATCCCACAGCGCGCACAGCAGCAGCCCGGGGATCAGCACCACCCAGAGCCGCGTCAGCCGCTGCACCGCATAGCGCCGCCAGCTCCAACGGCCGCGCGCGACCGAGCGCCGCACGCTGCCCGCGATCAGGTATCCGCTCAGTACGAAGAAAATCACCACCGACTGGTGCCCTGCGGAGGTGAGCAGATAGAGCGGCGCGGCCAGTACGCTGTGGGTCGTGCGTTGCTCGAAATCGACGAAGAGGACGTTGCGCCAATGCCCGAGACAGACCATGACGGCCGCGAGCCCGCGCAGCAGGTCCAGCAGGGCGGACGCTTTGGTTTTCTCCTTAATGTTGGCGGAAGAGGTCGTCATGCGTCGTGCTTCTGACCTTACAGCATCCACGCGCATCCAAGCTCAGGGCGGCACTACGCCGATCCCCCAAGGAGCACGAACCTCATGAGCAATCCCGAAACCGGTCACACCGTCACTCTGCAAGAAGCACGCAGCATCATCGCCGCCGCGACCAAAAAGGCGGAAGACATCGGCCAGCCGATGAACATCGCCGTCGTCTGCGCGGGCGGGCACCTGCTCGCGTTCGAGCGGATGCACAACGCATGGATCGGCTCGGTCGACATCGCGCAGAAGAAGGCCTTCACCAGCCGCGCCTTCGATATCGAGACCGGCAAGCTGGCCACTCTTTCGCAATCCGGCGATCAGTTCTTCGGCATCCACGCCTCAAACGACGGCAAGGTCATGATCTTCGCCGGCGGCATCCCCCTGATCCGCGACAAGAAGGTGATCGGGGCGATCGGCGTCTCCGGCGGCCTGGGAAAGCAGGACCAGGCCGTAGCCGAGGCCGGCGCCGCGGTCATCAAGTAGCCTTGCCCAAAGCAAAAGCCCCGCACCAGGCGGGGCTTTTTAGCTGATGGAACTTACTTGGTAAAGATGCTGCTTCCCGGAATCCGGGCCTCATCCGAGTGGATGGTATTCTGCGCTCGCTTGGCGCTTTCCATCGCGACCTTGTTCATCTTGCTCTCTTCGGACTCGCTGCCGCTCTCCTCGAGAGCCTCGTGCGAAGGGCGTCCCGGGGTCTTCGTTGCGTCCAATTCCTGTGCCATGACTCACCTCACAGAATCAGACGCCGCCGCGCGCACCCTGGGTTGTTCGCTACCATAGAACACAATGGCCGACGTTCACCACGCAGCGCTCATCCTCGACACCCACGCCGACACGCCGCAGCGCTTTCTCGACGGCTGGTCCTTCACCGACGCGCTCGGCGATGGCATGATCAATCTCGCCACCGCGCGCGCCGGCAATCTCGCGGCCGAGTTCTTCGCGCTCTGGGTCGACCCGCACGAGTACCCCGTCGGCACCCACACCGTGCAGGCCCTCGCGCTTGCCGACGCTACGCTTGAGCAGGTCCGCCGCCACCCCGATGCGCTCGCGCTCTGCCTGACGCCGGACGACATCCTCGCCGCCCGCGCCCAGGGCCGCTTTGCCGTGCTGCTCGGCCTCGAGGGCGGTCACGCCATCGAGAACTCGCTCGCCAACCTGCGCAACTTCTACCGCCTCGGCGTCCGCTACATGACGCTTACCTGGTCGAACTCGAACGATTGGGCCGACTCCTCCTCCGACACCCCACGCCACGCCGGCCTCTCCCCCTTCGGCCGCAACGTCATCGCCGAGATGAACCGTCTCGGCATGATGATCGACCTCTCCCACGTCTCCGACCAGACCTTCTGGCAGGTCCTCGACCTGTCACGCGCGCCCGTCATCGCGAGCCATTCCAGCGCCCGCGCTCTCACGCCCGCGCCCCGCAACCTTACCGACAACCAGCTCCGCGCGCTCGCCCGCAAGGGTGGCGTTTGCATGGTCAACTTCTTCCCTGCCTTCATCTCGGAGCCCTGGCGTCAGGCCTGGGAGGCCTCCCGACCTGCCCGCACCGACGCCCACGCCGCCGCCGCCGCTCCCTACCGCACCGCCGGCATCCCCGTCCCGTTTGCCGTGTCGGACGCCGTCGACCGGCAGTTCACCGCGGAGATCGGCCCGCCGCCGCTCTCGGCCCTCATCGACCATCTCGATCACATCGCACAGGTCGCCGGCATCGACCACGTCGGCCTCGGCTCCGATTTCGACGGCATCCCGCAGCTGCCTGCCGGCATGCACTCCGCCGCCGACCTCCCACTCATCACCGCAGCCCTGCAGGAACGCGGCTACAAGGACGCCGACCTGTACAAGCTCCTCGGCCAGAACCTCCTCCGCGTCATGCGCGCCGTCCAATCCATCTGATCCCTGCCTTATACTGGCACTCACTGTATTCCCTTTTCACTGGAGTCACATGATCGACATGAAGGGCAAAGTCGCCGTCGTCTTCGGCCTCGCCAACAAGCGCTCCATCGCCTACTCCATCGCCCAGAAGCTCGCCGAGGCAGGCGCCACCCTCGTCCTCTCCTACCAGTCCGAGCGCCTCCAGCGCGACGCCGAACAGCTCCTCGAAGAGCTCGGCCAGAAAGAGACCGGCCACCTCGTCCAGTGCGACGTCTCGTCCGACGATCAGATCGACGCCGTGTTCACGCTGCTCCGCGACCGCTTCCCAAAGATCGACACCGTCGTCCACTCCATCGGCTTCGCCCCCAACATCAAGAACACCGTCCTCAACACCACCCGCGACGACTTCCGCGTCGCCCACGACGTCAGCGTCTACTCGCTCATCGCGCTCGCCCGCGCCGCCGCCCCCCTCATGCCCGAGGGCGGCACCATCCTCACCCTCACCTATTACGGCTCACAGAAAGTCTTCCCCAACTACAACATCATGGGCGTCGCCAAGGCCGCCCTCGAGGCCGCCGTCCGCTACCTCGCCGCCGATCTCGGCCGGCAAAACATCCGCGTCAACGCCATCTCAGCCGGCCCCATCAAAAC
>CAXUDC010000190.1:0-4976 GCA_964249685.1 uncultured Acidobacteriaceae bacterium
GGTCTCTCCGCTGCGGCCGTTGGCCTTCGGTCCAGATGACGCCTCTGAGGGGAGTGCTGGGGTTTGGAGAAGTGTTACGTCGGCCTCCCTGTCGTCGATGGCGGGTGGTTCTTTGAGGAGCTGGTCGATGCGGGTGACGGAGGCGGCGCCGCGTTGCACGAGGTTGACCACCCAGCCGATGGCGATCATGGGCCAGGTGAGCTGGACCATGTAGACGGTGTAGCTCGAGAACTGGCCTACGGTGAGCTGGCCGTGCACGACCTCGCGGCCGCCGATGAGCAGGGTGAGCATGAGCGAGACGCCGAGCACGAGCTCGAGCGTGGGCCAGAGCATGGCCATGAGGCGGGCGAGCAGGAGGCTGCGGCGGATGTACTCGCGGTTGGAGGTCTCAAAGGCGGCGATCTGGGCGTCTTCCTGGGCGAAGGCGCGGATGAGGCGGGCGCCGGAGAAGTTCTCCTCGGCCTGCGCGGAGATGTCGGAGAACATGGCCTGAATGCGTTCGAAACGGGTGTGGATGCGGGCGCCGAAGTACTGCACGAGGACTGACGCGAAAGGCAGCGGAAGGAAGGCGAACATGGTCAGCCGCGGACTCATGCGGATCATGAACGGCAGCGCGGCGGCGGTGAAGACGACGGTGTTGGCCGAGTACATGATGGCGGGGCCGAGCAGCTGGCGAACGGCGCTCAGGTCGTTGGTGGAGCGCGCCATGATGTCGCCGGTGCGGTTGCGATGGAAGAAGCTGGGCGGCTGCCTTTCGAGGTGTGCGAAGAGGTCGTTGCGGAGGTCGAACTCGATCTCACGCGAGGCGCCGATGATGATCTGGCGGGTGAGATACAGGCACACCGCGGAGAGCGCGGCGATGCCAAGCAGCTCGAGCGCGTGATGCCAGATGAGGGCTGAGGTGCGGGTGCGCCGCATGTCATCCACGGCGCTGCCGACGAGCAGCGGAATGGTGGCCTTGGCGCAGTTATAGATCAGCAGCGCAAGCCCGCCCCAGGCGAAGCTCCGCCAGTAGCGGCGGAGATACGGAAAGAGCGGGCTGAGGCGTTTGAACATGGGCGCGGGGGCTTACGGGTGGGGCGTTGTGCCTGGGGTGGTGGGCGGTGGTGTTGAGGTCGGCGAGGTTGGTGTCGCGGGAGTGGCTGGCGGTGGTGTTGTGCCTGGAGTCGGGGGAGTCGTGGGAGTTGTGGGTAGGGACTGCGTGCCGGTTGGCGGCGTTGCCGGAACCGTCCCAGGCTGCCGGATCGGGGCGGAGGGTGCAACTGGTGGCGTTGGCGGAGCCGGCGGCTGGGCGCTCTGGCTCAGCAGCTCCATGTCGAAGACCAGTTCGGCGCGCGCGGGGATAGTGGGCGGATGGCCGCGCTCTCCGTAGGCGAGCTGGTAGGGCACAAAAAGGCGACGCTTGCCGCCGACGTGCATGCCTTCGAAGCCGGTGTCCCAGCCCGGAATGACGCGATGACCGCCGTAGGGGAACGGAAAGCCGGCGCTGGTCTCGGGGTGGTCGAGCGAGGAGTCGAACTTGGTGCCATCGGAGGCAAGGTAGCCGGTGTACTGCACGGTGTAGTACATGTGCGGCTTGGCGAGCTCACCGGTGCCAACCTTGATGTCAATGTACGCGAGCGTAAAAGTCATGGGGAGGTCGCTGAAGTTGCTGCGCACCTCCGGACCGACCATAGGCGACATGGCGTCCAGCTTGGTAGTGATGGTGTAAAGCGGCTTGGCGCAGGGCGTGCCGGCCGGTAGCGCGGGTACCTTGGTCGAGATCGTTGGCAGGACGGCGCAGGTGGGCCTGGCTGGGGTGTGCGCGACGGGTCGATGCGTCGCGGCGGTGCCGGTGTGATGTACGGGCGTTGTCGCTGTTTGTGCGGACAGGGCGACGGAGCTGGCGAGCGCGAGAAAACCGAGGGAGGACAGGGAAAAGGACGGACGCGGCATGTCCTTTCCAGTGTATGCGAAGGGGTGGTTTGGGGGGTGGGTGACGGGTACAGCGGGTTCCTCCGCTTTGCCGCGAAATGACAGAGGAGAAGAAGCAGATTCCTCCGCTTTGCTGCGGATGACAAACAACCAGAGGGATCAGGTGGGGGTGCGGAGGAGTAGGTAGGAGCCGAGCATGGCGAAGAGCAGGTCGGGGGACCAGGCGGCGAGGACGGCGGGCAGCGAGGCGACGTCGCCGAGGTTTTCGAAGATCCCGGCGATGATCCAGTAGGCGATGGCTACGCCGACCGCGGCGCCCAAGCCCGCGATGTTGCCGCGCTTGCCTGCGGAGAGCGCGAAGGGCACGGCGACGATGGCCATGACCAGGGTGATGAGTGGGTAGGCGAGCTTGCGGTTGAGTTGTACGCGCAGGCGGGTGGTGTCGAAGCCGCTTTGCTGCAGGTCGCGAATGTAGCGTGAGAGCTCGTCGTAGCTCATCTCCTGCGAGGGGCGTTCCTGTTTTTTGAAGTAGGCGGGTGCCTCGCGGATCTCCGGGAAGGAGGCGCCACTGAACGTCTTGTAGGAGGAGATGGTCTCGCCCTGGAAGTTGCGATCCCAGCCGTCTTCGAGGACCCAGCGGCCGTGGTGGTCATCCCAGCGGGCGCTGTTGGCGAAGATGCGGCGCGTCAGGGCGAAGGTGCCGGGCTCGAACTCGAAGACGGTGAGGTTGGCGAAGATGTCCTTGTCCGGATCGAAGGCCTGGTAGTAGAAGATGCGGGTCGGCTCGGCGCCGGAGGCGGTCTGGCCGGACATCCACTTGCGGTCGGGGCGCAGAAAGGTCTGTGCGGGCTTGCCTTTGATGGAGGAGAGCAGAGCCTCCTGCCGGCGGTTGGCGGTGGGCAGGTAGAACTCGTCGAAGGCGAAGAGTGCCAGCGAGATCATGGCCGCGATGACGAGCACGGGCGCGACGACGCGGTAGAGACTGATGCCCGTCGCCTTCATCGCGGTGAGTTCGCTGGTGCGGCCGAGCGTACCAAAGGTGATCAGCACCGCGACCAGCGAGCAGAGCGGGGTCATGTTGTAGAGCACGAAGGGAACGAGGTTGATGAGGTAGTCGCCGACGGTGACGAGCGGTGTGCGGTAGCGCACGATGTCGCCGATCAGCTCAAAGAACGTGAAGATGAGGAAGAGGACGGTGATGCCGCTGAGCACGAGCGCGAAGTTCCCCAGAAAGCTGCTCATCACGTACTCGTCGAGGATCAGGGGGAAGCGGATGTGCAGGGCGCGCCGAAGGCGTTGCAGCAACGCGCCGGAACGGCCCATCGCTGCACGCGGAGCGGGCGATGCCTCCTTCCCCTGCGCTTTGCGCAGGGACGATCCGAGGGACGTGATGGTGTTCAGCAGCGCGCCACCTGTGGACATCTGCTGGATCAGCAGGAAGCCCGCGATCGAGAACAGAACGTTGGCTCCCCAGACGCCCACCACAGCGGGCACCTTGCCCTGGCGGGCCAGGGCGATGCCCATGGAAGAGGCGAAGTAGTACAGAAACACGAGGCCCACGGTGAGCACGAAGGCGCCGCCTTTGCCACCGCGTTTGGAGCTGAGTCCCAGCGGAACGCCGACCAGCATGAGCACGAGGCAGGCGGTGGGAAAGGCGAGCCGGCGCTGGAACTCGATGCGATAGGTCGCGGCATCGGTACCGGCGTGCGAGCGGGCGAGGAGCTCGTGCGTGCTCATGGCCTGGAGCGGGGTGTCGCGCCGGGTGACGTGTTGGGTGTCCTCGGTCTGGCCGCTCTGCACGGGCAAATCGGTGGAGGAAAAGGTGGAGATCTGGTACTGCTCCGGATTGGAAGCAGAGGTATCGTGGCGCGCGCCCCCCTCCAGCTCGAGGTGCAGGGTTTGTCCGCCACCACCGAGCACCACTGCGTCCCGAGCGGTAATGATGTGCGGCGAGGCGGGCTGCGAGAGGTCGGCGAGAAAGACGTTTTTCCAGAGCGCGGTGCCGTTCGAGCCGGGCATGACGTCCTGCACGTAGAGGACGTAGTTTTTCAGATCCTCATAGAAGACGCGGGGCTGCACCTGCAGGCTGGCCTGCGAGGTTTTGGCATTTTCTTCGTACTGAATCAGGGCCTGGGCCGCGCGCGGCGCGACGTACAGCGCGTCGTAGAGGCCGCCGATCCAGCACACCACCGCGAGCAGGCTGACGATGCGCAGGAACGCGACTACGCCGACGCCGCTGGCGCGCATGGCCGTGATTTCGCTGTCGGCGGCAAGGCGGCTGAGGCCAAGCAGGATGCCGATGAGCACCGCCATGGGCAGAGTGAGGGTAAGGAAGTTCGGCAGCAGGTAGCTGAGCAGGCGCAGGATGTCGGCGGGGGAGGCGACGCCGCGCACGAAGAGCTCCAGCAGCGGCAGCAGGTAGCGCATGAACAGCACGAAGGTGAAGAGCACACCGCCGAGCAGAGCGTAGCTGATGATTTCGCGAAGGATGTAGCGGGTGAGGATGCGCACGCGTGGGGTCGGTCTTTACGCTGAGTGTACCGCGCTGGGTGATGCGGCCCCGGCGCGCCCGACGCGCCATCGAAGAGGCATATGCGCTAAACGCAGGGAGTTGAGCAGAACGCTGACGGAGCTGAGAGCCATCGCGGCGCTGGCGAGTGCCGGGCTGAGCGCGATCCCGAAGTGCGGCAGGAGTACACCGGCGGCGATCGGCAGGCCGAGCAGGTTGTAGCCCAGCGCCCAGCCCAGGTTCTGGCGCATGAGGCGGCGGGCGCGACGGGCGAGCCGGATAGCGAGCGGGATCAGCAGCAGATCCTGGTGCATGAGCAGAACATGGCCAGCGTCGCGCGCCAGATCGGTGCCCGAGGCGACAGTGATGCCGACGTCAGCCCCCGCAAGCGCGGCTGCATCATTGAGGCCGTCGCCGACCATGGCCACATGGGAGCCTCCGCGCTGCAGGGCTTCGATGGCCCGGAGCTTGTCGCCGGGAAGAAGCTTTGCGTGGACCCCTGTGACGCCGAGCTGAGCGGCGATGCCGCGGGCAGCGTCAAGGGTGTCGCCGG
>CAXUDC010000191.1:0-4974 GCA_964249685.1 uncultured Acidobacteriaceae bacterium
CGTTCAAGGAGACCGTGGTGCGTTCCCCAAAGCTCTTGCCAAGGGCGAGATCGAAGGTAGTGTGCTGAGGCAGGTAAGCATTGGGGTAGGGCGTCGCCGGGTCCGGGCTCCCGTTCACGAATCCGGAGCCGTACATCACGTTGGTCGAAGCCGTGATGCGCAGCGGGAGCGTCGCGTTGAAGCCCACGTTCAGCGTGTTACGCTGGTCGTGATCGACGGGCGTGTACGCGAAGCCGGCGTCGCAGGCCGGGTCGCCAACCGGGGTGCAGACCAGTCCTCCGGTAATGTTGCCGCGCTGCTCCGCGATCTGGTTGGAGTAGGCAAGGTGAGCCTGGCCGAAACGCCAGAGGCGCGGCGAGCGCAGCGAAAGCTCCCAGGCGCGGACGAGCGCTCCA
This sequence comes from uncultured Acidobacteriaceae bacterium, assembly GCA_964249685.1. Classification (GTDB taxonomy): domain Bacteria; phylum Acidobacteriota; class Terriglobia; order Terriglobales; family Acidobacteriaceae; genus Edaphobacter. Next base: position 396 of record CAXUDC010000191.1, read on the forward strand.
TCGACCGTGACCGGGTAGTAGATGCTGGAATCGCCGATGTTGGAGTGATCCAGAAAGTTGTTGACGCGAGTCTTGAAGGTGTCCGCATCGAGCACCCAGCCGCGAAAGGGAATCTGCACGCCAAACTGATGCTCTTCGTCGCGCTCTCCGTGCAGCGGCTCAAAGGCTGTGTTGTTCGCCTGAGCAAATGGCACAATCGGACCAGCGGCGGTCGAGAGCGGCGGCGGCTGGTAAAACCGGCCATAGAAGCCACGGAAGACCCAATCGATCTTCGGAATGCGAAACGCCGCACCGACCCTTGGACTGGTCGCGTCTTCGCTAAACTGCCCTTGAAAGTGGGTCTGCCGCAGACCCGCGATCAGGGTCAGCCACGAGGTGGCTTTATAGTTGTCGGAAACGTACTCTTCCACGACGCCGCCCGCAGTGGCATCGGGGATGGAGAAGTTGGCGTTTCCGCTGCCATCGTTGAACACGGCGCCAAACAGATAGCTGTCGTGCTGCCCGAAGGAATATAGCCCGGCCTGCAAGGTATTGCGCGCAATCTCGGTCACGACAGAGGCTTGCGCACCGGCATAGTTGGACCCTCGATTCGAGGTCGTGGCAACCGGCGTGTCGTTCGGGTCAGGAGAATAATCCGCCCGGTTGTAGTGGTAGAACGGCGACACCTGCAGCACGGTGGAGGAGTCGAACGTGTGCAGCCAGGACGCAGCCACCACCCCGTCGGTCTCGTGCTGGTGGTCGCGGAGTCCGCTCGAATCGAACTGCCGGTTCTCGAAGCTGTTGCCGTCGGGGTCGTAGGGAATCTGAAAGTAATCGTTGCGGAGCTGGGTGATCAGGCGAAACTGATCCTTCGGGGTGCGGTTGTAAATCAGCGAGGCGAAGCCGCCGTAGCCGTTTGTCGCGTCATGGTGCACCTGACCGATCGGCGGCGAAAGTCCGTAGTCGCTGCGGTTGCCGCTCAGGCTCGCGTAGTAAGCGAACCTTTGCGTGTGGTCGCCAAAGTTGATCTGGTCATTGGTCTGGAGGAAGCTGCCGGCCGTCATCACCAGCTCTGCCTCCCGGCTGCGCTCAAAGCCGGTGCGTGGGACGACGTTAAAGACGCCGTAGGTGCGGTCGCCAATATCGGACGTGTAGCTGCCGCGCTGAACCTCGATGTAGTCGATGTCCTTCGGGTCGATCTGCGCCCCTAGATTGCTGGCGATATTGGTGTTTGGAATCTGTATCCCGTCGATCAGCCAGCTCACCTGGTGGCCGCCGCGCATGTGCAGCATGTCATGGGTCATGTAGGCACCCGGCACATAGTCGGTGATCATGGCGAGGCTGTTGGTCCGGTCCGCCCCCGGCGTCTGCGCAATGTCGATGCGCCCGATCAGGGTGGTCGGTGTGACCGAGTCGATATTGGCTCCGTCGCCAGCACTTTTTACCGTCACGGTCTCGCTGACGTCGCCTACCTGCAACTCAAAATGAAGGACAGGCGTAGTCTCCGAAGCCAGGGTCAGGCTCTGCTCGATGCGATGGAAACCGGGCTCCGACACGGTCAGGGTGTAGTCGCCTAGAGGGATCGAAGGCAGGCGAAAGGCTCCGGACCGGTCGGTAAGCGCGCTTGCGGAGAAGGCGGAGTATGCGGCGTGGAGCGTCACCGTGGCTCCACTCACCGGTCGATGCTGTGGATCGTGGACGATCCCATGCACCTCACCGAAGATGGTGGCAAACGCGATGCGACTGGTAAGAAAAAGAAACAGGGCGCAGCAAAGCGTGATTCGGCGCATAGGGCTACCTTCTGGTCGCAACGGGTGCGACCGTTCAGAAAATCCGGAAAACAGGCAAAGCTCTCATCCGCACGGGCACGGCGGTGGGCTTTGCTGGGAGGGGATTTAGCTGAGAAGGGTCGGCGGGCCGCGCTTTTGCCGGGTTCGGTCGCGTGAGATGCGCCACTTCGATTCCGTCTGGGCAACACCACAGGGATGGCTGGCGTACGCTGCAGAGATGGCTTGGCCGGGCGGCGGCGAAAGGATGTCCGAATGCGTCGCCGCCACCATGCCCGGGCTGTAGGGGCATCGTGCAGAGATCGTAGTCAGGACACGCTTGTCTTGGGCGGACTCACCCGTCTCCGCAGCCATCATGCAATGATGCTGTCCACTTCTGCGGCAACAGGCAGGCACGCTCATCTCTCCATCTGCGCCATAGGCAAGCAGCGGGGTGACGAGAGGCAGGCCAAAGATCGCCAGCAGCAGAATGGAGAGAAGTCGACGCATTCACTCTTAGTGAAACACCAAATCCCGCTTCACAGCAACAAGGTAAGGTGTTTTGCGTGGTTTGCCCGAGGGATCTTGTCGCTACCAGTACACCCACGTGATGTCCGGGTTTGATCTTCCGCGCCAGAGTGAGTACGGCAATCCGGTCACGGAGACGTTCGTCAACGCTTTCTTGCGGCTTTCGTACCGATACCGGCGGCAAAGATATCTGCCTCGCTGGGAGTCACGGGCTGTTATCGCAGCGGGCTCTGCGGGCCGGAGACCAGGGTGTCTGGTTCGGTTTGGGAATGTCGGGGCTTATCGGCTGGTCCGTCGCGATACCGGCGGTGCTGGGCGCAGTTCTGGGCTGGCGTAGACCTCATGCCAGCCTAAAACAACAACCGCCCATCAGCAGACCAGGCCTGGATCGGAACAACCTGTTGAGCCACCACACGTAGGGATCTGCTTTTCGCCTAGAGTCGCACTATAGCTAAAGGAGAAATACTCTAGGCTGCACGAACGCGTCTTACTTATTAGAAGAGCAAGGCGGAGGAACCATGAGTCCTGACACAACGACAACCGGTGGGAGGTCTGCGCCCGGCTCGCCAGATTACGCGTCAAACCCGCCGCCTCAGACCGAACTCGATCCCGTTTGTGGGATGAAGATGGATCCCAGCAAGGCTCTGCACCTGGAGCACGGTGGCAAGACATACTTTTTCTGCAGTGCGGGATGCGCCGCCAAATTCCGCGAGACGCCCGAACAGTACACCCAGCCGAAGGTGGCGGCCACCGCACCGGCAAACCCGGCAACCTCAGTGAAGACGAACGGCTACACCTGCCCCATGCACCCTGATGTCCATAAGGATGGTCCCGGAGACTGTCCGAAGTGCGGCATGGCGCTCGAACGTGAAACGTTGACCGCGCCTATAAACAGCCCGCAATACACCTGCCCGATGCACCCCCAGGTTGTTAGTGACCAGCCAGGCGACTGCCCAATCTGCGGCATGACGCTCGAACCGATGACCGTCCAGGCTAACGCCGCGAATCCCGAACTCGAGAGCATGACTCGCCGCTTCTGGATCTGCACAGCCCTCACGGTACCGCTGCTCGCCGTCATGCTTTCGGACCTGCTGCCCGGCCATCCCATTCAGGCACTGCTGAAAGGCTCTGCTCTTGGTTGGTGTGAACTGGCCATCACTTCGCCCGTGGTCCTTTGGGGAGGCTGGCCGTTCTTCCGGCGAGGTTGGGCTTCCATTGTCAGCCGGAAGCTCAACATGTTTACTCTGATAGCTATCGGAGCCGGCTCCGCCTATCTCTACAGCCTCGTCGCGGTATGGATGCCACAACTGTATCCATCATCGTTTCGCGACATGTCCGGTCACTTGAACCTCTACTTTGAGGCCGCAGCTGTCATCACCGTGCTCGTCTTGCTGGGCCAGGTCCTGGAGCTGAAGGCGAGAAGCCAGACAAGCAGCGCAATCATCGCTCTGCTCGGGTTAGCCGCCAAAACCGCACGACGCATTTCCGCCAACGGAGAAGAGCAGGACGTAGAGCTGAATCAGATCCATGTAGGCGATCTCTTGCGGGTTCGTCCGGGTGAAAAGATTCCGACCGATGGAGTGTTGACCGAAGGCCGTAGTTCAGTGGACGAGTCGATGGTCAGCGGGGAACCTATTCCGGTCGAGAAGACCAAAGACGCAAAGGTAATCGGCGGCACGATCAATGGCACCGGCAGCTTCGTGATGAAAGCGGAGCGTGTGGGTGCCGATACGCTCCTAGCCCAGATCGTAAAGATGGTCGGCGAGGCACAGCGAACACGAGCCCCCATTCAACGGCTTGCCGACACTGTAGCTTCGTACTTCGTCCCGGTCGTACTTGCATCAGCCGCAATCACCTTCATCGTGTGGGCGATCTATGGACCGCAACCGCACTATGCTCATGCCTTTATCAACGCGGTGGCCGTTCTCATTGTCGCCTGCCCCTGTGCGTTGGGCCTCGCGACACCGATGGCAATCATGGTCGGAACAGGTCGGGGTGCAGGAGAAGGCGTTCTCATTCGGAGTGCTGAGTCCCTGGAAACATTGGAGAAGGTAAACACGCTCGTGATCGACAAAACCGGAACGCTGACAGTCGGTAAACCGCTGGTCGCTGCCATCGTACCGGCCGAAGGATTTGACGAAGCGACTCTGCTTCAGCTCACCGCAAGTGTTGAGAAGGCCAGTGAGCACCCCCTGGCCGCGGCCTTCCTCGCAGCTGCCAAAGAGAAGAAGATAGCATTGCTCGGCGTCGATGCCTTCCAGTCTGTAACGGGCAAAGGAGTGACGGGAACGATTCAGGGCAATACG
>CAXUDC010000192.1:0-4964 GCA_964249685.1 uncultured Acidobacteriaceae bacterium
ACACGGGAAAGAACGGCGCGTTCTTCGGCTCACCCTACTACTCCTATCGTCCCAAGTACCCGGACGAACGCAAGTGGCAGGTGGGCGACACGCTCTATGTCAGCCGCGGCAACAACAGCTTTAAATTCGGCGTAGACATCGTTCACAACTACGACCTCACCAACCAGTCTTCATACTATGAAGGCGACTATATGTACACCAGCAACCTGGCCAACTACTTCGCGGACCTGGGCTCCAAGGGCTCCGGTACATGCGACTCCAGCATCTCGACCAGCCCCTCGTCGGCAACCGCGACCGCCGTCGGTGCCTATCCCTGCTATAACAGCTACGAGCAGGGCTTCGGACCCACGACCTTCGACTTCGCCACGACCGACTACGGCTTCTTCGGCCAGGATAACTACAAGATTACGCCGCGCTTGACCCTCGAACTCGGCCTGCGCTACGACTACGAGAAGACCCCCGCTCCCGTCGCTTCCCTGACGGCCGCCATCACGGGCTTTGTGCCCTATAATGGCATCAACAACTCCCCCAGAGATAAGAACAACTTCGGCCCGCGCATCGGCTTTGCATACGACACCTTCGGCAGCGGCTTGACGGTCCTCCGTGGCGGCTTCGGCATGTACTACGGCCGCATCACCAACGGCAATCTCGGCACCATCCTCGCTACCACCGGAAGCTCCCTTGCACAGTCTTCTCCGATCGTGAAGAACACGGCGGCATCGCTTGGGGGGCTACCTTATTTCGGCACGCGCTACACGGCGGCGCAGGAGAAGGCGACCCCGCAAGGCTTCTTCCGTTCTCCTAACCTGCAGAACCCGCAGGTCATGGAGTACGACCTGCAGCTCCAGCAGCAGCTCGGCCGCGGCACCTTCTTCCAGGTCAGCTACCTGGGAGCGCAGGGCCGGGAACTGCCCAACTTCCTCAACGTCAACCTGAATCCCGCAACCGTCACCAACACCCGCATCACCGTGGTCGACACGACCGGCAAAAGCCCGCTGCCGAATGGCACGCTGCTGACGGTGCCGACCTACACCTCGCAAGGCAATACGGCGCTACTCGGGACCAGTGCGGGCAGCTTCACCTCCATTACGGAGTACCTCTCGAACGTGAACTCCAGTTACAACGCGGTCGCCTTCGAGGTACAGAATCGCTCGCTCAAGTCACTCCAGTTCGACGCCAGCTACACTTGGTCGCACTCGCTCGACTTCAACCAGAACGCCTCCACGGCGACCAGCGTCAGCAGCTGGTACGACCCGTTCAGCAGCCCGCGGATCAACTACGGCAATAGCCAGTTCAACATCCCAAACCGGTTTGTGGGCTACGCGCTCTATAACCTTCCGGGGGTCGACAAGAGCCATCGCCTGCTCAGCTACGCCACCAACGACTGGAGCCTCGATAACAGCTTCCAGTTCCAGACCGGTCTGCCCTACTCCTACGCCACCAGCGGCTCGGCTTCGAGCGCCGCGATCCAGGGCGGTATCAACGGCGGCGGCGGCGGGACCTTCATCCCGCAGCTCGGCCACAACAACCTCACCTACAACCGCATCCTCGTCGATGACGTCCGTGTAGAAAAGCAGTTTCCCCTGAAGGATCGCTACAACCTGCAGATCTTCCTGCAGGCCTTCAACATCGCCAACCACCAGAACGAGACCGCCGTGAATGGAACCGCGTACCAGTTGCAGTCGGCCTCCGGAGCCGCGGGCGCGACGCAGGGAACAGCAACCTACCAGGCCAACTTCGGCACCGTAAATAAAACCAATAACAGCGGCTTCAGCTACACGCCTCGCCAGCTGGAGCTCGCTGCTCGCCTTTTCTTCTAAACGGCCTCACTCCTTTGGAGCGATCGCACCCGCGGTCGCTCCCCTGTTTCTGCACCTTCCTGCGTTACCATGAAAGGCAGACCGAGACCTAAGCACCAGCCCGAGGATGTTCGATGCACCCACTCCGCCGCCCGGAGCTCTTCGCGGCAACACGATGCTTCTCCCTGGCCTTGGCGATCCTGCTATTGTCCGCAGCCTCGCTCAGCGCGCAAGACGCTCCTCCAGCAACCCCACAAGCCACCCCCGTACCGGACACTCTTCCCGCGCCGGGCATCAACCCGGATGAGGACGACGACGGCCTGCTCAGCCTGAACGGCCTTCCAACGACCCAGACCACCACCCAGCGCGACGGCGTGGACCTCACGCAGGGCTTCCTCGCCGTCCCTCCCGGGACCGGCAGCAATCCCTCGCCGGACCCCGACGGCGACTCCGACTCCGCCGAGCTGACCACCGGGCCGGCCGCGGGGCTCGGCCGCGGCCGCCATGCCGGAGCCCCGTACAGCTTTACCCAGGCCGCCGTGCGCGGCCTCCGCTCGGGAACCTCCACCTACGACGCGCGCCAGGCCCACCTCTCGCCGGCCCTGGACACGATCACCCGGGCCGGCGAGCTGAACCTCCACGGCGATCTCCGCTACGGTCTCCGCTCCAGTGCCTTGAACGCCACGAACCCCCTTGCCATCGCCACCACCTACACCGACGGCGTCGTCACCAGCCAGCAGGTCAAGCCGCACGACCTCCGCCAGACACTCGCCGCGACCCTGGGCGGCCCTGTCTTCTTCGGTCCAGCCACGCGCACGCGCAACCTCCAGTTCTTCTACGCCTTCGACGCCCAGCGCCGCGACTTTCCCGCCATCTCCTCCCCCGCCGACCCCAATTTTTATCGCCTCACCCTGACGCAGCGCCAGGTGCTGCTCAATCGCGGCGTCCTGAACGCACCCCTCAACACCGCGCTCGATTATCTTTCCTCGCTCACTGGCGAGACGCCGCGCAATGCCGACGAGAACCTTCACTTCGGCCGTCTCGACTGGGCCCCACGCCCCCGCATCGCGCTCAGCGTGCAGTACAATGCCGTTCGCTGGAGTTCGCCCGCCGGGCTGATCGACGCGCCGGTCGTTGCACGCGGCCGTGCCAGCCTCGGCTCGTCGAACGGCAGCCTGGACCAGGCGCTGCTGCGTTCTACGATCCGGCTACGCGGCGCTCTCGTCAACGAGTTGACGCTCCAGTTCACGCGCGACCTCCAATTCGAAACCGCCCAGACACCCCTCGCCCAGGAGCCCGCCGGCGCTCTCCCGGGCACCTCGCCCGAGGTCAACATCGGCCCCGAGGGCCTGCTCTTCGGCACGCCCGCCACTGTCTCCCAGGGCGCCTATCCCGACGAGCGCCAGCTCAACCTGGGCGAAACCCTGATCTACACCCGCGCCCACCACCTCCTCGCCGTCGGCGGCACCGTAGCGTTTATCCACGACCAGACCTCCACCCTTCCCAACGCCGCCGGCACCTTCTACTACGACTCCGGCCGCGCGGGCGCCAACGCGGGCGGCCTGGTCGACTTCCTCACCGACTACACCTTCAACGCCGCCACGCTCCCCAACGGCGGCTGCCCCGCCATCACCGCCACGCCGCACCTGTTCTGCTTCAACAGCTTCGCGCAGTCGTTCGGCCTGCAGTCGGTCTCGTTCGCCACCCAGGTCTACGCGGCCTACGCGGACGAGACCTGGAACCCGCGCCCCGGCCTCACGCTCCACACCGGCCTGCGCTACGACTACACCCTCCTTCCGCTGCCGCAATTCCCCAACGCCGCGCTCGACGCGGTCTTCTCCGCCCGCGGCGCGACCGGCATCTTTCCGGAGGATCGCAACAATCTCGGTCCGCGCGCGGCTCTCGCCTGGGAGCCCTTCGGCCCCGGCGGCGGCACCGTGCATCTCGGCTACGGGCTCTTCTACGGCCGGCTGCCCGGCGCGACCATCCGCTCGGCGCTCGCCGACACCCTGCAAACCAGCGCCACGAGCCGCATCCGCATCCTGCCCAGCACCACCACGCCCTGCCCGCAGTTCCCCAGCCAGCAGTTCGGCTATCCCTGCTCCTTCGCCGCGCAGCCCGCCGGGGCCAACACGTCCACGACCTCGGCCGTGGTCTTCGACCGCCGCTTCCGCCTGCCCGCCATCCAGCAGGCCTCGCTCACGCTCGAGCGCGCGCTTCCCCGCGGCACCACCGTGGCTGCCGGCTACGTGCTCAACCTCGACCGCCAGCTCCCCACCTCCACCGATCTCAACCTCGCGCCCACCACCCGCACCGCAAGCTACATGCTGCAGGGCGGCACCGGCGCGTCCGGCGTCCGCACCGGCGAAACCTTCTCGCTGCCGCTCTACACCGCGCGCATCACCCCCAGCTTCGGCCCCGTCACCGCCATCACCTCGAGCGCCAATGGCACCTACCACGCGCTCCAGCTCCGCGCCGACACCCAGCCGCTTGCGTCCCTTCGCCTCCGCGCCAGCTACGCCTGGTCGAAAGCGATCGACTTCGCCCCGAACTCGTCCGCCATCCCCAGGACCGACGCGCAGCTCGACCCCTACAGCAACGGCTACGACAAGGGCCTCTCCGCGCTCAACTATCCATGGGCTGTGCTCGCCGCCGCCGTCTGGTCGCCCCGGCCCGCGCTCACCCGGCCTCTCGCACAGCATCTGCTCACCGGCTGGGAGGCAACCGGGTACTTCGCCGACCGCGCCGGCCGACCCTACTCGCTCGACCTCTTCGGCGGCACGCGCCTGCCCGGCGGGCACCAGAGCCTCAACGGCTCGGGCGGCGCACTCTACCTGCCTACCGTCGGCCGCAACACGCTGCGCCTGCCCTCGCGCCCGCACATCGACGCAAGCGTCACTCGCACCTTTGCGCTTGCGCGCAAGCTCCGCCTGCAGGCCCAGGTCGAGGCCTTCAACCTCCTCAACTACCAGCAGGTGGAATCGGTCACGCAGCGCGCCTACCTTGTCGGTACTCCGGTCGCCGGGGTTACACCGCTCGTCTTCCAGGACGCCACCACCATCGCGGCCGAGGGCCTCAACACCCAGGCCTTTGCCACCCCTACCGCGACCGGGTCCAGCATCTCCCGCGAGCGTCAGCTTCAGTTTCGTGTGCGGCTGGAGTTTT
>CAXUDC010000193.1:0-4847 GCA_964249685.1 uncultured Acidobacteriaceae bacterium
AAAACACCAGCCTCACGCGCAGCATTGAACAGGAACAACCTGTTGAGACTCCACATCTAAGGCCGTCCACACCAACCCAACATCACCTACCATAGAATAGTAGCCACATCTCACTCTTTAGGACACCACCATCCTTCCCCACAAAAAACGCGCCCTCGTCACCGGAGGAGCCGGCCTCATCGGCTCCCACATCGTCGACCTCCTCCTCCGCGAGGGCTGGACCGTTCGCATCCTCGACAATCTCGAGCCCCAGACCCACAAATTCGGCAAACCCGAGTGGATTAAACCCGCCGCCGAGTTCCGCCACGGCTTCGTCCAGGACTACGAGACCATGCACTCCGCGCTCGTCGATATCGACGTCGTCTTCCACGAAGCGGCCTACGGTGGCTACATGCCCGAGATGGCGAAATACGTCCTCGTCAACAGCTTCGGCACTGCGCAGATGCTCGAAATCATCCGCGACCACAAGCTGCCCATCCGCAAAGTAGTCGTCGCCAGCTCGCAGGCCGTCTACTCGGAAGGCGCGGCAAACTGCCCCGAGCACGGCCACGTCGTTCCGCTCCTGCGCCCCGCCGAGCAGCTCCGCGCCGGCGACTTTGCCGTCCACTGCCCCCTATGCGGCCGGCCGACCACGTCCATCCCCACGCCGGAGGCCACCCCCGGCGGCGGCGAAACCGTCTACGCCCTCACCAAGGTCGACCAGGAGCGGCTTGTCCTGCTCTGGGGCAAGCAGACCGGCACCCCCACCGTCGCGCTGCGCTACTCCTGCACCTACGGCCCGCGCCAGTCGCTGTTCAACCCCTACACGGGCGTCATCGCCATCTTCTGCACACGGCTGCTCAACAACCTGCCGCCGGTGATGTATGAAGACGGCGGCCAGACCCGCGACCTCTGCTTTGTCGAGGACATCGCCCGCGCTAACCTGCTCGTCGCCACGACCGACAAGCTCGACGGCCTGCCCGTCAACGCCGGCAGCGGCCGCGCCACCAGCGTCCGTGACCTCGCCGGCATCATCGCCGCGCAGCTCAACGTACCGCTCCAGCCGCTCGCCCGCGGCGAGTTCCGCCCCGGCGAAATCCGCTCCCTCATCTCCGACATCAGCCGCATCCGCACCATCGGCTACGAGCCTCAGGTCACCATCGAGCAGGGCATCGCCCGCTACGTCGACTGGATCAAAACCCAGGGCTCAGTCGAGGACTACTTCTCACAAGCCGAAGCCGGCCTCCGCGAAAAGGGAATCGTACAAAGCGTTAAAGGCTAACCAATCGACGAAAGAATCGAGAGACTGACGGAACGCCACGAAGCCTTGGCTCAGACGGTTGAACTACTTGCCGTGCAGAGTGCCCATACAGACGGGAAAATCGAGCTCCAGGGAGAGCACATCAAGTTCCAAGGCGAGCACATCAGTCGTGTCGCGCAAACCTGCAAGCAAACCGAGAAAAGCGTGGACATACTTGTCCGCAGCATTCAGGACCTGGTAGGCGTCGTCCGCAGCCACGAGTCGCGTACCGTAGACCTGGATCGCCAGTCAGCGCTCTGCCCCGGGAATCTGGCGTGGCTCTTCCGCCATCTAATATTTTCAGGAGAACAACGATGACTACCCCTACTGCCGAACGCGCCGTCCTCGCCGGAGGCTGTTTCTGGGGCATGCAGGAGCTGCTCCGCACCTATCCCGGAGTCGTCTCCACCCGCGTCGGCTACACCGGCGGCGAGAACGCCAACGCCACCTATCGCAACCACGGCACCCACGCCGAAGCTCTCGAAGTTGTCTTCGACCCCGCCAAACTGTCCTTCCGCAAGCTGCTCGAGTTCTTCTTCCAGATCCACGATCCCAGCACCCGCAACCGGCAGGGCAACGATACCGGCCCCAGCTACCGCTCCGCCATCTTCTACACCACAGACGAGCAGAAGCGCATCGCCGAAGCGACCATTGCCGACGTAAACGCCAGTGGCATCTGGCCCGGCAAAGTCGTCACCGAGGTCGTCTCCGCCGGCCCCTTCTGGCAAGCCGAACCCGAGCACCAGGACTACCTCCAGCGCTATCCCAGCGGCTACACCTGCCACTTCATTCGCCCCAACTGGCAGCTCCCGCACCGCGCCGCCGCATAGTCCCGGCCGTTGACGACACACACGTTTGCCCCACCCGGCCCGGGGCGAATAGTGTAGATTTGACCTATGAGTTTGGCTCAGATTGTTGTCGGGTCGGGGCCCGCGGGCGTCTCGGCGGCCAAGGCGCTGCTGGCACGAGGACACACAGTCTGGATGCTCGATGGCGGCGCGACCCTGGAGCCGGAGCGCGACCGCCAGCGCGTCGAGCTCGAAAAGCTCCCGCCCGCGCAGTGGCCCGGCAAGGCCAGCCTGTGGATGCGTTCGGGCACCAAGGCCGCCGTCAAGGGGCTCCTGAAGCTGACCTACGGGTCAGACTACCCCTACCGCAAGATGCCCGGTGCCACCCCGTTCCAGAGCGATGGCGTCTACGTCCAGTATTCGATGGGCAAAGGCGGCCTCAGCGCCACCTGGGGCACGGCGGTCATGCCCTATCGCCAGAAGGATATGGCCGACTGGCCCCTGACCGCCAACGATCTCGCCCCGCACTATCAATCCGTGCTCGACTTCATGCCCGTCGCCCAGGCCCGCGACGGCCTCGCCGACGACTTCCCCCTGTGGAAGGAAACGAAAGCCATGCCGCTCGGCCCCCAGGGCAACCAGCTCTGGAACACCATGCACCAACATGAGCACGAGCTCCAGCAGGCCGGCATCCGCTTCGGCCGTTCGCGCCTCGCCATCAACCAGACCGGCGTTGGCCAGGCCGGCCCCTGCACCCTGTGCGCGCTCTGCATGTACGGCTGCCCGCGCGAGCTGCTCTACTCCTCCGCCCAGACCGTCGACGCCCTCCGCGCCCACCCCAACTTCCGCTACCTGCCCGGCCACGTCGTCAAGCAGGTGGAAGAGCGCGGCGACCACGTCCTCGTCCACGCCGTCCTCGGCGATGGCTCGCCAGAAATCCTCACCGGCAAGCGCGCCTTTCTCGCCGCCGGCGTGCTCGCCTCGACCGCCATCGTGCTCCGCTCGCAGGGCGCATACGACCGCAAGATCGAGTTCAAGGACTCCCACTACTTCATGATGCCCATGCTCCGCCTGCGCGGCGCACCCGGCTTCGAGATGGGCAATCTGCAGACCATGTCGCAGATCTTCATCGAGGTCATGGACGAAAAGCTCAGCCCCTACGCGACGCACATGCAGGTCTACACCTATAGCGACCTCTTCGAGCAGCCCATCCGCGCCCTGCTCGGACCCCTCGCCGCGATCTTTCCCTGGAAGATGTTTTTGTCGCGCATGGTCCTGGTGCAGGCCTTCATGCACTCCAAGGACTCGCCCAGCTTCTACGCCACGCTCGTCAAAACCCCCGACGGCGACGAGCTCCGGCTCGAAACCGAAGAGCGCCCCGAGACCACGAAACTGATCGGCAAGCTCATCGGCAAGCTGTGGTCCATCTGCGGCAAGACCGGCATGTTCCCCGTCCGGCTTTTGCTGCAGCGCGGCGAGCCTGGCCGCGGCTTCCACACCGGCGGAACTTTCCCTATGACAGGTACCCCCGAAGGCTTCCAGAGCGACCTGCTCGGCCGTCCCACCGGCATGCAGCGCACACACCTGGTCGACTCCAGCGTGCTGCCCTCGATCGCCGGCACCACCATCACCTACACCGTCATGGCCAACGCGGACCGCATCGCAAGCCTGGTGCCCGCCGAATGAAGCCGGCCTGCGCGGTAACCGGCGCTACCGGCTACGTCGGTTCGCGTCTCGTAGCCGCGCTCGCAGAAAACTTCTGGGTAGTCCCCATGGGCCGGTCGGTCGCAACGGAAGGCATCCGCTGGAGCCTCGACGGCGAAGATGTAGAGTCCGCCCTGCGCGAAAAGCAGATCCAGGTCCTCGTCCACGCCGCCTGGGACATGCGCCAGGCGAACCCAAAGGCAAACTGGAAGAGCAACGTCGAAGGCACCGAGCGGCTCGTCGAACAGGCCCGCAACGCCGGCGTCCAGCGCATCGTCTTCATCTCGACCATCTCCGCCTTCGCCACCGCCCGCTCCGAGTACGGCAAAAGCAAGGTCGCCGCGGAGCAGATCGTCCTCGCAGCCGGCGGCACCGTCGTCCGTCCCGGGCTCGTCTGGGGCAACGCCGCCGAGGGCATGTTCGGCAACATCCGCAAGCAGGTCAGCAAAAGCACCGTCGTCCCGCTCATCGGCGACGGCCGCAACCTGCAATACATGGTCTACGAGGACGACCTCACCCAGGCCGTCCGCCGCGCCGCCCTGGGCGAGTTCCCCGGCCGCGTCCTCACCGTCGCCCACCCCCACGGCGTCCAGCTGCGCGAGCTCATCGCCGGCATCGCGCGCCGCGAAGGCAAGCAGATCCGCACCGTCGAGGTACCCTGGCGCCTCGTCTACGCCGGCATCCGGCTCGCCGAAGCCGCCGGCCTGAAACTCGGCTTCCGCTCCGACAGCGTACTTAGCCTCATCCACGCCAACCCCGCGCCCGACTTCTCCCTCGACCTCCCGGTCCGCCCCTTCTCCTTCGTCTAGAGCATCTTACTGTTAGGTGTAGCTCTATGTTTAGGGCTGAAGGCCCGACGTATACCAGCCTGGGGCGCAAGCCCCAGGTAAAGCGCCGAATAAATCAAAGCCTGAAGGGGCGACTTATAGGGATGGCTACACTTCTAGGTAAAGTCGTCTAGACCATTTTCCCTTGAGTTGTAGTGCAGCGAAGATCGAACCGCAGATTCCTACGGGATGACAACAAAATACAAACTGCTGGAACGTTCTTTACTGCGTCTTGAGGGTAGCTGTTGC
>CAXUDC010000194.1:0-4822 GCA_964249685.1 uncultured Acidobacteriaceae bacterium
ACTGCACTCTCTACGGCGATATGGTCGGCGCGCTCGCTGTGATCGGAGACGTCATGAAGACCCGCGTCTACGCGCTCAGCCATTACGCCAACCGCCACCGCGAGCTCATCCCGGCGTCCACCCTCACCAAGCCCCCCTCGGCCGAACTTCGCCCCGAGCAGAAGGACACCGACTCGCTCCCGCCCTACGAGATCCTCGACCCCATTCTCGAGGCCTACGTCGAGCGCTACTGCTCCGCCGAGCAGATCGCCCACGACCAGCACCTCGACCCGGCCCTCGTCGCCCAGGTCCTCAAGCTGGTGGAACGCAGCGAATACAAACGCCAGCAAGCCGCCCCCGTCCTCAAAGTCACCCAGAAATCCTTTGGCATGGGCCGCCGCTTCCCCATAGCCGTCCAATACCAGGTGTAAACCGCCAAAGGCCGCCTTTATAGTCCTAGACAAAGCCGGGTGCCCCATTATCACGGCTTCAACGTGATGAATGGGGAGTCAGAAAGCTGACAGCTGATAGCTCTCAGTTCAAAATCATCCAACCCTTTAAACCAGCTACCATAGACCAGCACAAGCCTCAAAGGACCCAACCACCGTGACCCAGCCTTACCGCATCGCCGCCATACTCCTCTTCGCAGCAGCCTCCGCAACCCTGGCCACCGCCCAGACCGGCACCGCTCCCGCACCCCCCTCGCAGACGACCCAGACCAAGCCCTCTGCCGCGGTGAAGAACACGCCCGCGCAGCCGCTGCAGCTTCAGTCGCTCGACCCCGGATCCCGCGCCGACCCGTTCCCGCCCGTGAACCCGAAGTTCTTCACCGCCGACTCACCCTCCGCCGCCACCGTCGACAGCTATCTCCACGCCATGCTCGGCTACGATGCCAATCGCATTTGGCGCGTGGCCGCCATCCAGAAGACTGCCGTCCCGGGCGTCTCGAAGGTCACCGCCTTCGTCTCCGACAAGACCCCCAACGCCAAGGTCCAGACCGCGTCCTTCATCGTCCTCGCCGACGGCAAGCACCTCGTCGCCGACTCCTCCGTCCAGTCCTTCGGGGCCAATCCCTTCGCCACCGACCGCGCCACCCTGCAGCAGCGCGCCGATGGCCCCGCCCACGGCTCCGCGTCCAAAGACCTCCTCTTCGTCGAGTTCGCCGACCTGCAATGCCCGCACTGCAAGGACGCCCAGGCCATCATGACCAAGCTCGCTGCAGACTATCCCACCGCGCGCATCGTGTATGAAAGCTACCCGCTGGTCGATATTCACCCCCTCGCCTACCGCGCCGCCGCCTACGCGGCCTGCGTCGCCCAGCAGAGCAACGAGGCCTTCTTCGCCTTCACCCAGGCCGTGTACGACATGCAGGGCACCCTCACCGCCGACGATGGCGAACAGACCTTGAAGAACGCCGTCACCAAAGCCGGCCAGAACCCCGAAACGATCGCAACCTGCGCCGCCGGGGCAACCGCCAAGGCGTCGGTGGACGCATCCAGCAAGCTGGCCACCGATCTCGGCATCGATCAAACGCCGATCCTGGTCGTCAACGGCCGTCTGCTCCCGCTCACCAGCATCCCCTACGAGACGCTGCGCAACCTGATCAACTTCCAGGCCGGCCTCGACGGCATCCCGGTCCCGTCCATCCCCCTCATCCTCCCCAAGCCGTAGATTCTTAACTAATAACTAACAGCTAAAAAACCAGAAGCTATCAACCGCTCCAAGTCGAGGCACACAAACCTCATCCTCCACCTCCGTGCTATCCCGTCCTTAGGGTCTCGTCCAGTACACTCACCCCATGCAGCCAGCAGTACGCAAAAAGTGGGCCCTTCTGGGCGCTGCCAGCGGCGTCGTCCTGGTCCTCGGCTTTATTGGCGACTGGTACGGACGCACCGACCTGGGTGATGTCTACCCCTCGGACGCCGTCTCCTACCTCGACGTAGCTCGCGCCCTTGGCCGCGGCGACTTCACCTCCGCGCTCAACCCGCTTTGGAACCAGGGCTATCCCGCGCTGCTGGCCTTGATCCGCCCGCTCTTTGAGCCCGGTCCAGACGGCATCTGGAATGCGGCGCATGTGCTCAACCTCGCGCTCTTCTTCCTCGCTTGGCTCCTCTTCGCCTGGCTGGTCAGGGAACTCGTCGTCGAGCAGCGCGGCGAAGCAGGAGCCAAGACCGGCGCAGGCATGCTGGTCGGCTTCGGCTCGCTCTGCCTGTTCCTCACAGCCCAGCTCTGCACCGACCAGGTCTCCCGCGTGGGCCCGGACAAGCTCGTCGCCGTCTTCTTCTTTCTCACCTGCGCGCTCATCGTGCGACTCCTGCGCCGCCCAGGCTACACCCTCGCCGCAGGGCTCGGCCTCACCCTCGGCTGCGGCTACCTGGCCAAATCCGCCTACCTGCCGCTCAGTGCAATCACCATCTGCGTAGTCGCCTTCGCGCTCTGGAGCCGGCGGCTCAACCTACGCTTCGTAATTCCCGCGGCCGCTCTTTTCGGCGTCATCGTCCTGAGCTACGGCGCCGCGCTCTCCCGCGTCAACGGCTACCGAACGCTCGGCGAGAGCGGCGCGATCAACTACGCCTGGCACGTGAATCGCCTGCAGAAATGGGTTCACTGGGAAGGCGGCGCGAGCCCTGGACTGCAAGCCTGGCCGACCCAGCGCCTGGTTCGTTTCTCCCACTACGACACCGACCCGCCCGACTACGGCAAGCCGCTGCATCCCACACTTCCGGTCGGTAACTCACCTACCATCTATGAGTTCCGCGGCTCGCGCCAGGCGACCTATGATCCCTACTACGATCCGCCGTACTGGTATCAGGGCTATCATCCATTCTTTCGTTGGCGCTATCAACTGGTCTCGCTTGGCAAGAACGTCGGGCACCTCCTGTTCTCGCTCGCCCTGCAGCCGATGTACTGGGCGCTCGCGCTGGTCGCGCTCTGGACGCTGCGCAGGAGGGAACAGCGGGCGCAGTTTTCCGCATGGTTCGCAAAGGTCTGGCCGCTGGCTGTGATCGCCGCTGCGGGCGTGCTGCTTTACACGCCCGTGCACCTGGAAGAACGCTATCTCTCCGCGTTTTTCGCCGTGCTCGCGCTGCTGCTGCTGATCGGCCTCGCGCCGCTCGTCCGAGCGGAAAAACCCGTGCTCGCGATCCTCGCTCTAGGCTTTGCGCTCGGCCTGGTGCACAACCAGATCGGCGGCTGGAAGGACATGCTGCACGGCATCAGCCACAAGGATAATCCCAAGTGGAAGATCGGTCAGGCGGTGCGCGCGGCCGGGCTGCCGCGCGGCGCGGAGATCGGCATGATCAGCTGGGGCGCGAACCTCGACACCGACTGGGCCAACATCGCCGAGGTGCAGGTGATTAGCGAGATCCAGGACGGGCGCGATGAAGCTGCGTTTGTCGCGATGCCGGAAGCTCGCCGGCAAGCGGTGCTCGCGGAGTTCCGCAGGAGCGGCGCAGTGGCTGTTCTGAGCGGCGAGAAGATCGTCGGCGACCTGCCTGGATGGCAGAGACTTGGCTCTGCACCGGTCTGGATTTACCGCTACGAGTGAAAGTCGGCCTTGAGAGCTTGTGCAGGTGCGAACCACAGATCCCTACGGGAGGACAACAAAATACAATTGCCGTATTTTATTGTCATTCCTTAGCGAAGCGGAGGAATCTGCGGTTTGCGGCCGCACCGCAGAACGCTCAGTAGCCCGGTCGCTTGAAGGACTGCAGGTGTTCGACCGCCTCCGCGGCGCGGGCGCGCAGTTGCACCAGCTCCTCCGGGCGCTTTTTGCGCAGCGTGTTGTAGGGCATCTGCATGCGGAAGTTGCCGCTGAGCCTGTCCTGGTTGCGCTCGAGAAACGTCCAGTAAAGGGAAGTGAATGGGCACGAACCCGGTCCGACCGACTTCTTCGGATCGTACTGGCAATGGCCGCAGTAGTTCGACATCTTGTTGATGTACGCAGCGCCCGAAACATACGGTTTGGTGGCGGTTAAACCACCATCGGCGTAGGTTGCCATGCCGAGGACGTTGGTTTCGACGACCCAATCGTAAGCATCGATGTAGGCGAACCAGAACCAATCGGTGAGCTCGCGCGGCGAGAATCCGCAGAGATTGGCCAGGTTGGAGAGCACCATCAGGCGCGTGATGTGATGCGACCATCCTTCCTGCACGACCTGATCGACGACGGTATCCATGCAGTGCAGACCTGACTTCACGCCCCAGTAAACGGCCGGCAAAGGCAACGCAGCGCCGAGCGCCGACGGTGTCGCTCCGACATAGGGATCGAGTGGATATGCGGCTTTGGCCTCATCGGTTTGGTCGGGCGAGACCTCCTGCGTGACCTTGCGCGGCTCGTCCGGAATGTGGCCGCGCAGCAGGCGATAACCGTCGGTCTGCTCGTGCAGGTGACGCATGAACTCGCG
This sequence comes from uncultured Acidobacteriaceae bacterium, assembly GCA_964249685.1. Classification (GTDB taxonomy): domain Bacteria; phylum Acidobacteriota; class Terriglobia; order Terriglobales; family Acidobacteriaceae; genus Edaphobacter. The sequence goes on from CAXUDC010000194.1 coordinate 4,386, forward strand.
CCAGCCGAGCAGTTGGCGGATGAAGCCTTCGGCGCTTGCGAGCGGGATTTTGTCCGCTTCCTGCGCGGCTTCGACCTCGTGGATCAGGTCGAGCGCGAGGATGCGTCCGAGATTGAGCAAGACCGAGGTTTTGGAGTGGAAGAGCTGGAGCTGGTCGTCGCGCATCGCGTCTTCATACGGGCCGAAGGTGGGCAGCAACTGCTCGAGCGCGAAACGCCACATTCCGTCGCAGTCGGCTTGCGTGCAAGGCAGGTCGAAGCCGTCGCTGGTGCCGAAGTGATGTGGGTAAATCTGCTCGACGAGCGCGAGGACTTCCTGGGTGATCTCGTCTGGTGGATAAGACGGTGGAACTGGGATCGGAACCTGGTTCTTGTACGGATTGCGATTATCTGCGTCGTAGCTGTAGTTGCCTCCGATAGGCTTTGCGTTGCTCATCA
>CAXUDC010000195.1:0-4795 GCA_964249685.1 uncultured Acidobacteriaceae bacterium
GGAGAGGACGGCTTCTTCGACGCGCTGCTCTTTGTCGACGCGCAGCATGGGCTTTTACTCGGCGACCCGACTGGCATGAGCATGGCAACGCCGACCGAGTACGCGGGTAGCTTTCGCATCCGGGTCACGGCAGACGGCGGCCAGGTCTGGGGGCCGGTCAGCACACCCGACCCCGGCCGCCCCGGGACAGGTCTGCATGCGTCGCCCAACGAGGCCGCCTTTGCTGCCAGCAACTCCGCCGTGGCGCAGAGCGGAGGCAGATTCTGGTTTGCGACGAGCGCAAGTCGAGTATCCTCGCGCATGCTCTGGCCGGGCAGCGCGCCAAACGAGTTTACCTTTCTTAACGGGTATTGCGCCGGGGCAATCGACCCCATTTCCCGGGAGTGCGGTCAACCTTGGACCGACTTCACGGATGCGAACGTGCCGATTATTCACGATTCACCCGCGGCCGGGATCTTTTCGCTCGCGTTCCGGCAAGCCAGTGTGGGAATCGCCGTCGGCGGAGACTATCTAAAGCCGGCACAGGCAGTAGACGTCGCAGCCTGGACGAACGACGGGGGTCTGCACTGGAGCGCAGCCGTGACTCAACCGCATGGCTATCGCTCGTCTGTCGGCTACAGTGCGCAGGCAAAGGCCTGGATTGCGGTGGGACCGAATGGCACGGATGCTACGAGGGATGACGGGCGTACCTGGCGCGCTTTGCGTCCGGGCGTACATGGCATCTCGGACGAAGACCAGCACTGGAACGCGCTCTCGCTTCCCTTTGTAGTCGGTCCGCATGGACGCATTGGGCTGCTGCGGGCGGATGCGCTCGCAAAGACGCAGGGGGCAAAATGAAGCTCTACCTGGCGACGACCAACTCGGGCAAGCTGCGCGACTTCGCCCACGCGCTTGCGCCTGGCGTCACGCTCGAGCCGCTACCCGGGCTGGCCAGACTTCCCGTACCGGAGGAAACAGCCAACACGTTCGCAGGCAATGCCCGGATCAAGGCGGAGGCATACTCGCTGGCGACGCCGGGGCTCTACATTCTGGCCGACGACTCGGGGCTCGAAGTGGATGCGCTGGGTGGCGCGCCGGGCGTCAGGAGCGCGCGCTATGCGGACGATCTTGGCTTCGCCCTGACAGCAGGGGCGACGCAGGACGAGCGCAACAACGCGTGCCTGCGCGAGCAGATGTTGTCGCATCCCGCCGTGCGCGGAGCGCGTTTTCGTTGCACGCTGGCGCTCGCCCGGGATGGCCGAACGCTCGCGACCGCGGACGGCAGCGTCGAAGGCGAGATCGTCACGGAGCCAAGGGGGACCGCCGGATTCGGCTACGACCCACTCTTTTTGCTTCCCGAAGCGAGCCTGACCATGGCGGAGGTCGACCCCGCAACACGGCAGCGCTATAGCCATCGCGCACGGGCGCTGGCTGAACTTTTGACGCGGCTGCACAATATCGCACAAACTTAACGGTAATCGCACAAGCGCTGCGAAACCCTTGACCGTCGTTCCTTCGTAGCGGAATAATCATCCTGCTGCAACAAGAAGGAGTCACGATGGCCGCCGCCGCACCCGTAGCACCCGCAGACCTGGGCACACCGACCAGGGGCGTTCAGCCCCTCCGCGCCGGGCAGGGCCACTCCTTTCTCTTGCGGCGACTGCATTCGCTGTCAGGGATCATCCCCATCGGTGCCTTTTTGATCGAGCACATCGTCTCGAACTTCGAGACCTGGAACGGGCCGCTCGCCTACGCCAAGCAGGTTGTGTTCCTCAACTCGCTGCCGCTGGTACGCCTGTTGGAGTGGGGGCTGATCTTCATTCCGCTCGCCTTCCACGCCGGCTATGGCGTGTTCATCGCGGTCCGCGGCCGGGCCAACGTCAACGTCTATCCGTGGGCGTCGAACTGGAACTACATCCTGCAGCGGCTCTCTGGCCTGATCGCGCTCGTCTACATTATCCAGCACGTCATCCGCCAGCGCTTCCTCGGCACCTCGCTGCCGGAGCACCCGGGCGCCGCCTTCCACAAGGTACAGGTAGAGCTTTCAAACCCGTGGATGCTCGCCTTCTATGTTATTGCCATGGTCGCGACGACCTACCACTTCGCCTATGGCATCTGGCTCTTCAGCGTCAAGTGGGGCATCACCCCGGGCGACCGCGCGCGCAAGCGCATGGGCTATGTCTCGACCGCGATCGGCGTAGCACTATGCGCGATGGGCCTGATGAGCATCTACGCGGTACGCTTTAAGCCCGAGTTCCGCAACGCCCCTGCCGACGTCATGAGCGAGGAGCACCCCGGCGTCGCACCTGCCACCCCCACCAGTCCGAGCCCGAACAGCGTCCGTCCCGTCTCACCCCAGCCCGCAGCTCAGCCCTAGCTTTTTGCAAGAGGTATGAAATGGCAGTCGCAAATCCAAGGATCATCGTCGTAGGCGGAGGCCTTGCCGGCCTGTCCGCCGTCATCAAAATTGCCGAGGCCGGCGGGACCGTCGACCTGTTTTCGATCGTCCCCGTCAAGCGCTCGCACTCGGTCTGCGCGCAGGGCGGCATCAATGCAGCCAAGGATCTGAAGGGCGAAGGCGACTCCGTCCTCAAGCACTTCGACGATACCGTCTACGGCGGCGATTTCCTCGCCAATCAAACCCCGGTCAAGAACATGACCGCGCAGGGCCCGGCCATCATCGACCTGCTCGACCGTATGGGCGTCCCGTTCAACCGGACGCCGGAAGGCCTGCTCGACTTCCGCCGCTTCGGTGGGACGCTGTATCAAAGGACAGCGTTCGCGGGCGCGACGACCGGCCAGCAACTTCTTTACGGTCTCGACGAGCAGGTACGCCGCTACGAGTCTGAAGGCAAGGTGACCAAGTACGAAGGCTGGGAGTTCCTTTCGGCCGTGCTCGACGACTCCGGCGTCTGCCGCGGGATCGCCGCGATGAACCTGCGCTCGATGGAGGTCCAGACCTTCCCGGCCGACGCAATCATCATCTGCACCGGCGGCAACGGGGCCATCTTCGGCAAAAGCACGAACTCGGTCGTCTGCACGGGCTCCGCACAATCCGCGCTCTACCAGCAGGGCGCGTTTTACGCCAACGGCGAGTTCATCCAGGTCCACCCAACCGCCATTCCGGGCGAGGACAAGCTGCGGCTGATGTCCGAATCCGCACGCGGCGAAGGCGGACGCGTCTGGGTCCCGCGCGACCGCAGCGAGAAGCGCGCCGCCAAGTCCATCCCGGAGGCGGACCGCTACTACTTCCTGGAAGAGCGCTACCCCAAGTACGGCAACCTGGTTCCGCGCGACATCGCAACGCGCGAGATCTTCAAGATCGTCTACGAAGACAACATGGGCATCGACGGCCAGGCGATGGTGTACCTCGACCTGACGCACCTGTCGAAAGAGCGGCTGCACAAGCTTGAGGGCATCCTAGAGATCTACGAGAAGTTCGTAGGCGACGACCCGCGTGAAGTGCCGATGAAGATCTTTCCCGGCGTCCACTACACGATGGGCGGGCTCTGGGTCGACTTCGACCAGCAAACCAATATCCCCGGCATCTTCGCCGCGGGTGAGGCCGACTACTCGATCCACGGGGCGAACCGCCTGGGCGCGAATTCCCTGCTGTCCTGCATCTACGCCGGCCTGCTCTCGGGCCCGAACGCGGTCGCCTACGCCAAATCCATCAAGCCCCAGACCGGCGACGGCGGGCATGCGGCGGAGCTCAAGCGGCAACTCGATGCCAACCAGCAGTTGCTGGCTTCTACCGGCAAGGAGAACCCCTTCAAGATCTGGCGCGAGCTGGGCGAAACCATGACCAAGCACGCCACCATCGTGCGCTACAACGCCGGCCTGGACGAGGCCGACGCCAAGCTCGTCGAGCTGCTCGCCCGCTACCGGAACATCAACCTGTCCGACAAGGGTCAGTGGGCGAACACCAGCTTCGCGTTCACGCGCCAGCTCAAGAACATGCTGGAGCTCGCGCGCGTGATCGTCCACGGCGCACGGCAGCGTGACGAGAGCCGCGGCGCCCACTACAAGCCGGACTTCCCCAACCGCAACGATGAGCAGTTCCTGAAGACAACCAAGGCCTCCTTTGTTGACGGCGCGCCAAAGATCACCTTTGAGGACGTAGACATCAGCCACATCAAGCCCCGGCCGCGCGTCTATACCTCTGCGTAGAGAAATCCGCGCCGACCTACGATGCAACCCCGTATGCAATTCCGCTAAGCAAGGAAGTAGTCCCAAGCGAGGAACCCAATGGCAACCGCAACCATGCCCGCACCCACCACCTCTCAGGCCGCCGCCCGCACCAGCACCAAGACCATCAAGGTCGAGATCAAGCGCCAGGCCACGCCCGACACGCCCGCACGCACGGAGAAGTTCGAGATTCCGTATCGCCCCGGCATGAACATCACGTCGCTGCTGGGGGAGATCGCCGCCGACCCGATCACGGCGGACGGCAGCGAGACAACCGCAATCGCCTACGACGCGAACTGCCTGGAGGAGATTTGCGGCTCGTGCGCGATGCTGATCAACGGTAAGGCGCGCATGGCCTGCTCGGCCCTGGTGGACAAGCTCGACCAGCCCATCACGCTGGCGCCGCTCTCGAAGTTCCCCGTGGTGCGCGACCTTGCGGTTGACCGTTCGGTACTCTTCCAGAACCTGAAGGCAGTGAAGGCCTGGGTGCCGATCGACGGCACCTACGACCTCGGTGCCGCGCCCCGCCAGTTTCCGCAGATTCAGGAGCAGCGCTACCCGCTGTCGAACTGTATCTCCTGCACCATCTGCATGGAGGTCTGCCCGCAGTTCAACGACTCCACCAACT
>CAXUDC010000196.1:0-4761 GCA_964249685.1 uncultured Acidobacteriaceae bacterium
GGCACGGCGTGTAGATCTCGGGGGTGGCCGCATCATGATCAACTTCGGTCTCAGCGCCTTCATCTCCAAAGGGCCAGCAGTTCTGAACCAGCAGCGTCCTACGCAAAGTCCGGAACAGCGTGCGAGGACAGCGGACGAGCCAGGATTATTCGTAACCCAGGTATGCGCATCGCCATTACCTGTCAGACGTAGGTGGACCCAGTCCTTTTCCTTCTGCGCCCACAAGCCCACACCGAGGACGACAGCACTACCATTCTCGCGTTTGTACGTCCGTACATTCCCCGGGTTTAGCAGCCGCACCCAATAGTTTACTGCGGAACCCCGCGTCGGAGTTCCGCAGTTGTTTACGCCTTGCCCGCCAACTGCCGCAGCACATACTGCAGAATGCCTCCATGCTGGTAGTAGAGGATCTCCTGCGGGGTATCGATGCGCACCGTGACCGGAAACTCGGTCGTCGTGCCGGTCATGTTTTCGGCCCTCACCGTAAGATTCTTGCCAGCCGCAAACTTGCTGTCGAGCATGTCTCGCAAGCCTTCGATGTGGAAGATCTCCTCGCCCGTCAGCCCCAGCAACTCGGCTGATTCACCATGCTCGAACTGCAGCGGCAGGATGCCCATGCCTACCAGGTTTGAGCGATGAATACGCTCATAGGACTCCGCGATCACGAAGCGGATCCCCAGCAGCCGCGGCCCCTTCGCCGCCCAGTCCCGCGACGAGCCCGAGCCGTACTCCTTGCCCGCAAGAATCGCGAGCGGCGTGCCGCGCCGCGCGTACTCGACCGATGCGTCGTAGATGGACATCTGCGTCAGTTCCGGGAGCAGGCGGGTGACGCCACCCTCGGTGCCTGGTGCCATCTTGTTGCGCAGCCGAACATTGGCGAACGTGCCGCGCACCATTACTTCGTGGTTGCCGCGGCGCGAGCCGTAGCTGTTGAAGTCGGCGGGCGCCACGCCGTGCTCGACCAGGTACTTGCCGGCCGGCCCGTTCAGCTTGATCGACCCCGCGGGCGAGATGTGATCGGTCGTCACGGAGTCGCCCAGCACGGCCAGGCAGCGCGCCGCGCGAATGTCCTCAACCGGCGCCGGCATCGCGGGCATGTCGTCGGAATATGGGGCCTGGCGGATGTAGGTGGAATCAGGCTCCCAGCCGTACGTATCGCCGGAAGGGAAGGTCAGGTTCTGCCAGTTCTGGTCTCCGTCCGATACGGTGCTGTATTGCTTGATGAACATTTCGGCGCCGATCGAACTATGCACAGCGTCCGAAACTTCCTGCTGGGTCGGCCACAGATCGCGCAGAAAGACCGGGTTGCGCGCGTGGTCGTAACCCATCGGCTCGGCCTCGAAATCATGGTTGATGGTGCCGACCAGCGCGTACGCGACCACCAGCGGCGGGCTCATCAGGTAGTTGGCGCGGACCTCAGGTGAGATCCGGCCCTCAAAATTGCGATTGCCGGACAGCACCGAAACCGCAACCAGATTGTGTTCTTCGATGGATTTCGAAACGTCTGTCGGCAGGGGGCCGGAGTTGCCAATGCACGTCGTGCAGCCATAACCCACCACCTGGAAGCGCAGCGTATCCAGATACTTCATCAGCCCGGATTTGTTGTAATAATCCGTCACCACGCGCGAGCCGGGCGCGAGCGATGTCTTGACCCAGGGCGGCGTGCGCAGGCCCTTCTCCACAGCCTTCTTCGCAAGCAGCCCGGCGGCCATCATCACATAGGGGTTCGACGTGTTGGTGCAGGACGTAATCGCTGCGATCACGATCGAGCCATGGTCCAGGTACTGGTCGGGGTCGATGCCGTAACGCGCCTTGACGCTGGTCGCCGGGGCCTCGATGGTGATCGTCGCCGGACCTGCGGTCAGCGTAGCCACGGGTACCAGATCGGACTCGATCGGCAGGTTCTCCGGCGTGCCGGGCGCGGGCATGCCGACATCGCTGGTCACGTCGCCGGTAACGGAGGCGGTACCGCCCTCCCCCTCCCAGCGCACCATCTGGCGCAGCGCGGCCTTGTTGGCGCTCGTGCCCATCAGGTTCGGTAGATGCTGCTGAAAGCTCGCCGCGGTGCCGGAAAGCAGCACACGGTCCTGCGGGCGCTTGGGCCCAGCCACGCTCGGCTCCACCGTCGCCAGGTCCAGCTCGATCGATGCCGAGTAGATCGCCTCGGGCGCATCCGGCGTATGGAACAGCCCCTGCGCGCGCATGTAGTCCTCGACAAGCTGAATTGCCGCCTCATCGCGCCCAGTCAGCCGCAAGTACTTCAGCGTCTCCTTGTCGACCGGGAAGATCCCGCACGTCGCCCCATACTCCGGCGCCATGTTGGCGATCGTCGCGCGGTCGGCAAGCGGCAGCTCCGCAATGCCCGGCCCATAGAACTCGACGAACTTGCCCACAACTCCCAGCTTGCGCAATGCCTCCGTCACGGTCAGCACCAGGTCGGTCGCGGTCGTACCTTCGCGCAGCTTACCCGTCAGTTTGTACCCGACCACCTGCGGAACGAGCATCGACACCGGCTGCCCCAGCATGGCTGCCTCGGCCTCGATGCCGCCCACGCCCCAGCCCAGCACGCCCAGCCCGTTCACCATCGTCGTGTGGGAGTCGGTGCCGACCAGCGTATCAGGGTACGCCGTCACCATCCCGCCCGCCCCTGGCGCAGTCGTAAAGACCACCCGTGCCAGGTATTCCAGGTTGACCTGGTGGCAGATGCCCATACCGGGCGGCACGGCGGAAAAGTTGTTGAACGCGGACTGGCCCCACTTCAAAAAGGCGTAGCGCTCGCGGTTGCGTTGGAACTCGAGCGCGGCATTCAAGTCATACGCGTGCGTCGTGCCAAACTCGTCCACCTGCACGGAGTGGTCGATGACCAGCTCCGCGGGCTGTAGTGGGTTGATCTTTTCCGGGTCCCCACCCAGCGCGCGCATCGCATTGCGCATCGCGGCCAGGTCGACGATCGCCGGCACGCCGGTAAAGTCCTGCATCAGTACGCGCGCGGGCATGTAGGCGATCTCTTTCGAGGGCTCCGCCTTGGCGTCCCACGCCGCGAGGAACCTGATGTCCTCCGCAGTCACCGTGCGGCCATCCTCATGGCGCAGCAGGTTTTCGAGCAGGATTCGCAGCGAGAACGGCAGCCGCGACAGGTCGTAGTCCTGCAACGCGGACAGCGCAAAGTAGCGCACGGTTTTGCTGCCGGAGGTAAGGGTGGCTTCTGCTCCAAAAGTATTCGGGTGGGCTGCGGTCGTCATGGTCAGTGGGTCCTCAGGCGCGTCTGGGCGCGGAGTCATCCTGCAATAGCGTTCGGAAAGTCGCACGATAGCGTTCGCAAAGTCGTGCGACAGCGTTCGGGAAGAAGAGTAGCAGAAGGCGCACAGGCTATGCCTGGCGGCCACGATCGCGCCGCCCATGCCGAAAACGCTTGGCGCGCGCCATGCCGGAGTTGCGGGTGTGCACTCGACGGAACATAGCCCGATTTTAGCCCCACGCAGCAGCCCTTGGGAAGACCTCTCTTATTCTTCTCGCCTTCCCCTCCTCCTGAACGCGACAACGCGCATCTGACGGTGTTAGCACCCAAAGAGGACCGCATGCGACCACTCCAACTCACCCTCGGCCTGTCTCTGGCGCTCGGCCTCGCCGGCTGCAAGAGCAACCAGCCCGCCCCGCCCGCGACCATCGTCGATATGAACAACGGCCCCGACCCCGCCGCGGCCAACCTCGCGCCGGCCGACCCTAACGCCCCGCAAGGCACCAGCAGCCAGCAAAGCACCTATGCCGCGACAGCGCCCGTAGCCACCGGCGGCCGCGTCCTCGGCCAGCGCTCGGAGTACCCGCAGACCGCCCCCCAGGGCGAGCAATACCCGCAACAAGACAATGGCCAGCCCGTAAACGACGACGCCTACGACCAGTACAACTCCCAGGTCGACGCCGGTCAGGACGCCCTCTACGCCGACCAGGCCCCGCCCCCCCTGCCCCAATACGACCAGCCCGAGCTCACCCAGGTCAATGACCAGTGGACCCCCGGCTACTGGAACTACGCCAACTCGGGCGGCTACTACTTCGTCCCCGGTGCCTGGGTCGCACCGCCCTACGCCGGCGCCCTCTGGACCCCCGGCTATTGGGGCTTTGAATCCCACCGCTACCGCTTCCACCGCGGTTTCTGGGGCCGCCACATCGGCTTCTACGGCGGCATTGATTACGGCTTCGGCTACTCCGGCCGAGGCTACGAAGGCGGCTACTGGAACAACAACAACTTCTACTACAACCAGCGCGTCAACCGCGTCAACGTCGTCGACGTCCGCAACGTCTACCAGCGCAATGTCCCCGTTGTGAACAACAATCACTTCAGCTACAACGGCCCTGGTGGCTATCAGGCCAGGCCCGTGCCCGCCGAACTCGCCGTCTATCACGAGCAGCGCCTGCCTCCCCAGCAGGCCCAGCAGCAGGTCCGCCAGCAGGCCGCCACTAACCGTCAGCAGTTCTTCAACGAAAATCATGGACGCCCCGCCCTAGCCGCCGCACCACAGCACTTCGCCGCCGATACCCAGCCAGCCAGACCCATCCAGCCCGTGCAGCCAGTCCAGCGCGGCGGCTTCGGCCAGCCCGGTAACAACCAGCAGCAGCTCCGCCAGCTCCAGCAGCTACCCCAGCAGCAGCGCCCTCAGCAGCAAGCAGACCAGCGCAATCTCCAGCAACAGCGCAACCCACAGCTCCAGCAGCAGGAGCAGCAGCGAGCCCAGCAGCTCCAGCAGAACAACCAGGCCCAGCAGC
>CAXUDC010000197.1:0-4753 GCA_964249685.1 uncultured Acidobacteriaceae bacterium
TACTGGATCTTCGGCAGCTCCATCAGCATCTGGCCGTTGCCGGTCTGCACGGTCGGCAGCTGGCCGTTCCAGCGATCGATCAGCGCCTTTGAGTTCTCGATCTTGCGCAGCTCCATCAGTTGCGGCGTCAGCGACGTCTGGCGGATGCGGTTGGCTTCCGCCTCGCCCTGCGCGCGCGTCACCGCCGCCTTCGCCTCACCCTCCGCCTCGGCGACCGTCTTGGCGGCCTCGGCCTGCGTCTTCGCCAGCTCGTTGTTGGCCTGCTCGGCCGCCTGGATCGCCTGCGCCTTGTTCGTGATCGCGGCGGCAATGACCGCCGGCACGCGCGGCGCGCCGATGAAGCCGAACTGCTGAATCCCCACGCCGACCGGATCCATCTTCTGCTGGATCAGCGCCTCTACCTTGGCCAGAAACTCCGCCTTCTGCTCGCCGTAGATCTGCTCCACGTTGTACGTCGACGCCACCTCGTTCAGCGAGTTGCGCACGATATCCCGCAGGATGCCGTGCGTAAACGTGTCCAGGTCGCTGACCCGGTACTTGACGTAGAAGTCCGGTACCCGCCGCGGCTCGATGGCGTAGCTGAGCGAGACGTCCGCGTAGATCTCCATGCCTTCCTTCGAGTTGAAGCTCATGCTCTCGTCCGTCGCGCGCCCTTCGTTCAGGTTCGCGGTCCACTTCACCGTCTGGACGAAGGTGGGAAACTCGATGATCTGCGAGCGCAGCGGGCTGTAGAAGACCCAGCCGGTGCGGATCGGAATTTCGTTCGCCCCGCGCTGCGATCCGCTCAGCACCACCTCCACGCCCACGTAGCCCGCGCCGATCCGCGTCACCGACGCAATGTAGTTGAAGAAGATGAGCGTGAGCACCAACAGCACGACCAGGCCGCCCACCCACTTGATGAGCGTGCCCGCCTGCCCGCCGCGCGGGTTGTAGTTCATGCTGCTGCTGCCTGTGTTCGCTGAAGCAAACGTACTGAAAATCGACATAAGGTCCCCTACCAGATTGCCCGGAACGCAACAAATCCACCCGCCGCGAGGAGCAGCAGCAGGCACACGCCTTCGAGAACAGCCACATTACTGGGCAGGTTGAGAAGGTGAAACGCGGCCACCATCCCTGCATACAGAAGGGGAAGGGCCAGCAGCGAGAGCAAAACTCGAATCGCGAACCGCACAGAAGCCTCGGGCCAACCACCGGCCCCTACCACTACTTACCAGCATAGTCCCAAATCACGGGACGCTGCAGAACGATACGCAAAGCCTCGCAAACAAGTTCAACTCATCAAAACGGCCGAAGACGGCAGCCTCCCGTCCCAGGCTGTCAGCTGAGAGCTCATAGCTGACAGCTGTCCGTTATCTCACCCAATCATCGCAAGTATACTAACCCCAGCCCGACTCGTTCCCCATCCACCCACCGCCAACCCTCACGGACCCGCCCATGATCGACCTCGATTTCTCCTCCGCCGACGACGTCCTCATGAATCGCCGCGCACTCCGCCGCGAACTCATCGCCCGTACCGGCCTGACGCCGCTGCGCATCGCCGTCCTTGGCGGCTCGACCACCGACCAGGTCGTCCAGATCCTCGAGCTCTTCCTGCTCAACGCCGGCTTCGCGCCCACCTTCCAGCAGTCCGAGTACGGCCGCTTTTACGAGGACGCCGTCTACGACCACGCGCACCTCGCCGCCTTCAAACCCGACCTTATCTATATTCATACAAGCTGCCTGAACGCCGGCAACCGCCCGCCCGTCAGCACCACAGAGGCTGAGCTTCCCGGCTACGTCGAAGCCGAGATGCAGCGCTGGCGCCAGATCTGGGACTCGCTCGAGCAGAATGTCGGCTGCCAGGTGATCCAGAACAACTTCGAGCTACCCCCCTACGCCGTGCTCGGCAACATGGATGTCGTCGCGGCCGGCGGGCTCACGCGCTACCTCGCGCTGCTCAACATCGCGTTCGCGGAAGAGACCGCCAAGCGCCCCAAGCTCCTCCTGCAGGACGTCCACCGCATCTCCGCCGAGGTCGGCTTGCGCCACTGGTTCGACTGGGACCGCTACTTCAGCTACAAGGTCCTGATCACGCCCGAAGCCAACCTCGAGCTCGTTCGCTCCCTCGCCGCGATCGTGAAGGCGATCTACGGCAAGACTAAAAAGGTCCTCGTCCTCGATCTCGACAACACCGTCTGGGGCGGCGTCATCGGCGACGACGGCGCGGACAAGATCCTCATCGGCCGCGAGACCCCGCAGGCCGAGGCCTACACCGCCTTCCAGGAGTACGCCCTCTCGCTGCGCGACCGCGGCATCCTGCTCGCCGTCTGCAGCAAAAACAACGACGAAATCGCCCGCACCGGCTTCGCCCATCCCGACAGCATCCTGAAGCTCGAGCACATCTCCTGCTTCAAGGCCAACTGGAACCCCAAGCACGAAAACATGCATGAGATCGCCGCCGACCTCAACCTCGGTGTCGACTCCTTCGTCTTCGCGGACGATAACCCGGCTGAGCGCGCTATCGTCGCCGGCCAGATCCCCGGCATGGCCGTGCCGGAGATCGGCAACCAGGTCACGCAGTACGCCCGCATTATCCAGCATGGCCGCTTCTTCGAGCCCGCTGGCTTCTCAAAGGAAGACCTGAACCGCGGCGCGCTCTACGCCGACAACGCCCAGCGCAGCGCACAGCAGGCCAAGTTCGCCAACTACGGCGAGTACCTCGACTCGCTCGAGATGACCGCCGAGATCGACTCCTTCAAGCCCGTCTACCTCGAGCGCATCGCGCAGCTCACCAACAAGACCAACCAGTTCAACGTCACCACCCGCCGCTACACGCTCGCCGAGATGGAAGCCGTCGCCGCCGACCTGAGCTACATCCCGCTCTACGGTAAGCTCACCGACAAGTTCGGCGATAACGGCCTGATCTCGATCGTCGTCGGCCACAAGGACGGCGCCACGCTCCACCTGGACCTGTGGCTGATGAGCTGCCGCGTGCTCAAGCGCGATATGGAGTTCGCGATGCTCGACGCCGTCGCCACTCGCGCGCGCGCGCTCGGCGTCACCACCCTGCGCGGCACCTACCTGCCCACGGCCAAGAACGCAATGGTAGCCGACCTGTATGAAAAGCTGGGCTTCACCCAGGCCTCCAAAACTCCTGAAGGTGCCACCACCTGGAACCTCGACCTCTCCACCTACACCCAGAAAAACCACCACATCCAAGTCCAGTCCTTCGCGACCTCCGCGTAAACCTCAGCGCCCTCTGCGTTTAATCTTCCTTCCCAAAAACAGGAGACTCATGCCCAAGTCCAACGAAGAAATCCTAGCCGAACTCCAGCCCATCTTCCAGGAAGCCCTCGCCCAGCCCGACCTCACCGTCACCCCGAAGTCGAACGCGATGAACACAAAGAACTGGGACTCCATCGCCCACATCGAGCTCATCGAGATGATCGAGATGCACTTCAAGGTCCGCTTCGCCCTCGGCGAGCTCCAGGACCTGAAGGAAGTAGGCGACCTCATCGCCCTCATCCAGACCAAGTCCAAGTAAACCGGGTGCCCCATTCAGGGCGGCCTTACCGTCATGAGTGGGGTTACTCTCCAAAGGATCTCTAAACCGCTCGGTGCCCGCCCTAAAAGGCATAAAGATCGCACGAGCTGCGGCGGACCTGAGCAAAGCTCTGCCGGAAGCCCGGCGGCGACCTCGAACAGATCCGACTTTTGCCTGGGCATGCTTCCATACAAACGACGGAGCGTTATCTTCGAACTGAGCAGGCCGTGGCTCATGCGGTAAACGATGCGATCGGCTTGGACATGGGTTAGGAACGAGCGAATCTGTCGACCGTTGAATGTTAAGCATTGCTACTTCCGCTATTGCGACTTATCGGGGGTAACCCGGTTCGCAACTAAGCCTTTGCGAGCCGAGGCTTAGTTCCTTCAGGTTTATAGTACGGATATGCTCCGAATGTTAGCTTGGCTCGTTCTAAACCTCTCAGTTGCTGCGCTATGGGCTCAACCACCCGCGAAACCGACGCTGACCGAGGCTCTGGCTCAGAGCCGCTCGCCTCTGGTACTCGAAGGAGGAAAGCTCAGGGGTGCGGGAGCCGGCGTCCTCTCGCGAGCAATTTTTTCCTCAAGATTTATTTTGTTGGGAGAAGAACATTTCAGTAAGGAGGTGCCGCAACTTGGCGAGGCCATGTGTGACATGATCCACCCGGATGTGTATGCGGTGGAGGTTGGTCCAAATGCGGCTCGCTATGCGAGCGGACTGCTGAAGAGTTCAGATCGAATGACCCGCATGCAAGAGCGAGGGCGGCAGTACCCCAGCAGCATGGCATTTCTCGATATCAAAGAAGAGAATGAACTCGCCGCACACTGTGCAGCTTCCTCGCACAATTCCGGCTTTGAATTTTGGGGACTGGACCAAGAGTTTGTCGGGGCCGCCGGGATGTTGCTCGATGCCATGCTGGCAACTCATCCCGGGCCGCAATCCCGTCGCGCCATTCTGCACGCCCAGCTCCAAGAACGCAAAGCAGAATCAGCCGCTCGTGCCGCAGGGCAAACCGAGCTGCTGTTCCTTCTGGCTTCCACCGATGCCGAGTTGAACCCTCTGGAGCAAGCGATTGCCGCCGATGGCAATACGGAAACAAGGTCCATCTTCCAAGAATTTTAGGATTCGCGCCGCATCTACCAAATGCATCTTGAGGGTCTGTCGGATTCAAACCGGGTGCGTGCTGAACTTCTCAAACGGCACTTTATGGCCGATTACACGAACTTCAAA
>CAXUDC010000198.1:0-4751 GCA_964249685.1 uncultured Acidobacteriaceae bacterium
AATTTCGCTGCCGTGCTGGCACGCGAGGTGTTCTATCGCTCCTTTGGCAACCGCCCTAGTAGTCGTGACGATTCCTGTCCACCAGGCCGGTGCGCTGCTGCCCATCCTGGAACGCAGCAACGCGCGGCATATCCAGTTCATGGTCAACACGTTCGACCCGGCGCAGCTGAGGGAAGCGGTCGGCGCTGGGCGGTGCAGCTTCGGCATGCCGTTCGTGCAGGCGAAGCTGGACCGCGACGGCGTGCTTGACGCGACGATCAGCCCCCGGCGAAGAACGCTTCACGGCGACGCACGGTGGGCGGCGCTGTTCCAGGACGCTGGCGTGCCATCGCGGCTGGAACCGGACATGCCGCGCTGGCTGCGCTGCCACGTCCCTCTCTGCATCGCGCTGGAAAGCATTGCCGTGGCGGCTCAGCGGCGCGGTGCGGGCGCTTCCTGGGCGGAGGCGATGGCGGTGGCGCGCGGCCTGCACGGAGCGTTCGCGATCGTCGAGAGCCTGGGTTCGCCGCTCTACCCGCGCGCCAAGGCCGTGCTGAACGCGTGCCCGGGGAGTGTGGTCGCGTCCATGCTGTGGACCATCTCCCGCAGCGCCGGGTTCCGGGAGCTGCTGGCGACCGGGGTGAACGAGTGCCGCGCGCTGGTCGACGCGGTGGCGGCAGCTGCAACCCTGGCCTCGCTTGCCCCGGCTAGAGCCGTGGTCCTCGCCATGAGGCCGGCCGAAGCGGCGCGTTGACTACGGTGCGGGACCATCTCGTGAGCGCCGATCCATGGCGTGGCAGGACGGTGGATTCTGGCGGCGGATACGGCAGGAACAACAGCGGTCGCGGTTCTTGCTAAGCGTCTGTCGCGTCCCGTACCGACGCGTCCATCACTAGGGCGATGAGCCAGCGGACAGCGTTAAGCCGATCTACCCCATTAACTGCCACTCGGGCCGCACCGAGTAACACGCTCGCAGCAGCAGCGCACCCTGCAGCTTCTCGTGTGCTGATCCGAACCGCTATCGACCGCTCCGCCTCCAAGAAGCGGATTACATCGACCGTCCTCCTGGCGAGCGCTTTTTCAGCAATACGCTAGCTAGTGGATCGATTCTAACAGTTGGTGCCCTCGCCTGACGGCAGCGATGATTTTGTCCGGGTCCTTGGTCCAGCGGAAGGGGCGTGGGTTGTCGTTGGCTTGGGCGACGTATCGGTTGATCGCCGCCTGGAGCGACACGAGCGAGTGGAACACGCCCCGCTTAAGCCGCTGCTTGGTGAGTTTGGCGAAGAAGCCCTCGACGGCGTTCAGCCAAGAGGCTGAAGTCGGCGTGAAGTGGAAGGTGAAGCGCGGATGGCGCCCGAGCCACTCGATCACCTTGGGATGCTTGTGGGCGGCGTAGTTGTCCAGGATCACATGGACCAGCTTGCCCGCAGGGACCTCGCGCTCGATGGTATTGAGGAAGCGGATGAACTCCTGATGTCGATGGCGCTGCATGCAGCGTCCGATGACACGGCCCGCCGCGACGTCCAAGGCGGCAAACAGCGTGGTCGTGCCGTTCCGCTTGTAATCATGCGTCATCGTGCCGCAGCGGCCGCGCTTGAGCGGCAGCCCCGGCTGAGTGCGGTCGAGCGCCTGGATCTGGCTCTTCTCGTCCATCGAGAGCACCACAGCATGCGCCGGCGGGTCGATGTAGAGGCCGACGACATCGCGCAGCTTGGCCGCGAAGTTCGGGTCGTTGGACAGCTTGAATTGGCTCAGCCGGTGCGGCTGAAGGCCGTGCGCCCGCCAGATGCGCTGCACCGAACTGACACTGATGCCAACCACCTTGGCCATCGCTGGCGCAGTCCAGTGAGTCGTCTCGCCCGGCGGCGGCTCAATCGTCAGCGCCATGACGCGTTCGGCGATCTCCGGGGCGAGCGGCGGGATTCGCGACGGGCGCGTTTTGTCGCGCAGCAGACCATCCACGCCCTCCTGCATGAAGCGCTCCTGCCAGCGCCAAACGGCGGTCTTGGCCACACCCGCCTCTCGCATGATCTTCGCTGTGCCGCAGCCTTCGCCGGTCAGCAACACAATCCGAGCCCGCCAGGCATGCTTCTGCGGGCTGTTGCGATCGACCGCGATGGCGGCAAGCCGCTCGCGGTCGGCAAGGGAGACTTTGACGATGACACCGGTGCGCATGCCCTCGACTCGCATGTCACGCCGAGCCGTGGGAATCCCAAAAGGACTCGACCGTCAGGTTTCATCCACTAGAGTAGATCAAACACCCCGCTGAACATGGGGGCGCATCGTCCGCCCACGCGTGCCATAATGGAGCCGCCCCGGGAGACGCTCCTCGTCAGCAACGTGCTCGGTCGGCCCATGTCCTCGCCTTGGCGCACGCGAAGTCGCATGTCCGCGCCATGTACGTCCGCGAGGAGCGCCGCCACCGCGGCCGTGGCGCTGCCCGTCGCGGGGTCCTCCACCATGCGCCAAGTGAACATGCGCGAGTGCAGGTCGGCGCGGTCGTGCGCCGCATCCTGCCCGGCATCGCGCGTATAGGCGTACACCGAGCGCGCGCCGTCGAGCGGGAACAGCCCGTCGTACGCGCGCCGGTCCGGTCGCGCACGACGCAACGCCTCGCGCGAGGCGAGTTCGACGACCAGGAAGGGAAGGCCGACCGAGACGACTTGCGGCTCGTGCGCCGCAACGCTTACGTCGCCCCCGGCCAATCCGAGGCAGCTTGCCGCCGTCGCGGCGTTGACGGTCGCATGCCGCGCAAGCGGCCGCGGCGAGAGCAGGTCGGCCCCGACGATAGAGCCCCTCTCGTGCATGAGGTCGATTTCTACCAGCCCGGCTTTTTGCTCGAACACAAACCGATCGGGCAGCGGGCCGCCCGCCAGGACCTGCTCCCGCGCGAGGATGAACGCAGTGCCGATGTTGGGATGGCCGGCGAAGGGCACCTCGCGGTCGGGGGTGAAGATGCGCACCCGCGCCGTATGGCCGAGTTCGGCGGCGGGCAGGACGAAGGTGGTCTCGACGTAGTTGAACTCCGCCGCTAGCGCCTGCATCTGCGCCGACGCCAACCCTTCGGCATCCAGCACGACCGCGACCGGGTTGCCGCCCAAGGGCTCCGTGGTGAACACGTCCGCAGTCGCGTAGCGGCGTTGCATCAGCTTTTCCTGTGTGTCCCAGTTCGCAGAGTCTCGTTGGAGATCTCGGCGAACTTGCGGATCAGCTCCTCGAAGGCCAGGCCCATGTCGTGATTGCTGACTTGGTCGGGATGCAGCGGGACGCGAACCGCTCGGTGACCTGGTAGAGCAGCCCGGCCTTGCCGAGCCGGTCCACCTGCTCGGCGAAGCGGAACCGCTCGAAGATGTCCCGCACGGCGGGGGAGAAGCCGCGGATGTAGGCGGCGAGGTTGGTGAGCAGGTTGTCCTGGTCGCCCATCAGGGTCTTCAGGTCGAAGGGCGAGGTGTTGACGAATCCGAGTTTGGCGACGCGCAGCAGGAAGGGCTCAGGATCGATGCCGAGCGGCTCCTTGGCCGCTTTCTCGGCCAGCACGGCGGCCTTGGTGGGGGCGAGAACGCAATCCAACCAGCGCAGCACGGTGAAGGGGAGAATGACGCGGCCGTATTCGGACTGCTTGTAGTTGCCGCGGAGCAGGTCGGCGACGGACCAGATAAGGGCGGACAGGGATGCGGATTGGCTCAAGGCAGAGGCCCTCGGCGCAGGGTTCAAAAGGTCAGGTGGCGAGAAGCTGCGCGAGACTGCCGCGCATTGCCATCGCAACCTGGGACCGGTCTTCGGATGGAAGATGCCCGATACGCTCGGCATCCCGGGCCTCGATCGTGGCGACCTTGGCGGACCGCACGACGGACGCTGCTGGCAGTCCCGCCGCGGTCAGGTCGGAGACGACGACGTCACCCGGCCAGCCACGATTGGCTGCACTGGTCACCATCAGCACCCAGAGCAGTTCCGGTGCTCCTGGGGCAACCGGAACGGCGACGACCAGGGCCGGGCGTCGCTGTTGCACCGGGCGATTAGTGTAGGGGAAGGGCACCTTCACCAAGTCCCACACCTCAAAGTCCGGCATAGGCCTCGGTGTCAGCCCGGCTATCCCACTCGGCAAACGTTCTAAACGGATCATCGGCCGTCTTGTCAGGCTGAGCGCGGGTTAGCACGACCCGCCCTGGCTCGATGACGTAGGCGATCTCATCGCCTTCGCGTAGGCGCAATGCAGCCCTTACGGGCTGTGGGATTGTCGTTTGCGCCTTGCTGGTGAGCTTACTGGTGATCATGGGCCATGGTAAGAATAATCCTTACCTTGAGCAAGCGTTCTGCCCCCCGCCAGGCAGGGTCAGCTCTGGATGTGACAGGTGTTATGATCTGAAATGTCCGTTACGAAATAGAACACCATCCCATGGCTACCCAACTTACCTTTGTCGCTTACTACCGCGTCTCCACCGAACGGCAGGGGCAAAGCGGCCTCGGCCTCGATGCCCAGAAAGCCGCCGTGGCGGCCTATATGCGGGGCCTGGGGGAGTTGGAAGCCGAGTTCGTGGAAGTGGAAAGCGGCCGGAAGGATGACCGGCCCAAACTCGCCGCTGCGCTCGCCCTATGCCGGGGCAAGCTCGGCCGGGTGCTGGTGATCGCCAAGCTTGACCGTCTGGCCCGCTCAGTCGCCTTCATCTCGAACCTGATGGAAAGCGGGGTCGCCTTCGTGGCCGTGGACATGCCCCACGCCGGGTGCGCATCGTAGTGCCGGGTGCATGCCAGGCCGCCGACAGATCCTCGGC
>CAXUDC010000199.1:0-4738 GCA_964249685.1 uncultured Acidobacteriaceae bacterium
TCGTCTAGCCGTGGCGCATGTAGAACAAACTCAGCCGCGGCAGACCTCTCGCCTCCAGCAGGCGCTTCTGCAGAAACTGCTGTTGTACCTGGCGAATCTGTACCGCCTGCATCCTGCCCTTGTACGGCGCCAGCTCCCGTGCGGCATGCTCGCGCAGCGCTACTAGTTCCTGCTCCGGAGCCGCGGCCAACAACCCGGCAAACAGCTTCTCTTCGAGCACCGTCAGCGTCCGGTCCAGCGCCTCGAGATCACGCGCCCCGCCGCGCACCTTGGCCGCAAGCTCCCGCAGACGCGCCGCGGTCGTCGCATCCGCCGGCTCCACTCGGCCAGCGTTCTCCTCAAGAAACATCGCGACGGGTTCCCCTTCAAAGCCGCTCTCCCGCTCCATCCTGACAGGCGCGACAGGCTGCCCGGTCGAGGCATCGACCGCCGCCTCGGCCGCCGCCATGACGCTCTCCGCAGCCCACGCCAGCCCGTTGATCTTCCGTTGCCGCCTGGCCCCGGCGCGCAGCTTCTGCGCATCATGCTTGTCGAACGCGTCGTCGATCCCGCGCAGCACCGCCTCGAGCGGCACGCCGCCCTCACGCCACGCCTCGATCAACGCCCAGTCGAGCGTGGACAGCATCAGCAGCGATCCGCGCCGCTGCTGGAAGCGCTCCTCGATCTCGGTAAAGTAGTTGAAGTAGTTCTGCAAGCCTGCCCCGTCCTCCGGCTGAAGCATCCCCTTCTAGGTCAGATGACCCAGGGGATAGCTCCTTTGTTTGTCATTCCCGCCGGGAATCTGCGTTTGCAGCGCCACTACACCCGTACGCAATCGGCTAGAGTCGTGCAGCAACGATCGAAACGCAGATCCCTAAGGGGTGACAACCAAAATACAAGTACTCTGCTTTTGTTGTCATTCCGTAGCGAAGCGCAGGAATCTGCGGTTGGGACAACTTCAGTGCAAACGCCTATACCCCACGCCGCCGCTGCCGTTCCTGCCGCTCCAAATTCCGCTCGTAGATAATCCGCAGCCCGGTCAGCGTCAGGTGGTCGTCCACCTCCTGCAGGTACCTGGACCCGCCCGCGATCAACTTCGCCAGGCCGCCGGTCGCGATCGTCCGCACCGCCTCCTTGCCCCCCGGCAGCGGGCCGCCGAGCTCGGCGATCATGCGCTCCAGAATCCCGTCCACCAGCCCGATATACCCGTAATAAAGCCCGATCTGAATGTTGTCCACGGTGCCCGTGCCGATCACCTTCGCCGGCTTGCGGACATCGATCCGCGGCAGCCGCGCCGCGCGCGTAAACAGCGCCTCGGCCGAGATGCCCAGCCCCGGCGCGATCGCTCCGCCCAGGAACTCGCCCCGCGCCGAGACCACGTCGAACGTCGTCGCCGTGCCCATGTCCACGACGATGCACGCGCCCTTGAAGCGCTCGTACGCGGCAACGCAGTTGACGATGCGGTCCGCGCCAACCTCGGCCGGGTTGTCGGTCAGCACCGGCAGCCCGGTCTTCACGCCGGGCTCGATAAACAGCGGGCGGACCTTGAAGAAGAGCTCGCAGACATGGCGCAGGGTAGAGTCGATCGGCGGCACGACCGACGAGATCACGATCCCCGTCACCTGCTCGAGCGCCACCCCATCCAGGTCGAACAGACTGCGCAGCAGCACGCCGAACTCGTCCGCCGTGCGCGCCTCCGGCGTGGTCACGCGCCAATGCGCGCTGGGCTGCGCGCCGTAGTGACCCTCCACGCCCTCGCCCGCCGCGGGGTAGAGCCCCAGAACTGTATTCGAATTGCCGACATCGATCGCAAGCAGCATTTCCTGTCTCTCCCGGTCTATCGCAGCCGCCTTACTCCGCCGTGCCGCACCACGCGCACCGAGCCATCGTCCAGCCGTACGCGCAACAGCCCGTGCGGATCCAGCCCGTCCGTCACGCCAGTATAGCCGTCGTCCTCGTCCACGTGGACCCCGAGCCCGCGGACCCACGTGCTCGCCCGCTCAAAGCGCGCTGCAAGGTCGTGCCCACCCGAGCCCAGCAGCGAGATCTCCGCGCTCAACTCCACGAGCAGCCGCACCAGCATCCGCTCCCGCGACACCCGCGCGCCGCCCACCCTGCGGAGCGAGGTCGCCGTAGTCCGCAGATCCGGCGGCAGTGCGGCGTGGTTCAGGTTCATTCCGATCCCGACCGCCGCATACGCCAGCGCGCCGTCGCCGCCCTGCATGGCGGATTCGGTCAGAATGCCGCCAAACTTCTTCTCGACGCCGGCCCGGTCCTCGACCATCAGGTCGTTGGGCCAGCGCAGGTTGATGCGAAACCCCGCCGCATGCGCCGCCGCCGCCGACGCCAGCGCCGCCGCCAGCGACAGCTTCAGCGCGTCCGCCCCGAATAGCCGCGGCCGCACCAGCACGCTCACGTACAGCCCGTCGCCCGCGGCCGAGTGCCACTGGTGCCCGCCGCGCCCGCGCCCCGCCGTCTGCTCATCCGCCACCCAGACCCCTGTCGCCGCGCCGGCCTGCGCCGCTTCAAGCGCCAGCGTATTGGTCGAGCTCGTCACGGCGAGCGCATGTACCCGGCCCGCAAACGGCGTCTCCGCCAGTTGTGACTCCACCCAAGCTAAATCCAGACTCGACTTCATCAGCCCCATCCTAAACCGCATCACACCCTTAGCCGAGGATCGCGCCATGCCGCTCACCCACCAGTTCGCCTACCTGCTGCTGCTTGCGTTGCCCATCGCGTGCGCCTCCTGGACCGTCACCCACGAAGAAGTCTTCCGCGAGCCGCGCGAGTTCTGCAAGACCATGTCGCAGAACTGCAAGCCCCTGCCGGCCCGCAAATTCTTCTACCTCTTCACCTGCGAGTACTGCTTCTCGCACTATGTCACCGCGTTCTTCCTCATCCTGACCCGCTTTACGATGCTCTACGACGGCTGGCGCGGCTACCTGATCAGCTGGTTCGCCCTCGTCTGGATCGCGAACGTGTACATGAGCATCTTTAACCGGCTGCGGCTCGAAATCAAGCACGAGAACGTCGTCATCGCCACAGAAGAAGCCGTACAAAAACAGGTCACCGCCAAGGGCTGAGCGGCACCCGGCCCCAAACGGCTCAGTGAACAAAAAAGCGCGAGGCAATCGCCTCGACCAGCCGCTCCGGCTCCGGCTGAAACCCCGGCCCGTTGCTCAGCACGACGACCGCCAGCCCGTCCTCCGGGAAGATTGCATTCAGGTTATAGCCGCCGGCCGTCGGGGTCAGCCCGTTGTGCCAGACCTCGCGATGGCCGGCCAGGTCCGCCGTCACGAAGCCCATGGCGTAGCTGCTGCCCTGGGCGGGTTCTCCGGCCGTCCACAAAAGCCGCATGGATTCCGGCTTCAGCAGCCTGCCGTCTAGCAGCGCCTGGTCCCAGCGCAGCAGGTCCGCCGCGGTCGACACGAGCGATCCCGCCCCCTGGTACAAGTCGAGCGAAACGGGATGACGTGGATCGCCCTGCCCGCCAACCGGCACCGCCAGCCCGCGCTGTACTGCATACCCGTTGCCGCTTTGCGTCATGCCTAGCGGCCTAAAGATGTGCCGGCACAGGTACTCGCCGTAAGGCTCCCCCGAGACCTGCGCCACGATCTGGGCCAGTGCCAGGTAGTTCGCGTTGCTGTACTCAAAACGCGTCCCTGGGGCAAAGTCCGGCTTGTCCGTCGCCAGGAGGTCTACCAGACTAGTCGTTGGAATTACGCCGTGCAGGGGCCAATCATGCTCGCGCATGCTGGGATAGTTGTGCAGGCCGCTGGTCTGGTTCAACAGCATGCGCAGCGTAATATGGTCCGCGTTCGGCGGAGCAGGCAGGTACTTCGCCAACGCATCCGTGAGCGAGAGCCTTCCCTGCTCGGCCAGTTGCAGTACGCATACGGCCGTAAACTGCTTGGAGATGGACCCGATAGCGTAGCGCGTCGTTAAGGAGGCCGAAACGCGTTTGTCTGCGTCTGCCAGCCCGTAGCTGCCCCTAAATATGGCTTGCCCTGCCATTCCACCGCCAGCACAAAGCCCGGAGCCTTGCCGGACGCAAGCGCCTGCCGAGCGAGAGCGTCGAGCGCGTTGGAGGTCGGAGGCTGGCTCTTGGCCAGCACGGACAGGCCCAGCAGCAAAGCGACCCCTATGAAGCGGCAAGGCCTCATGGACAGCGCGCGATCCCCCCGCGTCAAAGCCGCTTCTCATAGCAATAGAATCGCAGCCCCGGCCGGAACTCCAACCCGATCTCGCCCGCCAGCCCGTACCCCAGCTTGGGCAGCAGGCCCTGCATTGCCAGGTTCCTCGTGTTCGTATCCAACCGCAAGACCCTGATCCCCCACCCGCGCGCGACCGTCTCCGCCTGCACCATCAAGCGCTCCGCCACGCCGAGCCCGCGGAACTCCGGGTCCACCGCCAACCGATGCACCACTACCGCGGGCTCCTTCACGTCCCACCCCACCTCCGTATACTCGGAGGACTGGTCGGTCGTGATAGCCGCCACGCCGGCCACCTGCCCGTCGATCCCCGCGACCCAGAGCTGACGCAGCCGGACGTCCTCGGCGAAGATCTCCGCGTTCGGGTAGTCTGCGTCCCACTGCAGGTTGCCGGCCGCCCGCATCAGCGGCACGGAGCGGCGGACAAGCTCTAGAATCGCCGCAACATCCCCATCCACCGCCAGCCGAACCAACACACGCCCCCCAAGTCCCAAGCTCATAGCTCATAGCTCATAGCTCATAGCTCATAGCTCACAAAATCATCCCAG
>CAXUDC010000200.1:0-1592 GCA_964249685.1 uncultured Acidobacteriaceae bacterium
GTTTTATGGGGCAAAGGAAAGGGGGGAAGGGGTGAAGGGGGAGCGGGGGGCGGGAGGAGGAGGTGGGTGGGGGTGGGAGGGGCAAGGATGAAACACAGAGACCACGGAGAAAGGCGCACACAGAGATCACGGTTTTGCCTCTGTGTGCTCTGTGTTGAGCTTTAGAAAGTGGCGAGTGCCTGGGCGCGGAGGGGGGCGAGGCGGGTTTGTTCCAGGTGGTCGCGGTAGAACAGGTTGTAGGTGTCGAAGGGGATGAGGCGTTCGCCGTCCGGGTGCGCGATGTGGACGCAGGTCTTCTTGATCGAGCGCAGGTCGAAGCTCTGGGCGTCGATGAACTGGACGATGAGGATGCGGAAGAGATTGTTGTAGCCCAGGTTTTGCGGTGCCGCGATTTTGGGCATGCAGCAGAGCAGCTCGCGCAGGGTATCGGCCTGGCCCTGCGGGGAGTGGTTGGTGCTGAAGAGCTTGAAGATGTGCGAGCGGATGGCGGGGTCCTGCTCGTAGATGATGGTGTTGCGGCCGCCGTCGATCAAGACCTCGGGCGGGATGAGGCTGGTGAGCGCCTGAACGCGGGTGGTCCCGTCGTGCATGGGCAGCTTGAGCGCGTAGGCCATGGCGAGCGAGTCGGGGTGGCAGGGAACGGGGATGAGGTCTTCATCTTTGAAGAGGTCGGGGCGGAGGGCGCGGGTCTGGTCTAGAATTCTTCTTCGCACCTCAGTCAGGGTCAGGCGGTGCTCGGCGCGGTTGTAGCCGGCGAGCCGGCCGGCGGCCTGCACGGGCTGGAAGGTGATGCCGCGCACGCAGGGTTGCTGGAGGGCGAAGTCGGTCAGGATGCCGAGCTCGTCGTCGTTGACGCCGCGTTCTACCGTTACTACGAGCGTTGTCGAAATGTTGTGGCGATTGAGGCGTTCGAGGGCTTGCTCACGCACGCGCCGCAGGTCGGCGCCGCGGAGCTGCATGAGGGGCTCGCGCCGGAGGGAATCGAACTGGAGGTAGAGCTCGAAGCGCGGCATGTAGGTGGCGAGGCGCGCGGTGAAGGCCTCGTCCTGCGCGATGCGGAGGCCGTTGGTGTTGACCATGAGGTGCTGGATGGGGCGGCGCTTGGCGGCGTCGAGGATCTCGAAGAACTGCGGGTGGATGGTGGGCTCGCCGCCGGAGATCTGGACGATGTCGGGGGTGAGCTCGTTGGTGACGATGGCGTCGAGCATGCGTTCTACCTGCTCCAAAGGCCGATGCGCGTCTACCCGGTGCGGGCCGGATTCGGCGTAGCAGACGGGGCAGGCGAGGTTGCAGGTGTCGGTGATCTCGAGCAGCGAGAGGCAGGAGTGCTGCTCGTGGTCGGGGCAGAGGCCGCAGTCGTAGGGGCAGCCGTATTGGACGGGCGTGTTGTAGCGCGCGGGCATCTCGGGCGGCTTGATGAAGACCTCGCGGCAGCGCCGGTAGTAGTCCACGTCGTCGGCTAGGAGCACGCGCTCGAAGCCGTGCTGTGGGCAGCGTTTGAGCATGAAGACGTTGGTGTCTTCGAAGACTATTTTGGCATCGACGCGGCGATAGCAGGTGCTGCAGAGCGAGACGGCGGTGTCGTAGAAGAG
>CAXUDC010000200.1:1692-4679 GCA_964249685.1 uncultured Acidobacteriaceae bacterium
TCCGTCGGCAGGGTTCAGGGTCGTGGCGGCGGTGGAGGCGGACCGCTCCGTACGCTTTGGACGATGGCCACGATGATCGCGGCGACCACGGTAAGAGCAAGGCCCGCAACGCCGATCACGGTGCCGGTCAGGCCTGCGCTCAGCAAGGTCTTGTCATGTCCCGTGTGAGAGAAGGCTATCGTTATGCCGCAGAGGCCGAGCGAGAGGAGCAGGATGGCGGCGAAGACGACGGCGAACTTGGAGACGACGGTCATGGGTTCTCCTGGCGGGTGGAGCTCAGATAGCCGTAGTGTGGCTTAGGAGCATGGTAGAACGAGACAAGCGGCGCGTGCTGCGAAGAACCACTTTCTAGGGAAGGGCTCGCATCGTAGAACGTTCTCATTTTGAAGACCTGCGCGTGCGAACGACCTCAATGAGCGTCGTTCGAAAAAGCAAGTGTCAGGAAGCCAAGAACGAATCCGCTGAGTGCGAGCCAGAACATGACTTGCCCAGCATGCAGCGCAAGCTCGGACCGAGGATTCACGTCAGCCGAATCCCAAGGTCCGAGGACGGCGCAAAGACCGAAGGACAAGATCATGCAAAGAGAGGCAGCGGCGATGATCTTGCTGCCGAGGGTCCTGCGTCTGCGCCTAGGCATCAACGATCTCCGGCTCAAGTCTGCCCGGCCAGGCTCCGAGGGCAACTGAGGCGATCCCCGCGAGACACGCCCACTGGATCATGTTCAGCCCGTGGACGTGGGGCTGGGGCTTGATGAAGTCGATGAGGAAGCGCCAGGAGAGGTACGCGGCCATGAAGATGCGGAAAAGCTGGCCCTGCGGGTGCGGGCGGCGGCCTCGCCAGGTGAGGGCGGCGGCGAGCAGCAGGAGGAACGCAAGCTCGTACAGCTGGGTGGGGTGGCGGGGGATGCCGTCGCCGAAGTTGACCCCCCAGGGAAGCGTGGTGGGGGTGCCGTAGGTGTCGTCGGCCAGGCCAGCTAGGAAGCAGCCAATGCGGCCGATGGCGATGCCGAGCGCGAGCGGTACCGCGTAGAGATCGCCGGTGCGGGAGCGGACGTGCAGGGCGAGCTTGGCCAGCTCGACCGCGAGCCAGCCGCCCAGCAGGCCGCCGACGATGGTCTTGCCGCCGGTCGGGGCGAACAGCGCGCTCCAGTGCCAGCCGATGCGGGGAGCTTGCTCGAGCAGGCCGAGCACGCGCGCGCCGGCGAGGGCACCGAGGGCGGTGGCGGCGAGCAGAAGCCAGCGGTGCTCGTCGGTGAGGTGGTCGCCCGAGCGCGCGCGGAGATGCGTGTAGATGCGGTAGCCGAGGAAGTAGCCGAGCGCCTCAAAGACGGGGTGGAGCGCGGGATGGGGATGAAAGGGCATTTATTTTGTTGATTGTGGCTGGGGATCGGTCGATAATGAAGCAAGCTCAGGTGGCGCGGAGACTGTTCTGAAGGGGAACTCTGAAGGAGAACCCCGGAGGTGCAGAGACCATCCGGGGTGTTGTGCAGCGTTAGCTACCGTGTAGTAGCAGGAAAGCTTTGAACAGCAAGTAGAGTACAAGCTCTGCCGGCAGTTCAAGGTCCAGCTTTCCCCATTTGACTTTGATCTGTCTCATGGGCCGTTACCTCCTCATAGGATCGCCTCGGGGCTGTCACCCCGAGGCGTTTCGCTTTTCAGGGCGAAACTTTGGTCCCCTTGGTGGCCCTGCGCGCTTGCTCCGCCCTATGAGTCGGCTGGGGTAGTATCGCATGGGGATGGCCTGCCCGCATGCTCAAAGCCTGACCCCGGCTTTGATTGCTGAAGGTGCGCTAGACTTTGTGCCATGAGTGAGAATCCTAACGAGCTGCCCGACCCGCAGCTGACGCAGCCGGAACTGATCGGCAGCGAGCTCGATATGCCGAAGCCGGTGCGGGCGCCGGCGGCGACCTTTATCTTCCTGACCGTCATGCTGGACATGCTCGCGCTCGGCATGATCGCGCCGGTGCTGCCGCGGCTGATCGAATCTTTTCTCCAGGGCAGCACCTCCGACGCGGCGAAGATGCTGGGCCTGTTCGGGACCGTATTTGCCGGCATGCAGTTCTTCTGCTCGCCCATCCTGGGGTCGCTTTCAGACCGGTACGGATGTCGGCCGGTGGTGCTGCTCTCGAACTTCGGCCTCGGCGCGGACTACCTGCTGATGGCCTGGGCGCCGGCCCTGCCGTGGCTCTTTGTGGGCCGCGTCATCTCCGGGCTCACGGCCTCCAGCATCCCCACCGCGATGGCGTACATGGCCGACGTGACCCCGCACGAAAAGCGCGCGGCGTCGTTCGGCATGTTGAACGCGGCCTTTGGCGCGGGCTTTGTGCTGGGCCCGGCGATGGGCGGGCTGCTGGGCCAGGTCAACCCGCGGCTGCCGTTCCTGGTGGCGGCGGGCTTGTCGCTGGTGAACGGAATGTACGGGCTGTTTGTGCTGCCGGAGTCGCTCGCACCGGCCAACCGGAGCCCGTTCCGCTGGCGGCGCGCGAACCCAGTGGGCGCGGTGAAGATGCTGGTCGGCTCCAAGGCGCTGCTCGCGCTTTCGGGCCTGCTGCTGCTCGGGTATACGGCACAGCAGTCGCTGCTGAACGTGTATGTGATCTATACGGGCTACCGGTTCCACTGGTCGACGCGCATGACGGGCGTGTCGCTCGGCGTGATTGGCGCGTTCCAGATCCTGTACGGCGCGGTGGTGGTGAAGCGGGCGACGGCGAGGCTCGGCGCGCGCCGCTGCATTGTGGTGGGGCTGCTGTGCGCGACTGCCGGCTATAGCTTGATGGGCCTGTCGCGGACTGGGCTGCTGGTGTGGCTGTCGATTCCGCTGCTGAACCTGATGAGCCTGACTTGGCCGAACGCGCAGGCGCTGATGAGCAAGGACACCAGCAAGAGCGAGCAGGGGCAGCTGCAGGGCGCCATCAACGGGCTGCGCGGGATGGCGGGGATCGTGGGGCCGGGGCTGTTTACGGGCGTGTTTGCCTGGGCGATCGGGCC
>CAXUDC010000201.1:0-2381 GCA_964249685.1 uncultured Acidobacteriaceae bacterium
AGCTCATAGCTCATAGCTCATAGCTCATAGCTCATAGCTCATAGCTCATAGCTCAAGAATTAGACCAAGGCCGGGACTTTCACCTCAGACGGTTCCAGTTCAGCCTTCGTCTCCCCCAGCGACTCCTCTTCCGGCGTAGCATCGGTGGTCGGCGCCTGCGGAAAGTAGGCATTCGCAAAATACTGCCCCAGCATCCGGTCCGTATTGAAAAAGCTGCCGTTCATCGCAATGCAGTGCTGCTGCATCCGAGCCCACGCATTCGGCCGCGCGTACATCGGCGCAATTTTGTTCTCGAGCTTGTCGTAGAGCGACGCCGCCTCGAGCGCGTCGGAGTCGCCATCGTCGATCGCCCAGCCCGTAATATCGTCCGCGCACCCCTCGATCCACCAGCCGTCCAGCACCGAAAGCGACGGCACGCCATTCAACGCGGCCTTCATGCCCGACGTTCCCGAGGCCTCATACGGCCGCCGCGGCGTGTTCACCCACACGTCGACCCCCTGCGTCAGCGTCGCGCCCAGGTCCCAGTCGTAGTTCTCCAGGTACACAATCCGCAGCGCGTTCGAGCCGATCTTCCCGGCGATCTCGAACACCTCGCGAATCAGTCCCTTGCCCGCATTGTCCGCCGGATGAGCCTTGCCCGCGAACACAATCTGCAGCCCGCCAATCTTCTTGGCAATCTTCGCCAGCCGCTTGGGGTCTTCAAGCAGCAGCGACGCCCGCTTGTAGGTCGCCACGCGCCGCGCAAAGCCCAGCGTCAGCACCGACTCGTTCCACTGTTCGCCCGTGCGCGCGGAAATCGCTTCAATCAGCTTGTGCTTGCCCACCCGGTGCGCGTTCGCAATGCGGCTCGGCTTGATCCCGTACACCGACCGGAAATATTGGTTGTCATGCCGCCAGCGCGGGAACTCCTCGTCGAACAGCTTGGCCAGCGGCGGCGCAACCCACGTGCCCGCGTGCACGCCGTTCGTGACCGATTCCACGTGGTAGTCCGCAAACATCTCCTGCGACACCTTGCCGTGCTGCATCGCCACGCCGTTGACCCAGCGCGAGAAACGCAGCGCCACGTAGGTCATATTCAGCAGCCCGTTATGCATGCAGCCCATGCGCTGCAGCGTGTCGCCGCGCTCCTGGCCTAGCACCGTATACATCTGGTCGACGCCGAACATATCGTGACCGGCCGGCACCGGCGTGTGCGTCGTAAACACGCATTGCTCGGCCACCGCCAGACGATCCTCTTCGGTCGCCTTGCTCAACGCGACTCCGGGGCCCAGCCGGTCTTCGAGCTTCGCCAGCGCCAGCAGCGCCGCATGGCCCTCGTTCATATGGCAGACTGCCGGCTTGCAGCCCAGCTTGTCCAGCAGCTGGATGCCCGCCAGCCCCAGCACCGCCTCCTGGCACAGCCGGTAGTAGGTGTCGCCGCCGTACAGGTGGTCGGTCAGGTGGCGGTCGTAGGTATCGTTGCCATCGATATCTGTATCGAGCAGGAAGACCGGAATGACGTGGCCCTTGGTCCCGACCACGTCGAAGCGCCATGCCTGCACCTTCAGCTTGCGGTTCTGGATGAAGATGTCCATGAAGTAGCCCGCGTTCGGCAGCGCGTTCGGGTTCCACGGCACGTCGGACTCGGTCTGCTGGCCGACCTTGTCCAGGTGCTGCCGGAAGTAGCCGCGGCGATGCACGAGCGACACCGCCACCATCGGCGCGCCCGTATCGGCAGCCGAGCGCAGCGTATCGCCCGCAAGCATGCCCAGCCCGCCCGAGTAGGTGGGCACATCCGGCGCCAGAGCAATTTCCATGGAGAAGTAGGCGATCGAGCGAGCGGTAAGATCGGGGCCGGAGTTGCTGGTGGTCATAGGCGGTGCTTCCTTTCGTCGGAGCGGGTCAGGGCTCCGGGGCGTGCGGCGAACGGGGTTCGGCAGAGACAAGGTCGGAATACCTAAGAATAGCAAATGCGCGTCTCCGCTCCACGTCAACTTTCGGCGGATGCCTACAACCTTTCGGGGGGTACCTCGTAATCTGCGTTTTAGAGCGCCACTGCATCAAGAGCAACCGGCTAAGATCGTCTTACTCTTGGATATAGCTCTATTCTTTTGGCTGAAGGCCCGACTTATACCAGCCTGAGGCGCAACCCCTAGGTAAAGCGCTAAACAGTATCCAAGCCCTAAAAGGACGGTTTTATAAGTATGGCTATAGTAGTAGATAATACGGTCTATAACCTGACCATCCGCCTTTACCGCCGCTCCTGCCCCCACGCCAGGGCCAAAATAACTTGTCCAAAACCGCAACAAATTAGCTCTGTCAACCACCCCGAAGCTCCAAGCCAGCCTAACTGAAGGCAAGCAAACGGCTTACAGGCAAAAACTAATTTGCGTACTTACCCC
>CAXUDC010000201.1:2481-4668 GCA_964249685.1 uncultured Acidobacteriaceae bacterium
GAAACCCAGCACCAGCGCCACCAGAAACACGACCGTGGTCCATTTGCCCGCGGTCCCAAGCCGCTTCAAGACGGCCTCGATCCCGACCACCACCACGAACAGGATCGTCATCAAAA
The DNA here is from genome assembly GCA_964249685.1 of uncultured Acidobacteriaceae bacterium. Classification (GTDB taxonomy): domain Bacteria; phylum Acidobacteriota; class Terriglobia; order Terriglobales; family Acidobacteriaceae; genus Edaphobacter. The sequence continues at coordinate 2,598 of CAXUDC010000201.1, forward strand.
ACAGCCCCGAAGGCACGAAGAAGCGTGTGCTCGTAGGCGTGGGATGCGAGACGAACCAGTGCGGTGCCCCGAACGGGTCCGCATGGAACAGGTTCAGAAAGCCGCCGCCAGCGAAGACCGCGAGGAAGACGAGCAGCAGCAGCAGTTGTCCGAGAACGGCGAGGGTGGTTTTCATGGTCGTAGGCTCCCGGTTAGTTTAGCGCGCTTTCAAAGACCCGGAAGCGATGCTCCAGCTCCCACTGCTCGGCCGCGTGCGGGTTGGCTCGCAGGAAGTCCATGCAGACCGCGTCGGGCGCGTCCGCCCCCAGCGCTGTGCGAGCGCAGAAAGCGGCAGGTCTGGTGAACACGTCCGGCGCGGCCCACAGGCTTTGCCCGGGCAGAAACGCGTGCTCGAGCGACGTTCGCGCCATCTGCTTCAGGTCCAGGTAGTTCAGGTGAAAGTCGATCGCCGCGCGCGTGTATTCGTGCGTCAGGTCGATGCGCGACACGCCTTCATCGTCGGTCGAAAGCGCCATCGGCACGTGCGCCCTGCGGTACTCCGGCAGCGAGTGCTGATTGCCCTTGATGCCCAGGATGACATCGTTCGAGGTCAGATTGATCTCGACCATGACGTGCTGCGCCGCGAGCTCCTGCAACAATAGTTTCGGGTCGCGCTCATACATCACGTCCACGCCGTGGCCGATGCGCTCCGCATGGCCCAGGTCGACCGCCTGCCGGATGTGGAACGAAAGCCCATGCGGCGGCACGACGCCCGGCGCGAGCTCGCCCGCGTGCAGCGAGAGATGAACGGCCGGGTAGACCGTGTGCAGGTAGTCCAGCATCAGCATCTGGCGATGGTACTCGCTCATGGCCAGGTAGGCGTCCTCGGGCTGCACGAAGTTCAGCCCGACCACATGCGCCGGGTCCTGCGCGGCGACCTCAAACGCGAGCAGCGTCTGGGCGAAGACCTGCGCCGGCGGATTCTGCCGCAGCACCTGGTAGAGCAGCCGCACATCGACCGAGCAGGCGCGCGTCGCGGCAGCCTCTTCGCAGTGCTCGAGCGTGCGCCGCCGGGCCAGATCGGCGTCGAGCGAGGCGATATCCTCCGCGATGTCCTTGCGCACCTCCGGGTCGGCCAGCAGCCTGGTCCGCAACGCCGCCAGCTCCGCCGGCGAGGTGCCCGCGACCAGGTCCGGCTCTTCCTGGTAGCCCGCGGGGTCCGCGGGCCAGCCGATCGCCTTTGCGGCGTCTGCGGCGCGTTTGAAGGTGGGAGTCATCATTACTTCCAAATACTGCTCGTTCTGCCCGGCGGCGCGGGTCGCCACCTCGTCGAGCCACTCCGCATTGTGCTCCTTGTCCAGGCCGCCGAAGCGCCCGAAGCTGGCAAAGAACTGGTCGTGCCCGCTGACGCCGGAGACGGGAACGAAGTCGCGCATGGAGAACGAGTCGACGAGCTCGTCGTAGAGGTGCTGGTCCTTGTCCACCGTGGCGGCGGGAACGCTGCCGTCGGGGCAGGACGGCACGGCCGGCGCGGTGGATTTAACCAACGCAAGGTGCACGGGGTCGATGCAGGCTCCGTCGCGGACAGCGTCGCGCAGAAAGGTCTCCGCATAGACGGCGCCCGAGAGGTGCATGTGCAGGTCCGCGCCCTTGGGCATGCCGACCAGAAACGCATGCAACGCCAGCGGCCCGGCGTTGTAAGCGGCGGTGAACGCGGCGGCGGCGCGGCGCTCCGGCGCGGTCGCGGCCGCGGTGTGGCGCGTGGGCGCGGCCGGCTGCGCGGCAACGGAAGAGGCAAACAGGAGAACAAGCAGGAGTGTACGGCGCATGAGCCCATCGTATGCGACCGCCGCGCCGGAGTGAAGAAGTTTCGCGCAGGCTTGGCGAGCCGGTGCGACCTTGCTATACTGAGAAAGCGTTCGAAAGGCTCGCTTGTAAGCAGGCTGTTCCCTCCCCTGAGCCGGCCAAGTCCACAAGGTGCGACAGGAGAACGCGGTTGGAAGGAACCCCTCTTGGCGGTTCCGATTGTGCCCTCTAAGGGTGCAGTAAAAGCCAAGGCCAGATAGCTCAGTGGTAGAGCGCGGCCCTGAAA
>CAXUDC010000202.1:0-1165 GCA_964249685.1 uncultured Acidobacteriaceae bacterium
GAACTAGCTTGGACAGGCAGGCGTTCGGCCTGGCGCCCAGCGGACAACCGAGGAAAAGGGCGGCTCCTCCACGAAGTACAATCGCACTGTTACAGGTGAGGAGACAGCGTCCGCGTGGCAGGTAAGAGGCGATCAGAGGTCAGTGCCACGGCAGAGGCCACCGCGCCTGTGCTGGATGAAGCGTCCGAGCCGATTCTCCGGGGCGGCCTTTCCACCGGGCAGCTGCTCCAGTTCTATCGCTGGATGTTTCTTTCACGCCGTACCGACGACCGCGAGATCCTCCTCAAGCGGCAACAGAAGATCTTCTTTCAGATCTCGGGCGCAGGGCACGAGGCACTGCTGGTCGCCGCAGCCATGGCGCTCAAGGCCGACTACGACTGGTTCTTTCCCTACTACCGCGACCGCGCATTGTGCCTCGCGCTGGGGAACACTGTAGAAGAGCAGCTGCTGCAGGCGGTCGGAGCCGCGGACGATCCCGCGTCCGGTGGCCGGCAGATGCCCTCACACTGGACCAGCCGGCGTTTGAACATTGTTTCGCCCTCCTCCTCCACAGCCACCCAGTGTCTGCAAGCCATCGGCTGTGCCGAGGCCGGACGCTTCTTCAATGCTCATCCGGAGGCCGCGGCGAAGCACGACGGCGACTACCGGCAATTCAAGGACGTTACCTTCCAGGCAGACGAGGTCGTCTACGTCTCGATCGGCGAAGGATCGACCAGCCAGGGTGAGTTCTGGGAGTCGATCAACACGGCCTCGAACCTGAGACTTCCTGTGCTGTTCGTTGTCGAAGATAACGGCTACGCGATCTCCACGCCGGTCGAGGTCAACACGCCGGGCGGCAGCATCTCGCGCCTGATTCGAAGCTTTCCAAACTTCCACATCGCCGAAGTCGACGGTACGGACGCCATCGCCAGCTATGAGGCCATGGTGGAGGCCGTCGCGTACTGCCGCGCGGGACACGGGCCCGCGCTGGTGCACGGCCATGTGGTGCGGCCGTACTCGCATTCGCTGAGTGATGATGAGACGCAGTACCGGTCCGGGGAAGAGCTCGAAGCGGACGCTCTGCGCGACCCGATCGCGCGCATGGGTGCCTGGCTGGTGTCGAGCGGCGTCACCGATGCTGCTGGGCTGCACGGGCGCGCCCTCGAAGCGGATCGTGCCGCCCTGG
>CAXUDC010000202.1:1175-4590 GCA_964249685.1 uncultured Acidobacteriaceae bacterium
TACAGGCCGCGACCGACCGTGCGCTCGCCGCGCCCCCGTCGCAGGTGCCCTCCATCCTGCGGCACGTCTACTCCGAAGACCTGCGACCCATGGATGCGCAGTTTGCGACGGAGCCTCAAACCTTTGCAGCCGATGCGCCCGACCGCACGATGCTCGACGGCATCAACGCCTGCCTGCGCGACGAGATGCGGCGTGACGAACGCATCGTGGTATTTGGCGAAGACGTGGCCGACGCGACCCGAGATGTCGAGCTGCTCCAGGGCAAGCTCAAGGGCAAGGGTGGCGTCTTCAAGGTGACCGCCGGGCTGCAAAAGGAGTTCGGCAGCGATCGCGTGTGGAACTCGCCACTGGCCGAGGCCAACATCGCCGGCCGCGCCATCGGCATGGCCGTACGTGGCATGAAGCCTGTCGTCGAGATCCAGTTCTTCGATTACATCTGGCCGGCTATGCATCAGCTGCGCAACGAGCTTGCCGTGATGCGCTGGCGCTCCAACGGAACGTTTACCTGCCCACTGGTGATGCGTGTGCCCATCGGCGGGTACCTTACCGGCGGCTCAATCTACCACTCGCAGTCGGGAGAAAGTCTCTTCACGCACACGCCGGGGGTGCGCATCGTTATGCCGTCGAACACGCTGGATGCGGTCGGCCTGTTGCGCACCGCCATCCGTTGCGACGACCCCGTGCTGTTCTTTGAACATAAAAATCTCTACCGCGCCACGCTTGGCCGCGTCCCGTACCCGGGGCCGGAGTTCTCGATCCCCTTCGGCAAGGCCCGCATCGTCAAGCCGGGGAAGGATCTCTCGGTCGTCACCTACGGTGCCGTTGTGCCCCGCGCGCTACAGGCGGCGCAGCGTCTGGAGCGGGAGCGCGGCGTGGAGGTCGAGATCATCGACCTGCGTAGCCTCGCGCCGTTCGACTGGGAGACGATTGCGAACTCGGTTCGCAAGACCAGCCGCGTCCTGATCGCGCACGAAGACATGTTGAGCTGGGGCTACGGCGCGGAGATCGCCGCCCGCATCGGGGAGGAGCTCTTCCACGATCTCGACGCCCCCGTGCGCCGCGTCGGTGGCATGGACACCTTTGTGGCCTACCAACCACTGCTCGAGGACGCCATTTTGCCGCAGGCAGACAGGCTCTTCGAGGCGATGGCCGATCTGGTCGCGTTCTAGCCACCCACCGCACAACTCTCGCCTGATCTGATGCGCAACTCTCTCCCGATCTGAGGGGTTGAACAAAGGGACCCAGCGCCTTCGCACCCCTGCGGCTGCGCTCGCCCAGGAGCGCCCCTATGTTGGCCTTCACTGCCCATCCACTTCGCCCGTTCTTGCGCTCGGCCCTGTGCGGATCCACCTGCGCCGCGCTTTGTGTGTCGCTCGCGTTGCCAACCGCACTCCCGGCCGAGCGGCCAAAGGTACATCCCACGGCAAAGGCTGACGTCGCGGCGTCGCAACTTACGGAGCAGCAGCGCGTGCTGCACGCCCTTAATCGCTTCACCTTTGGGTCTCGGCCAGGAGATGAGGCGGCGGTGCGGCGGATGGGGCTGGATGCGTGGTTTGCGCAGCAATTGCACCCGGAGAGCCTCGATGACGCGGCGCTGGAGACCCGGCTGACGCAGTTCCCGCTGACGCAACTGCCGCTGGCCGAGCTCGAAGCGCGGTTTCCCTCACCGGCGATGCTGCGACGGTACAGCCGCGGCGGGGTCGAAGCGCCGAACGACGCAACGGAGCGCGCCATCTATGCTGACGCAAGCTACTCCTACGAGCAGAAGCTGAACGCCACTAAGCTGGCGCAACCCAGTAAGGACACCATGGCCACGGGGACTGATCCGGACGCTCCAGAAAAGACGCCGGCCGGCCCGGGGTCTGCAAGAGCGGGAAACGATCAGGACATGGCTGGACCGGCGATGGAGGCAACGCAGAGTTCAGCCGGCAAGAGAGGCAAGGGCAACGGCGTGGCCCCCATGGAGGCCGCGGAGTTGCAGGCGCTGCTTGCGCTCCCACCAGAGGCGCGCTTCGACCGCCTGATCACCCTTTCGTCACAGGCGGTCGCGTCCCTGGAGAAGGCGCTCCGGGGTGGCGATGTCGCACAGCTGGTCCAGGGGTTCACGCCCGGTCAGACGGAGCAGGTCGAGGCCCTGGGCGGACCCGGGAGGGTGGTGGCTGCGGAGGCGATGGAGACGCGGCTGCTGCGCGACGTCTACTCCAATCGCCAGTTGCAGGCCGTGATGACGGACTTCTGGCTCAATCATTTCAGCGTCTACCTTCGCAAGAATCAGAATGAACCCTACTTTCTTCCGGCGTATGAGCGCCGAACGATCCTTCCGCATGCCCTGGGCAACTTTGAAGATCTGTTGGTCGCCACGGCGCAGAGTCCGGCAATGCTGACGTATCTGGACAACTGGGAGAGCATCGGGCCTGACTCGCCGGCCGCCCAGCGGCAGAGCCGCGCCGCGGATGCACCGGCGAAGGGACCCGGGGGCAAGCTCGCCGCAAAGCGGGCCAGCGGGATCAACGAGAACTACGCCCGCGAGCTGATGGAGTTGCACACCCTCGGCGTCAACGGCGGGTACACGCAGAAGGATGTGATCGAGGTCGCCAAGTGCTTTACCGGATGGACCGTTGAGCGCCCGGGGCAGGGGGGCGGTTTCGTCTTCGACGCGCGGCGCCACGAGCCCGGCTCCAAGGTCGTCCTCGGTCAGACGATCCCCGAAGGCGGCGAACAGGAGGGCATGGCGGTCCTGCACCTCCTCGCGACCAGCCCCAGGACGGCACATTTTGTCGCAACCAAGCTCGCGCAGCGCTTTGTGAGCGATATGCCGCCGCCGGCGCTGGTCGATCGTCTCAGCGCCACCTTTCTCAGCAGCAACGGCGACACCAAAGCCGTGCTGACGACGCTGTTCCACTCGCCGGAGTTCTGGTCGCCCGCGGTTTACCGCACCAAGGTCAAGACGCCGCTTGAGTTTCTTGCCTCGGCTCTGCGTGCCGGTGATGGCGAGGTGACGGACGCCGTGCCGCTGGTGGCGTCGCTGACCAAGCTGGGCATGCCGCTCTACGGCATGCAGACGCCGAACGGCTACTCGTGGCAGGCGGATGCCTGGGTGAGCAGCAATGCGCTGCTCACGCGCATGAACTTCGCCCTTCTGCTCAGCGCGGACCGGCTCAACGGAACGCGTCTCCACTGGCCTGATCCTCCGGCGGCAGCGCGCGTGCCGGGAACGGACGCCGATGCGGCTCTGGAGGCCAAGCTCGAAGGGGTCATCCTCGGCCAGCCCGCGACCGAGCGCACACGGGCAGCCGTTCTCGCCCAGGCCAAGGATCCAACGCTGCAACAGACCGCGGAAGAGGGCTTCATTGCGCAGGACGAGGGTGGCCCCATGATGCCCGCGGCCAGGCTCTTGAAGCCGGTGCGCGACGAG
>CAXUDC010000203.1:0-4550 GCA_964249685.1 uncultured Acidobacteriaceae bacterium
GGCCAGCTCCAGCCCGATCTTCATGCGCAACGAATACTTCTCTTCGCGGGGGGATGGAGACCAGCAGAAAGACATAGGCGGCGATGCTGGAGAACAGCATGCCGTTTCCCGCGAAGCGCACACCGGCATCAGCCGTAACGGGCGCCATCACGAGATGCGTGCGCATCCAGTGAGCGATCGCGGTCGTGATGGCGCCGTTGAAGAACTGCAGCACGATCAGCGGGAGATAGAGGATGCTGGGCAAGCGTGCGGGCACAATGACCCACAAGGCGGCGTTCAGGCCGCTGTAAGCTGCCAGCATCAGCACGATCGCATAGGGCAGCTTGCCAAAGTGGCCCGGATCGATGTAGCAGCCGTTGACACAGAACAGCAGAAAAGCCGCCAGAAGCAGCGTCCACAGCCGGCGTAGGGGCACGGACCGGAAGCTGTCCAGGCGCCGCAGGGTGCGCAGGTACCACGGCGTGGTGAGCGAAGCCATTGGCGGGACAATACGGACCAGAAAGAATTCCCACGCCGCAAGAATCAAGAGCCTTTGCCGGCCGGGTATGAAATGGCCCCGGTGCCTTGTCCTTCCGCAGCGAAGCGGAGAAATCTGCTGTTTGCCTGAAACACCCGGGCGCACCAGCAACCAGCAGATCCGTTCGCTTTGCAACGGGATGACAAAAATGACTGCCATGGCGATCTGCCACGCGCGGGCTTAGCGGCGCATCACCTGTTTGGCGAAGCGGGCCATCTCTTCGTGCTGCGGCGAGCTTTGCAACAAAACGAGCGAGCAGCCGGCACCTTCGAAGTCGGCGAGGCGCTGCTGCACGGTCTCCGGCGTGCCGATGAGACCGGAGTGCAGGCCGCGGTTGCTGACGGAGTAGTCGCGCAGACTGATCTTTCGCTCCAGCTGCGAGCCGGTGGTCCATTGCTGAAAGTTCGCGAAGCCGGCCGGCGATTGGGCAGGGTCGGGTTGCGCCGTGATGCGATCGACCTCCCTGTTCGCTTCCGCTTCCGAGTCGCGCACGATGCAGTAGCCGGTGACGCCGAACGTCATGGGCGGCAGGCCCGTCTTTTCGCGGCGGGCGCGCATGTCGGCGACCTTGGCGGCGATGGTCTTCGGGTCGTCGCCGTGCATGAGGTAGGCGTCGCATTTCTGGGCGATAAGGTTCTTGGCGGTTTCGGATTCGCCGCCGGCGTAGAGGGTGGGGCGACCCGCGGGGTATTGGGGTGGGGGGGTGGTTGGGGAAGCAGATCCCTGCGCTGCGCCCCGGGATGACAAGGCTACGGGGGATGGCGGGGGTGAGGCCGAGGCACCGGAGTAGGTGCGGCCGGCGTGTGGCTTGGGGCTGAGGAGGTTGCGGTCGATGGTGTAGAAGCGGCCCTCGTGCGAGGCGTCCTGGGTGCCCCAGCAGCTGTCCAGCACATCGAGCCATTCACTTGTGCGGGCGTAGCGGTCGTCGTGCTCGTCGAAGGGAATGCCGTACTTGAGCGCTTCGTCGCGCCACCAGGAGCTGACCACGTTGAGCGTGAGGCGGCCACCAGAGATCCGGTCGATGTTGGCGGCCTGTTTGGCGAGCAGCGCGGGATTATGGAAGGTGGGCCGCACGGCAACCATGAGTTCCAGCTTGCGCGTCACCGCGGCGAGCGCTGCCGCGGTGGTCCAGGCGTCGAGCGAGTCCGCCTGCGGCCCCTTGATGTCGTTGAGGTTGAGCTCGGCGATAAGGGTGAGATCGTAGCCGAGATCTTCGGCCTCGGTGCAGAGGTCGCGAACGTAGTCCCACGTGGCAGGCATCGATTCGTCATCGATGTTGCGGAGCCAACCGCCAAAAACAGGAAGCCAGAAGCCGTAGCGCATGGAAACAGGGTACAAGGGTCGCTTTAAAGGTGCTGGCGCAGCGGAGGAAAGCAGATACCTCCGCTTTGCTGCGGGACGACAACCTGCTGCGGGATGACAACCTGCTGCGGGGATTGCAAGGTGAGAGGGCAGTGACTAGACAGCCAGTTCGGCGGCCAGGGCTGCATTCTCCTCCGGGGTGTGGCCGGTGAAGACGGATTGTTCAAGTCCGGCTTCGGCTTCGAGCCAATCGACGAGTTTGACGAAAGGATCAAAGCCGACCACGTTGGGCCCATCGGCGACGAAGTTACTTAGGGCGTTCGTGTCGTAGTAGTACCTTTGGCCGTCGCGTGAATCGGTAATGTATTCGACACCGCCGATGTCGATCCCGGAGTGCTTCATGAGCTCTTCCACGGCGGCGATCGCATTGGGCGGCGGTGTGAAGCCTTCGACGGTGATGCCCGACTTGGGCGCGTCGATGGCGCAGGCGGCGCGGTTGAGATCGGTGCCGGAGCTTGTGCGGCAGATGTCGGCGGGGCAGAGGTCAAAGGTCTCGCCCGTGATGTGAACCTTGATGGCGTAGAGGAACTTGCCGTGGAGGACCTCGACGCGGACGATGTGGTCGTCCTGGGCGGGGATGAACTCCTGCACAAGCGCGGTGGCGTCGAGGCCGAACTGCAGGGCGTCTTCGCTTCCGGCGGGGGACTCGATCGCATGGCGAAGCTGCGAGGCGCCATCGAAGCGCTTGACGCCGGCACCGGAGCCGCCGATGTTCGGCTTGACGACGATCGGCCAGCGGAGGCCTTCGGCGGCGGCGAGCGCCTGCGACGGCCGATGGATAACACGAGCCTTCGGGTACGGGATGCCGAGGGCGTCCTGCAGGACGAGCTGGCCGGCCTTGGAGAGCTCGGATTGAAAGGCCTTGACGCCGTTGAGCACGCGCATCCCGCGGCTCTGGCAGTGCTCGAGGAAGCCGAGCGTGTAGAAGATCTGATCCCCATGGTCGCGGTTCCATGCCGAGGGGCTCATGCGGTTGAACACGATCGAATACTTCTCTTCGGGGTGGTCCGCCGGATCATAAAAGTGGTCTGGCGCGAAGAGCTTGACGTAGGGTGTGCCGCGACGATCGAGCTCGGCGAACAGTGGCTTGAACCAGTTGGGCTGCTCGTAGTAAATGGCGATCGGAAGAGTGATAGGCATGTCAGTACAGGCTTGGAAGGCCGGAGCGGCAGGATAAGTTGTGTGGGCCGTTGTGCTTTGCGCCAAAACGGCCCTGCCACAAGCTCCGAAGGCCGCAGGGAGCGGCACGCGTTAAACACGCAGGCTAGAACTTCAGCTGGTGCTCGATCGTATCGGCGCGCTCTGCAGTTTTCTTCATGACGCAGTCCTCGTCGGTGACCTCGCGGCCCAGGTTGCAGTCGTAGTCTCGCTTCTTGAGCCAGGTGCGCTCTTCAGTGCGCAGCACGAGCTTCTTGTCTGGATCGTTGGCATACTGCGCCATGAGCTGTTGGTAGGCCTTGTTCAGGCGGGCGTCCTGTTTGGTGAGCTCGGTCTGGGCGCACATGCTCTGCTGCACTGTGCCGTGGGCCCGACCGTAGCAGTTGGTGTACTCCGGCGAGTACTGCGCGTGCGCCTGCGTGACGGTGAGGGTCGCAGCAGCGAAGGCAAAAAGCGTTGTGGCGAGAACTTTGCTGTTCATGGAAAACCTTTCGGGGAAAATGGCGGCCACTTCTGTGTACCTTGCAGCGGCTGGCTTGTCGAGTGGAATGATGCGGGGCGGACTGGAGACGTCGTAGGTTTGCGCGCGGTCAAACCGGCGCTGAGTCGCCCTTCTTCATCGGGTACCCGGTCCCCCGGACGGTGCGTCCTAGACTGCGAGGAGATTTTGCAATGGCGATCGGGACAACACCGCACACGAACACAGAGGCGAACGTAAATTCAGCCGACATGGACCTCGAGCCCAACATGAATCCGGAGGACACGGGGCGCGGCGCGGACGCGGCGCTGTACGAGAACGTCGACGGTGCGCAGACCGGAGGCAACCGTTCCTTTCACGCGAACGACACGCCGGACAACCAGCCCAACAGCCTCGACGAGGGTACCGGCATGACCGAGTCGAACACACCGGCATTGCCGACCGGCGATGGGCAGGGCATCACGAACAGCCCGGCGGCCAAGGAGCGCGCGACGCAGGAGAAGGTTCTCGGCAAGTAGGGGATCTGGCGCAGGACAAGAGGAAGGGCGCCTTCACGGCGCCCTTACTTTTTTGCTGAGAGTTGACCGCATCAGGCGTTGCGATAGCTCTCGGTCGCGCGGCCGTTTTCGCGGGTGGACTCTTCCTTGTCGGCGATGGCACGCTGATCGCCAACGGCCTTGGTGTGAGCCTTCGGGCCGGCCTCGTGCGCGGCGGGGGAATGGGCGTGGGCTCCGCCCGGGACGGCGTCATCGTGCCCCGCAGCGTGGGCGTCACTCTCTTTCATGGCTTCCGTGGAGTCCTTCGAGGCGTGCGTATTGTGCTCTGACATGCTTACTCCTTCACTTTCGTTGTGTCTGCGTGATCGATGGCCGTGTTGACGGGCTCGTCGCCAAAGTCGCGCGCGCCATACTCATAGTCGGTGCCACCATCGGTGTCTTCCGGAGCGCCCGTCTGCTTGGTGCGCTCCTCGACGTCGAGGCCCCAGCCCTGCTCGTGGGCGTATTCGCCGGCGAGCCCACGGGTGTGCTCCCCAAA
>CAXUDC010000204.1:0-4422 GCA_964249685.1 uncultured Acidobacteriaceae bacterium
AACCCGATATCGGAATCCGTTTGCTTCAGGAGAAGTTGCACAACAAGGCGGATCTCCCGACTAGCCACCAGAAAGGCATCGCTCGTCTGCCGGGTACACAAGAGAAGCAGCAAGCGGCGACGCTCATCGAAGAGACCAATTGCAGACGACCATTCCTCGACCGCCTCTTTACGTTGTTTGAGAAAAAAGTCGAAATCAATCGTTGTTGGATCAGAGCATTTTTCCATCGCCGCGACCAGCCGTATGAGGATGCCATCCATGCGCCCTATGGGTTCGATTGCGGAAAGTAGATAGTCGCGCTTCATTTCCCATTGCTTTTGCCGGCTCCAAAGGTCATGCGAGATGCTCGCCTCGATCCGCTTTGCAGCGTCGGTAAGCGCTTCCGTTTGGGTCACAAGGCCGGCCAAGTCCTCTTGTGTTGCCAGGTTTTCGCCTTTCCGTTTTGCATAAGAGCCAAATAAGCAGCAACGCCCGAACCTACGACAGTAACAAACGAGATAGCGACTTCATCGAATGACGTCATAAAGTGGGCTCCCTTGCCGATCCAAGAGATTATAGAAGGCGACTCCCCACTCACCCGGGTACGTCCTCCTCACCCGGCGCGTAAACGGCCTCCAGGCGCTCGGGGAACATCCCCGGATGCAGGCAGCCAGCCAGCCCTGCAAGGCCTGACGCCCGGGCACGAGCTTCAACTGCAGAAGCACGGCACAAAACACAACCTGCTTGAATGAATTCGTGCTGGTGCGTCAACAGATGTTTTCGAGCGTTTTGCGTTCGGCGGCGACTCCCCAAATAGCCTGGCTTACCCCGGCTACGATCATGAAGAAGGCGCTTGCCAGGAAGCCGTAGAAGATGGGCAGGCGCGCATTCTGATTGAGCAGACGGCCGAAGATAAGAGGCCCGAAGACGCCTCCCAGCAGGGTGCCGGCGGCGTAGAAGATGGCGATGGCGGAGGCGCGGACCGGCTGCGGGAAGAGCTCGCTGGTGGTCAGGTAGGCCGATCCGGCCGCCGACGCGGCGAAGAAGAAGGACACCGCCCACCAGGCGACCTGGCTGACCGCGCCCAGGTGCGCTCCCAGGAACAGCAGGCTGGAGGTGCCGAAGACCAGGCCGGTGACGATGAAGTTGAGCGCGATCATGGTGCGCCTGCCGACGGAGTCGAACAGGTGGCTGAGCAGGACCGGGCCGATGAAGTTGGTAAAGGCGATGGGCAGAAACAGGACGCCGGCATGCGCGGCGGAGACGCCGTAGAAGCGTAGCAGGATGAGGGTGCTTGAGAAGAAGACGGAGTTGTAGAAGAAGGACTGGGCCATGGTCAGGCCGAGACAGAGCAGCGCGCGTCCGCGGTGTTTCGGCCCCAGCAGCTGGCCGACCCGTGTGAGGAGGTTGCCCTGGCTGCGCTGGATGCTGACTGTCTCCTGCACCTCGGGCAGGGGGCCGTGCTCGCCCGAGACGGCCTGCTCGATCTCGACGACGATCTGCTTGGCTTCGTCGATGCGCCCGTGGGTGAGCAGCCAGCGGGGGCTTTCGGGAACGTGCTTGCGCAGGAAGAGCACGACGATCGCGATGGGCACGCCGGAGAGCATGGCACAGCGCCAGCCGAGGCGCAGGCCGAAGAGGCTGTCGGACAGGAAGCTGACCGCGACGAGCGAGCCGAGGATGACGCCGATCCAGAAGGTGGACCCGATGATGAGGTTCGCGGTGCCGCGGACGCGGGCGGGGATCAGTTCGTCGATGGCGGAGGTGATGGCCGTGTACTCGCCGCCGATGCCGGCACCGGTGATGGCGCGGCAGAGGGTGAAGGTGAGCAGGTTCCAGGAGAAAGCCGTGGCGGCGGTGGAACAGACGTAGATGGCCAGGGTCCAGACGAAGAGGCTTTTACGTCCGAAGCGATCGGCCAGGTAGCCGAACAGGAGCGCACCGATAACGGTACCCGCAAGGTAGCCGGTAGAGGTGATGCCCAGTTGCGCGTCGCTGAGGTGAAGGGTGTTGGCGGATTTGAGCGCGCCCGAGATGGAGCCGCCCACCCCGCCTTCCAGCCCGTCGAGCAGGAAGGTGATGCCGAGCGCGAGCGCCATGCGCAGGTGCCAGCGGCTCCAGGGCAGGCGGTCCAGGCGCAGCGGCAGGTCGGATTGAAACGTTTCCAGGCTGGGCGGCATGGGTCCTTTTTACTGCGGGCGGGCCGAGCGGAGCAGCCGGGCGAGACCTTCCAGATCGCGCTCGGCGTGCGACTGGCGAAGATAGAGGTCCGCTTCGGCATAGCGGCGGGAGATGTCCTGGTTCATGGCGAGCGGCTGCGGCCCGTACGCCCTGGCGAAGCGGTGCAGGATGTCGGTGGAGAGCTGCTCGGTCAGGTGGCGCAGTTGCAGCGCGCGGATCTGCGCGGCGTCACGGTTGCCGGGGTCGGCATCCATCTCAGCCCCTGCGTGGCGCAGCAGGCTGGTCATGGCCCAGAGATTCGACTGCATGGCGGCAAGGTGGGCGAGGGTGTGCGGGTCGTCCCGCCGGCTGGCCATGGCGAAATCGACCAAGCCGGCGACGCCGCCAGCCCAGCAAGCGGCGGGACCGCAGGCGCCGTTCCAGAATCCGGGCCGCGTGAGGTACCAGCGGGGCGCGCCGATGAGCTCGCCCGGCTGCAGCGTGGCCGCGTTCAGGCGCAGGCCGCCGGTGTTGGTGGCGGCAAAGGCTTGCACCTGCCAGGAGGTCAGGTCAGGGACGATGCGGTCGTGGTTCAGGCGCAGGTCGAGGTCGAGGAGTTGCGGGTCCGGGCCGCCGGTCGTCAGCAGCGCGCGATCGACGATGCCGATGCCGCTGCAGAACTGCTTTGCGCCCGAAAGCTCCAGACCGGCCTCGGTTTCGACCAGCGTAAGAGCCTTGCCCTGGATCTCCGAAGCCCACACCGCGTAGAGCGCGTGCGCGACCGGGGCGCGGCCGGCCTCGGCGAGGATCGAGACTGCGTCCCAGTGCGCCTCCGCCAGCTTGGCGAGCGTCAGGTCTTCACGGGCGACCTCAAACAGGCGCTCGTGGCGTGCGGCCGAGGCCCCGCCGCCGGGAAGCGGCAGGGCCTCCTCGCAGAGCTCGCGCAAGCGAAGGTGCAGGTGTTCAGGCGTCACCGGGCCCCCTCATTATGCGCGGCCAGGGCGCCGGCAAAGCCGTCCGGAGCGCGGCCGACCATGCGGCCGCTGGTCAGCACCTTGAGCCGTGCGTCCGCCAGCGTGCGGTACTGCGATGCGCGCAGCCGGTTCCAGAGATCGTGGTCTTCCGCGGTGCGCAGGTCGCTCCAGCCGCCGACCGCGAGATACGCGTCCGAGCGCACGCCCAGGTTGGCGCCATGCACATGCGGATGTGAGCCGTCGGAGTGGATCTGGTACGAGAGGCTGAAGCGCTCCGGCACCTCGGGGGAGTGGTCTGCAAAGGAGTCGACGTCGACGATGCCGGCGGCCGCGGCGTAGCCCCGCATGGCGACGGCCAGGTGGTCGGCCAGCCAGGACGCGGGGACCTCGCAATCGGCATCGGTATTGGCCAGCCAGCAGCGCTCCGGCGGGGCCTGGGAGCGCTCCAACGCTGCCTGCGCGGCCAGCGCTCTGGCCGCGCCCACTCGTCCGACGCTCGACTGCAGGACAGCTCCCGCGCCGTGCGTCCACTCCCTCGCGATCTGCAACGTGCGGTCGGTCGAGCTGTCTACGACGACGATCAGGTCGGTCGTTACCCAGGGCGGCAGCACGTCGCGCGCCTTCAGGATCGAGCGCAGGCACCGGGCGAGCAACAATTCTTCATCGCGCGCGGGGATGAGGACCGCTAGGTGCCAACGCGCGGTGGACGGCAGCGGATGGGTGGAAAAGGGCGTCCTCATTGCCGCACCAGCCGATCCAGCCGGAACGTTCCATGCCGCTCGGAGTGGCTGAGGCTGAGATGCGGCGCGGCCAGAAGGACCTCGTGCACGTCGTCGCCCGAAAGAACGTGGTCTTTCGAATACCCCAGCCAGTGCGCCGCGAGGACCGTTGCGCCGCTCGCAAGCGGGGTCGTCAGCGCATGCACCATGCCCGGCCAGACCTGCGGGGTAAAGTAGTAGCCGATCTCGCTCAGCACCAGCAGGTCGGCTTCCGGCGAGGGCAGATGGTCTGGGATCGCGGCGCAATGGACCGCGACGCCCGGCAGATGCGCGCAGCGTTTGCGGGCCTGCAGGCTTGCCGTCGGCGAGAAATCGAGCGCTTCCACCCGGTCGCACAACGCGGCGAGCTTTTCCGTAAGCACGCCCACCGAGCAGCCCGGCTCGAAGGCGTGACGGTAGCGCCGATGCGAGAGCGCGGCCACGATGTGCCCGTAGCGCTCCAGCTCGGACGGCTTGGAGGCGAAGCGCCAGGGGTCGTCGGCCTTCCTGTACTTAGCTTCAAAGAAAGCCGGCGTGGACTCGTATTGGAC
>CAXUDC010000205.1:0-1462 GCA_964249685.1 uncultured Acidobacteriaceae bacterium
ACCCTCCATCCCCCCCTCCTCTACACCGGCGATGCTGGCCCCCTCGCCACCTACCGCAACCAGGCCGTCGCCACCCTCACCTACCGCCGCGCCGACCTCCTCGCCAGCTTCGCGCGGTTCGACACCCAGAACGAGCAGACCCCCTACCACATCGCCACCACCGCCTTCAACACCGGCTACCACATCTCCGCCGCCACCAGCCTCCGCGCCACCTTCCGCCAGGACGTCTCCTCCGCCGCCCTCCCCGCGTTCTTCTCCATAACGCGCTCCGGCAAGGACGCCAACCAGGACCTCTACGCCTCCGCAACCTTCTCCACCTCCACCGCGCGCGACTGGACCAACACCCTCCGCTACGGCCTCGCCCGCAAGCGCGAGCAGACCTACCTCTTCACCCCCACCGCGTCGCAGCTCGTCACCGCCAACGGCGTCACCGCGCTCGTAACCCTGCCCACCGCCCCCCCGCGGGAAGATCAGGCCACCAACCGCGACGAAGCCACCTACCTCACCGACTGTCCCTACCGCCCCTGGCTTCACCCCGCCCTTACCCTCCGCTACCAGAACGAGCGCGCCCTGGATGACAGTGCGGCTTACCACGATACCCTCACCCGCACCCATCTCACCGCCGTCCCCGCCCTCTCCGGAGACCTCCACTGGCGCGTCTTCTACCAGGCCTCCGCGACGCTCGACCGCTCACCCACCTACGGGATCAACGCCGCGCCGTCGCTCGGCCTCACCTACGCCGCCGTCCGCCCCGGCCCCCGCCGGTTCCACGGCTCGGTCTTCCGCGCCACCGCCGCCACCGGTTTCCGCGAGCCCTCGCTCCTCGAGTCCGTCACCCCCGCCAGCCCCCGCTCACGCGTCTTCACCGTCGCCGAAGACCAGCAGATCCTCCCCACTCTCACCCTCACCACCACCTACTTTCACCACCAGTTCTCGCACGACTACGAGCTCCGCCAACTGCCCTCCGCCACCAGCCAGGCCGCCTACACCCCCACCCTCGGCTACCGCACCCAGGGCGTAACCCTCGATCTCCGCTATCACCCCTACCCGCGCATCCGCCTCAACGCCGATTACACCTACCTCGCCTCACTCGTCGAGCAATCCCAGGGGACAGGCCTCCTCACCGCCCCCACCGGCACCCGTCCCTTTCACCGCCCGCCCCACACCGCCGACGCCACCGCCCAGTACACCGGCCCGCGCTTCGGCCTATCCTTCAAGGCCACCTACGCCAGCCACGCTGACGACTCCACCACGCTCCCCACGCTCCTCCTCCCCACCCACAACCTCGACCCCGCCTGGCTCTCGCTCGACGCCAACGCCAGCCTCGTCCTCACTCACCGCATCACCGCCTTCACCCAGCTCACCAATCTCACCGACTCCCGCACCCTGGCCCCCATCGGCTACAACTCCACCCCGTTCCTCATCCGCACCGGCCTCCGCATCCGCCTGGGCACCGAATGAT
>CAXUDC010000205.1:1562-4393 GCA_964249685.1 uncultured Acidobacteriaceae bacterium
AAAGACTACAAACTATAAAACTAAAAACTCCTGAATCAATCCTCCCCCACGCCGCCCCACAACCCGGACCCCCGCCGCATCCTCTCCCCCGCATCCAGCGTCTAACAAGACGACAAAGGATGACTCAAATGACCCTCCGCAACCTGATCCTTCCCACTCTCCTCGTCCTCACCCCCCTTGCGGCCCGGGCCCAGGAAGAAGGCCTTCTCGCCACCCAGACACTCGTCCGCGCCGACTCCAAACTGGACGTGCTCCCCGACGCGACCACCATCCAGCTCCAGCTCGAGCGCAAGCCCGCGCACCTCACCTCGCTCGTCCCGCTCACCCCCGCCAACACGCAGGTCGCGCTGCTCATCGATGACGGCCTCTCCCGTTCCGCCGGCATCCAGCTCAACGATATGCGCGCCTTCGCCACGTCGCTTCCCCCCGGCACCGAGCTCCTCGTCGGCTACATGACCAACGGCCGCGTAGAGGTCCTTCAGCCCTTCACCACCGACTACGCCGCCGCCGCCGAGAAGATCCGCCTGCCCTTCGGCACTCCCGGCCAGTCCGCCAGCCCCTACTTTTGCCTCTCTGACTTCGTCAAGCACTGGCCCGGGGAAGACGACGGCGCCCACAAGGCCCGCACCGTCCTCATGATCACCAACGGCGTAGACCCCTATAACGGCTCCACCCGTCTCGACAATCAGGACAGCCCCTACGTCCAGACCGCCATCGACGACGCCCAGCGCGCCGGCGTCGCCGTCTCCTCCATCTACTATCGCGATGCCGGCTTCCGCGGCGGCTCCGCCTCGCTCTCCGGCCAGTCCTATCTGCAGCAGGTAGCCGACGCAACCGGCGGCCAAAGCTACTATGAGGGCACCTTCAACCCGGTCAGCCTGACCCCGTTCTTCAAGCACTTTGAAAAAGACCTCTCCGAAACCTTCGTCGCCACCTTCGACGCCCCCGCCCAGGGCGGCGGCCGCAATCATCTCGTGCAGGTCAAGATGACCAGCACGGTTCCCAAACTAAAGCTCCGCCACGCCGACGCCGTCCGCCCCGGCAACAAGGAAGCCACCCCCACCACCTAAAAACTAAAACAACAAATGATCGGGAGCCCCATTCATCACAGCTTCAACGTGATGAATGGGGTTTCTCATTTTTCCAGCTCCCCCACCAGTCACACTCACCCTAACGACACCAGTAGTTTGTTGTCATCCCACAGGGATCTGCGTTCGCCTGAAACCCCATAAGCCCTACAGGCTTGCCCCAAGGCCCTACTGATATATACGAGGGTGGAAGCGTGGGACTTTAGTCCCACGAACAAGCTCAATCCAACGAAGCGGGCTTTAGCCCCGGCGCTCCAAACGAGAGACCATGGATAGACTCGACCAAACCCTCTCAGGCCAACCCTCCGCAAAAAGCAAAGCCCCGAGCAAAAACGCCCGGGGCCAGCAAACCCAACCAGTAACCCTTAGTACATACCTTCCATACCGCCGCCGCCACCGCCATGCGAGTGACCGCCAGCTTCCTTCTTCTCCGGAATTTCGGAGATCATGGCTTCGGTCGTCAGCATCAGCCCGCTGATCGACGCCGCATTCTGCAGAGCAGTCCGCGTCACCTTCGTCGGGTCGATCACCCCGGCCGCAACCAGGTCCTCGTAGGCGCCCGTTCCGGCGTTGTAGCCGAAGTTGGTCTCCTTCGATTCGTGGATCTTGCCGATTACAACCGCGCCCTCTTCGCCCGCGTTCATGACGATCATGCGCAGCGGCTCTTCAATCGCGCGACGAATGATGTTCGCGCCGATCTTCTCGTCGCCCTCAAGCGTCTTGATCAGGTCGTCGACCGCGCCCGAGCAGCGGATCAATGCAACGCCGCCTCCCGGAACGATGCCTTCTTCCACAGCCGCGCGCGTCGCATGCATCGCATCTTCCACGCGGGCCTTCTTCTCCTTCATCTCAGTCTCGGTTGCAGCACCAACCTTGATCACCGCAACGCCGCCGACGAGCTTCGCCAGGCGCTCCTGCAGCTTCTCACGGTCGTAGTCCGACGTGGTCTTGTCGACCTGCGCGCGGATTTCCTTGACGCGAGCCTCGATCTTGGTGTTCTCGCCGCCGCCATCCACGATCGTCGTGTTGTCCTTGTCGATCGTAACGCGCTTCGCCGTACCAAGGTCCTCGATCTTCACGCCCTCGAGCTTGATGCCGAGATCCTCGGTGATCGCCTTGCCGCCCGTCAGGGTGGCAATGTCCTCGAGCATCGCCTTGCGACGATCGCCAAAGCCAGGCGCCTTGACCGCAGCAACGTTCAGCGTGCCACGCAGCTTGTTGACCACCAGCGTCGCAAGCGCCTCACCATCCACGTCCTCGGCAATAATGACGAGCGGCTTGGCAGTGCGGGCAATCTGCTCGAGCAACGGCAGCAGGTCCTTCATCGACGAGATCTTCTTCTCATAGATAAGGATGTAGGGGTTCTCGAGCGCGGCTTCCATGCGCTCGGCATCGGTGACGAAGTACGGCGAAAGATAGCCGCGATCGAACTGCATGCCCTCGACCACGTCTAGCTGCGTTTCCATCGTGCGCGACTCTTCGACCGTGATCACGCCGTCCTTGCCGACCTTGTTCATCGCCGCGGCGATGATGGTACCGATCTGCGCGTCGGAGTTGGCCGAAATCGTGCCGACCTGCGCGATCATGTCGCCCGAAACCGGCTTCGAGAACGCCGCCAGCGCACCGCCCTGGACCACGCCATGCTCGTCGCGCTTGCCGATGATGGCCTCGACCGCCTTGTCGATGCCGCGCTTCAGCGCCATCGGGTTCGCACCGGCGGCAACCGTCTTCACACCCTCGCGA
>CAXUDC010000206.1:0-4335 GCA_964249685.1 uncultured Acidobacteriaceae bacterium
TCCTTGGACCAATCACCAAAAGATGTAGAGCCTTTGCTTCTTTGTTGTCATTCCCATAGGGAATCTGCGTTTGGGGCGCCACTACAGCAAAGGCGATCCGTGGGCAAAGCGAGGTAGAGAGTAACCCCACGATAACCGCGATAAGCCGCGGTGATCATGGGCACCCGTTTGAGTTCTTCATTGTTGCGGTTTAGGCTGCTGGGACTGCAATTTCATCAACTGATCATAGATCTGCTGCGGTGTCTTGACGCCATTGGGCGACTGGTCAGTCGTCGTAGCCGCGGGCGCGGCGGCGGCGTCCGGTTGGGCGGAGGGCTGAACCGTAGGCGGGGTAAAGGCATTCGGCTGCGGCGGGTTAACCGGCTGCTGCACAGCACCCACAGGTGCGTCGGCGGTGCGCGGGGTAAGCTGCGGAGGCAGGTCTACCGGGTCGGGATCATCGCTTCCCTGCGCCATGGGAGGGCTGGGCGGCGTGGCCCCACCCTGGCGCGGAGTCAGTGTCAGGGTCTGGGGATTGCCGGGAGTGTCGCCCGAAAGCATCCTGTTGCTGCCCGTCCCGTCGAGCAGGATCGCAAGCATCGCGGGCAGGTCCACCGGCCCGTAGGTGCCAAAGACGCGCTCATCGGTGACGCCTCCGGCAATCTTGATGCCGGTCGCGCGGGCGATAGAGCCCAGAATCTGGTTCAGGCTCGAGTTGTTCGCCGTGACCGTCAGCAGGCCGTTGGTGTAGTCGACGCGGGCGCGACGTACGGTTGAGATGGTAGCAGTAGCCGCCGGCTGCAGAGGTGCCGTCGGGCCATTCGCGGGCAGGGCGGGGGGGTCGAGCGGCACGGCGGCTGAAGGTTTCTGCGCACCGTTGGGCTGCACGCGGAGCCCGGGCGCAGCCTGGGCTCCGGCAGCCTGGGCGCCAAGCAACGCCGCCATCACGAAGCCGATCTTTGCCGGGCTGAGTTTGACGCCGTTCATAAATCCCTCGTACCTTGCTAAGACTTGAGACCGTTCCCGCCGTAAGCGAGACGACATTTTAAGCTCATCTCCAGTCTAAATGCCAAGGATGATCTACACTGTGCATCGGCGCTGGTTCAGGCCGGCGGAGGCGGGCTAATGCGATTTGTGACGGCGGTACTGTGGGGGATGGTTGCGGCGGGAATGCTGCTGCCGGTCGCGCGCGCAGCGGAGACCTGCACGACGCAATCGCAGATGCCGGCCGCGGACCGCGATGCCTTGAAGGCCGCAGCGACCGTGCTCGCCCAGAAGATCGCAGCCAACGACCAGGCCGGCGTGCGAGCCCAAACTATCGCCGAGTTCCAGCCAAACTTCACCGGCATGGGAAACCTGATCGCCGCCACAGCGCCCCGGCTGGCAGGCGCGACCCCGCAGGTGGACCAGCTCTACCTCCTCGATGCCTCGAACGCGGCCTCGAACGCGGCTTCAAACCCGGAAAAGGCGGACGCAGGCCCGGGCACCGACGCGCAGTTCTACTGCCCGCTGAACAAGTCGCAGGCGGAGGTCGATTTCGCCATCCCCCAGCTGCCCCCGGGGCGTTACGCGTTTGCGACCGTGTGGATGGACGCGCCCAAGCCCTGGCTGCTGTCCTTCCTGCTGCGGTCCAAATCCGGCAGCTGGCAGCTCGCGGGGCTGTACCCCAAGCCGCTCACGGCAGGCGGGCACGACAGCCTGTGGTATTGGAAGGAAGGCCGCGCCCTGGTCGAAAAGAAGGAACCATGGAACGCCTGGCTCTACCTGCAGGAGGCCCAGGCGCTGGGCCAGCCCGCAAGTTTCGTCAGCAGCACGCACCTAGAAAAGCTGCAGGGAGAGATCGCGTCCGCGGCCCCTCCCGCGCTTTCGGCCGGCATCAGCGCGGACACGCCGCTGGCGTTGAAGGCCGCCGACGGCACTGTCTTCCGCTTTACGTCGATCTCGGTCCGTGAGACGCTCGGCGATGCCCTCGGTACCGACCGGCCCGACGTGGAAGCGCACATCAAGGTGGACGCCATGGGCGACCCCGCCACCGCACGCCAGCGCAGCATGGACGCCATGGCGGCGCTCGTCGACAGCCACCCGGAGCTGCGCAAGGCGTTCCATGGCGTCTCGCTGTTCTCGGACCCGCCGGACGGCAGCCCGTTCGGCATCGAGCGCGGCATGATGGATATTCGTTAGCCGCACATTCCCGCGGCGACACGCTGGTCCGCCGGCGCTTCCGGTGCTATCGTAGGACTCGCCGGTGCGTGCGCTGTGCGACCTCTTTCCAGGGCTCTCCCCCAATGACTCATACGAATCTTACGAACCCGTTCAAGTTCAAATCCGGCCGCGCGATGAAGTCCCTGGCCGATGCCATCGAAGGCCGCCGCTCGACCCCAAGCTTCGACACGGCCACGCTGCCCGCCGAGGATCTCAACGCGATCCTCGAGGCCGGCATGCACGCGCCCAGCGGCTACAACATGCAGCCGTGGCGCTTTGTAGTGGTGCAGTCGGCGGAAGGCAAGCGCAAGCTGCGCGCCGCGAGCTACAACCAGGCGAAGCTGGAAGAGGCCTCGGCCGTCATCGTCGCGTGCGGCGATATGGACGGCTGGCGCACGGACCTGCCGGGTATGCTGCAGATGGGCCGCGAGGGCGGCATGCCGGAGAGCTACGCCGCGCAGGCCAGCACCAGCGTTTCGCAATATATGTCCAGCTTTACGCCGGACCAGATGAAGCTCTGGCTGACCAAGCAGGTGACGCTCGCCTACACGCACCAGCTGCTGATGGCCGAGGTGCTCGGCTACGACACCGCGCCGATGGAGGGCTTCGAGCAGGAAAAGGTGCACGAGGCGCTGCGCCTGCCGCTCAGCTACTGGGTCGTGGCGCTGCTCTGCGTCGGGCACCTGAAGGGACCAGACAAGTTCTACGGCGGCCGTTTCGACGCCGCGCACACCGTCTTCGGCGAGGAGTACGGGAAGCCGCTGAAGTAACCAATGTCCGAGATCCCCAGCCGACGCATCCCCAACCTGCTGCACCTGCTGCTCCTGCTGGCGCTCACCATCACCCTGACCTTCGCGGTCGAGTTCGCCGCCATCGTCCTGCTGCACCTGCCCTTCCGCCACGCGGTCGTAGACGAAAAACTGCAGCTCGTGCTGACGGCAATCGTATACGTGCTCACCCTGGGAGCGGCCGGCGTACTCTTTCCCGCGCTCTGGAGCCGCACGTTCCGCGACGGCATCCGCTGGAACGTGGCCGGCGCGAAGCCCCTGCTCGCGGTCTTCGGCCTGCTGCTCGGCTTTGCCGCGGAGCTCATCAGCAGCCACCTGCCCACGCCGCACCAGATGCCGATCGAAGACGTCTTCCGCACGCCAGGAATCATCTGGTTCATGGTCGTCTTCGGCACGGTGCTCGCGCCGCTGTTTGAGGAGATCGTCTTCCGCGGCTTCCTGCTGCCGGGACTTGCGTATGCGATCGACTGGCTGCGCCTGCCCCACGCCAGGACCGAGGAAAACGAGTGGGGACACGCCGCCTGGCGGCAGTCCGACGACGTTTCGACGCTCGCGCTGGTTGTCTCTTCGCTGCTCACGAGCCTGCTCTTCGCCGCCATCCACGCGCCGCAGCTCGGCTTCAACTGGGGCCCCGTCGCGCTGCTGGTCTGCGTCTCGCTCGTGCTCTGCGTGGTGCGGCTCCGCACAACCTCGGTCGCCGCGTCGACCCTCGTGCACGGCTTTTACAACCTCGCCGCGTTCGTGCTGATCTTCGTCGCCACCAGCGGCTTCCGCCACATGGACGCGCCGTAGCGCAGGGCTGCTACCCTGTAACGATGGACCCCCGCGCCGCGCTCCTCGACCTCATCGCCACGCTTTCGTTCCGCCTCGGCGACTTCACCCTCGCCTCCGGCCAAAAAAGCGATTACTACATCGACTGCCGCATCACCACGCTGCACGCCGAGGGCGGCCGTCTCTCCGGCATCGTCCTGCTCGACCTGATCCGCGAGCACTTCCCCGCCGCCCGCGCCATCGGCGGCCTGACCATGGGCGCCGACCCGCTGGTCTCGAATACGGCCTCCGCCAGCGCCTGGGAGCTCGCCGACTACAACGAATTCCTCGAGCTCGACCCCGACGAAGACCACGGCGACCCACCCACGCTGATCGACGGCTTCCTGGTCCGCAAGGCGGAGAAGACGCACGGCACCGGACGCCGCGTCGAAGGCTTCCTGCACCCAGGCGCGCCGGTCGTCATCGTCGACGACGTCTGCACCACCGGCGGCTCGACCGTCATGGCAATCGAAGCCGCACGCGAAGCCGGCATGAACATCCTCGGAGTCCTTTGCCTGGTCGACCGCGAGCAGGGCGGCAGGCTACAAATCGAACG
>CAXUDC010000207.1:0-4333 GCA_964249685.1 uncultured Acidobacteriaceae bacterium
GCACTGCTCTATGCAAACCCGGCGTTTCTGCGACCCATGGTGGGCGTCTCCGTTCCGCCGCAAAGCTATCTGCACATGCTCGCCGTGGACCTCGCGCGGTCCCCCGATGGCCGCTGGTGGGTGCTGGCGGACCGCACCCAGGCGCCCTCCGGTAGCGGCTATGCGCTGGAGAATCGCATGGTCGTCTCCGACGTTCTGCCAGAGCTCTTCCGCGGGTCCGACGTGGTGCGCCTGGCGCCCTTCTTCCGTGCCCAACGCGATGCGCTCACCCGGCTCGCGGGCCGCGACAATCCACGGGTCGTGCTGCTCACGCCCGGTCCGCACAATGAGACCTACTTTGAACATTCCTACCTCGCCAAGTATCTCGGCTTCACGCTGGTCGAAGGCGCAGACCTGACTGTGCGTGACCGTTGCGTCTATCTCAAGACGGTGGAAGGCCTCGAAGGCGTCGACGTCATCCTGCGCCGCGTGGACGACACCTTCTGCGATCCCTTGGAGCTGCGCGGTGATTCGCTGCTTGGTGTGCCGGGGCTGGTCGATGCCATCGTCGCCGGCAACGTCAAGGTGGCCAACGCGCTGGGCAGCGGCCTGATCGAATCAGCCGCCATCATGCCGTTTCTCCCCGGCCTTGCGCGCCGTCTGCTCGGCGAGGAACTCAAGCTGCCCTCGGTCGCGACGTGGTGGTGCGGCCAGGAAAGCGCGCTGGACTGGGTAATCGAGCATCTCGACTCCGTGGTCGTCAAACCCGCCTTCCCCTCGCTCGGCATGGAGCCCGTCTTCGGCTCGGAGCTGACCCAGGGGAGCGCGAGGAGTTTCTCAAGCGACTCCGCGCACGGCCCCACGAGTACGTCGCGCAGGAGCAGGTCACGCTCTCCACCGCGCCCGTCTGGGAGAACGAACGCCTGAACTCGCGCAGCGTTGTGCTGCGCACCTATGTGCTCAATACCGGGGACGGCTGGGTCGCGTTTCCGGGCGGCCTGGTTCGCGTCGCCGAGGCCAACGGCTCGGTTGTCTCCATGCAGCGCGGTGGTCACAGCAAGGACGCGTGGGTGCTCTCCGACAGCCCCGTCGACACCTTCAGTATGCTGCGGCCGCGCCATGAACCCGTGGAGCTGCGCCGCGTGCCGCGCGTGGTGCCCAGCAGCGTCGCCGACAACACCTTCTGGCTGGGTCGCTACGTCGAGCGCGCAGAAAACATTGCCCGCATCCTGCGCTCGATCATCCGCCGGGTGCCGCGCGCAGAGGAACGCGAGCTCGGCAGCCTGCTCTGTCTGCACGGTTCGCTGGGCTCGCGAGCCAGCAAGCTCCCCAAGCGCAAGCGGCCTACCTTTGCGGCACTGCAAAAAGAGCTGCTCTCGCTGCTCACCGACACCAAGCGCTATGACAGCCTGCCCTCCACGCTGGGCGAGGTCGCACGCATTGGCGGCAACGTGCGCGAGCGCCTGTCATCCGACATGATGCTGCTGATCGGGGGGATGCGACGCTCCGTGCAGCTCGATGCCAAGGCACCGCTGCTGGAGCATGCGGGCACGCTGACGGCCTGCCTGGAACTGCTCTCCGCGTTCTCCGGGATGGAGCGCGAAAACCTCATCCGCGGCTCAGGCTGGCTGTTCATGAGCCTCGGCCGGCGGCTGGAACGCGCCAACTTCTTAACGCGGCAACTGCGCGAGGTCACCAGGCCACTCAGCGCGGAGAACTGGGCCTATCTCGAATGTCTGCTGGAGGTCGCGGACAGCTCCATGACCTACCGCACGCGCTACTACACCACCCTGCAGCCGCTGGCGGTGCTGGACGTGCTGATGGCTGATGGCACCAACCCGCGCTCACTCGACTTTCAGCTGGACCATCTTGTGGATCTCTACGCCAAGCTGCCCCGTCCCCTGGCCGGGGATCTCGGCGCCATGCGAGGAGCTCTCGAGTCCCTGCGCCGCGTCGATCTGGCGAGTCTCACCTACCCACTCTCCGGCAAGGCGCCACGCGGGGGCGACGGCTTCTCCCGTCTGAATAGCTTCCTCGGCGAGCTCGAAGCGCTTCTTCCCTCCTGGTCGAACAACCTCTCCAGCCAATACTTCAGCCATGCGCGTACCCTGCCCATTACCATGGGCCAGTAGCCACCGATGATCTACCGCGTCAGCCATCGCACCACGTACAAGTACCACTACCCCGTCTCGTTCGGGAATCACGTGGCCTGCCTTACGCCACGCTCCTTCGGCAGCAACCGCGTCACCCATACCACGCTCGACATTCATCCAAAGCCCTCCAGCTCGGCGGAGCGAACCGACTACTTTGGCAATCGGCTGTGCTTCTTCACCGTCGAAGAACCACACAAGCAATTGGTCGTGGAGGCCCGCAGTGAAGTCGTGGTAAACGACGACGGCACGGCCGCACCGCCCTCGTCCCTGCCGTGGGAAGCCTCAGCCGACGCGCTCGCCAGACAAAGCGACCCTGCGGCCATCGAGGCCTGCCAGTTCCAGTTCGAATCCCCGCGCATCCGGCTGCGTTCGGAGTTCGCCGCCTACGCGCTCGAGAGCTTCACGGCCGGCCGACCGATGCGCGAAGCGTTGCTCGAACTGACCACCCGCATCCACAAGGACTTCCGCTTCGACTCCAAGGTCACCACGGTGCGCACGCCCACGGAAGAGGTCTTCAAGAAACGCCACGGCGTCTGCCAGGACTTCGCCCATGTGCAGATCGCGTGCCTACGCTCCATCAACGTGGCTGCCCGCTACGTCAGTGGCTATCTGCGGACCTACCCTCCGCCGGGCCGCCCCCGGCTGATCGGCGCAGACGCATCGCACGCCTGGATCTCGGCGTACTGCCGCGGCCTCGGCTGGCTGGACATGGACCCAACCAACAACGTCGCGCCCACAGACGGGCACGTCACGGTCGCCTGGGGACGGGACTACGGCGACGTCAGTCCGTTACGGGGTCTGATCCTCGGCGGCGGCGGACAGACGCTCAAGGTTGAGGTCGATATGGAGCCTGTGGAGAGCTAGACCAAAGCACCCGCATGCGCTGCTTTTGGTCTAGGTGGCCTTGCGCTGGAACGCCGTCTTCTTGCCCGTAAAGGAGGTCGCCTTGAACGAGCTTGCGGATGCTCCCGGAAGCGGCTTCGCTCCACTCTTGATGTGGGCAGCCTTCTCCCGCACAGCCTGCAGCTTCTGCTGTGCCGGGCTCAGGCCGGTCTTCCGGGTGGGCGCTGGTTTGGGGGCTTGATCGGTCATGCCCAATCTTCTCACGCTGCTCGGGGCGAATGGCCAAAATGGAAGAGCGCCGCAGCCAGCCATCTCGGGCTGGTCACGACGCTCGCAAGTTCATGAAGAGAACACTCGACGAAGAACGATCGCCGAGTTGGCATTACATCTTCGGTGCAACGCCGGGGTCGGTCGCGTTGTTGTGGTTGCGATCGTAGATGCCCTGCGACGTGCGGTCCTGCTGACGCGCGAGCTGGTGCCGATCCTGCGTAGTCAGATGACCGCCATCGGCCGCACGCATGCTGTTCTCGCGTGAGGCGATCCGCGCTTGGTTTGCCTCAGCGTGGGCTGCGCCATTCGGCGTGATCTGCCCATCCTTGACCCCATGCGCAATGCGGGCCTGCTGGCGATTCTGACGGGCCCGAATGCTGTGCCGCTGATGGTAAGTGGTGCTCTGCGCCAACACGGTGGAAGCGGGGAGAGCGAGAAGAGTTGCTGCAAGTACAACATGTTTGAGGTTCATAACCGTACCAACCTTTCGGTTCCATCTTGTCGAAATTTGATCGAGACATCCGGGACAAACCCGCCGTCTTCGTCTTGCCTCTATAGGAACCCAGGCACCCAGTAGAGGTTGCGGCCACGAGCAGGTCAATAACACTTCCGTCTGCGTCCTCAGGACCAACCAAACCGCAAAAGCAAAGCCAGAAGCCTTAGCACGGCAACATTGTCCTCCCAACACGCACGTCGCCGTACCGCTCCTACTTGCCGATGCAGAAGGTAGAGAAAATCCTAGCCAGGATGTCGTCCGCCGTCGTCTGCCCGGTGAGGGCGTCGAGGCTGCGTAGTGCTGTGTGCAGGTCGAGCAGGAGCACCTCGTGGGGCAGGCCTCCGCTGTTGGCTGCCCGTGCGGCGCCGAGTGCCGCCAAGGCCGTGGTGACACTCTCCTGCTGGCGGCGATTGTTCAGCGCGCCGCTTTCGCCGAGGCCGCCGCTGGCGTTGAGCGCCGTGAGGATGGCCTCGCGCAGTGATGCGATACCCTCGCCGGTCAGTGCCGAGACCCGCACGCCCGCGCTCGTTGGCTGATCCCCTGCCGCTCCCTCGGCGATCGGCTGCCCGACGAGGTCGATTTTGTTGAGCAC
>CAXUDC010000208.1:0-1892 GCA_964249685.1 uncultured Acidobacteriaceae bacterium
CCTTTGGGGCAGGCGCAGCATCAGTCGAACCGCAGATCCCTACGGGATGACAACAAAATGCTCAGGCTTTTTGTTGTCATTCCGTAGCAAAGCGGAGGAATCTGCGGCTCGGACCAGCATGACAGCTAGGGTAAACGGCCAGGAGCACAACGGGAGACTCAAATGCTGCGGACGCTGCTCGAGGTGCCGCTGGTCTGGTTCGCGGCGGCGCTCGCCGGCGGTTGGCTCCTGCTGCGGCGAAGCGCCCGCGCACCGGCGTTCGCGGCGGCTGCCGGCGCCGGTTCCATCGCGCTGCTGCTTCTCGTCGCCGCGGGGAACGTGCGCACCGCCGGCTTCCTCGTCTCGTTCGGCGCCAACGTCCTGGGCATCGCGGCCGCGCACCGCAACGGCCAGGCTCTGTACCATGCGGTCGGCGGCGCACAGCTCTACACGCTGGTCTACGGACCCTACACCTACCTGGTCTTCGCGCCCGTACTGGGCTTTTCCGATGCGCTGACGGCTGCCAAGTTCGAGCTGGCGGCCGTCTTCGCACTCACGGCCGGCGCGTTGTTCCTGCTCGCACGCCGGCGCGGCCAGGTGCCGTGGCAGACCGCGCTCGCGCTCACCGGGTTCGCCGCGGCCTGCCTGTTGGTGGTTCCGGCCGGCGTTCTGGGCATTCGCGGCGATGCATGGGGCGTACTCGCCCTGACCCTCGCGCTGCTGGCGGTCGAGGCCCGCAAGCCCTGGCTCGCGGCCTGCGCGGCGGGAGCCTGCTGTGGGTTCGCCGCGGACCTGAAGGCGACGCTGGCGATCGAGGGATTGCTGGTGCTGGCGCTGCTTTGGCACCGGCACGGCGGGCGCGCGATGGCCCCGTTTATGGTCTGCGCGGCAGCCGTCGCGGGCGCTCCGTTTGCGTTCGCCGGCGTGTCGCTGGGCAACTATCTTGCGTGGCTGCGCCTGTCGGGCGGGCGCGCGACGCTGCCCTCGCTGCTAACCGCTAACATCTTGTTTGCCGTGATGCTGCTCGCGCCGGCTCTGCTGCTCGCCCGCCGAGACCAATCACGAGAGCCCGAAGGCCCGGCCCGACCTCCCCAAGGAGATAGAGCCAGCGCTCCCTTGTTTGTCATTCCCGCAGGGAATCTGCGTTTCGACCGCACCAAAAGCCAATCGGCTACCGAGACAATCCTCTTCACCCTGGCTCTGCTGACAGCGATCGTTACCGGAGCCAAGAGCGGCGGCGGACCCTGGCATCTGTGGCCGCTGCTGCCCTTCGTGCTCTTCTGGACTGCACGCCGGCTGGCATTTGCCGAGTCGCAGCAGGCAAAGGACATGGTAGCGGCGCTGGCCCTTGCGGCCCTCATCGTCAGCGCGCGCTGGGGCGTCCGAAGCCTCCGTATGGAGCTGCCGCGAACGACCGCGCAGGCCCGCGCGGCCGAGCGCGACGAGACCACCGAGCTGCGGTCCCTCGCCGGCCGTTACGCCGGCCGCCCCGTCGAGATGGCCCCCGGAGCCTCCATGCAGAGCGACGCCGGCGACCTGCGCTTCGTCCTCGTCGCGGCCGGCGAGCCGTACCAAGTAGACATGGTCGCCGCCGGCGAGGCGCTCAAGATGATGCCGGCGCTGCCCGCGCTCCCGATCACCGGCTGCGGCACCCTCTGGGTCGTACCCACCAGCGAACAGCCCTTCGCAACCGCGAACAACAACGAGCTCCGCGCAACGTTCCCGTTCCTCTTTCCGGCCGAGCTCCGCGCCGCTTTCCTCGCGCGCCATCGCGTCATCGCGCGCGGTTCGCACTACGATCTATGGGCCTGCCCGCCCGGCGATGCCGATCGCACACAGCCGCGCCCCGCCAATGAGTAGAATGCATCCATGGTTCGTCGTATGCTTGGGCTCTTCCTTGCCTCCCTTTTCTG
>CAXUDC010000208.1:1992-4327 GCA_964249685.1 uncultured Acidobacteriaceae bacterium
CTCCCTTTTCTGCCGTCTCGCCGCCGCCCAGCAGCTCGCCATCACCTTCGACGACCTGCCCGCGCACGACGACCTGCCGCCCGGCATGACGCGCGCGCAGGTCGCCACCGACATCGTCCGCGCGCTCAACGCGCACCACGTCCCGCAGGTCTACGGCTTCGTCAACGGCGGCGCGGACGAGGACCCCGACACCCACGCCGTCTTCGATATCTGGCGCAAGGGCGGGCACCTGCTCGGCAACCACACCTGGTCGCACCCGGACATCAACGACGTCACCGCCGGCGAGTTCATCGACGGCATCCAGAAGAACGATCCGCTCCTGCTCACCTTCATGCCCAACGCCGATTTCCACTGGTTCCGCTACCCATTCCTGCACGAAGGCGACACGGCCAACAAGCACGAGGAGGTCCGCGACTGGCTCAACGACAACGGCTACAAGGTCGCCGAAGTCACCATGGACTTTGAGGATTACCTGTGGAACGCGCCCTACGCGCGCTGCGCCGCAAAGCACGACGAGCCTGCCATCCGCCGCCTGCACGACACCTACCTGGCCAACGCCGACAAGTTCCAGCGCTACTTCCGCCAGCTCTCGCGGCTCACCTACCATCGCGACGTCAAGTACATCCTGCTGATGCATCTCGGCGCCTTCGACGCCAGGATGCTGCCCGAACTGCTGAGCCTCTACCAGCGCCGCGGCTACACCTTCATCACACTGCCGGCTGCGGAGACCGACCCCATCTACCGCACCGATCCCGACGACATGGACGACCCTTCCGGCGGCACGCTGATCGAGCAAACCCTGGCCAAACGCAAGCAGGACTTCCCCGAAGCAACGAAGCCCGAAAAGATGCTCGACAGGCTCTGCCGGTAAGCAGCCCCAATACTAGACCCGTTTACCTCTCGCGGCAATGCCGCGTTAGTCGTCTTCGTCGTCATCCTGAGCGAAGCGAAGGACCCCCGCATTGTTGCTGCGGCTACATCTCGAGCTAAGCGGGTCTAAGTTAGATCCAACAAGCAACAACCTAAACGCAAAGGACGCAGAGGACGCTTTATTCTGCGCCCTCCGCGTAACCTCCGCGCCCTCTGCGTTTAAACCTTTCTCTATGGCGGTCTAACCTAACCAGTAATCACATCCTGCCACGGATCGATCACAATCTTCGTCACCTGATCCTGCTTGTCGCGCCACGTCTTGTACATCTGCGGTGCCTGCTCGATCCCGATGCGGTGCGAGATCATAAACGACGGGTCGATGCGCCCTTCTTCGATCGTCTTCAGAAGCGGCACCATGTACTTGTGCATGTCGGTCTGGCCCATGCCCATCTTCAGGCCCTTGCCAAACGCCGCGCCGAAGTTCACCTTGTCCAGCACGCCGCCGTACACGCCGGGGATCGACAGCGAGCCGCCCTTGCGCACTGACTGAATCGCCTGGCGCAGCACAAATGGCCGGTCCGTCTCGAGCATCAGCGCCTGCTTGACCGCATCGTACTTGCCCAGCGCCGTGTTCGAGTGCGCCTCCATCCCCACCGCGTCGATGCAGCTATCCGGCCCCATGCCGCCGGTCAGGTCGCGCAGCGCTTCGACGACGAGCACATCGTCCTCGCTGTAGTCGATCGTGGTCGCCCCGCAGTACTCACGCGCGAGCTTCAGCCGCTCCGGAAAGCGGTCAATTGCAATCACCTTGCCGGCGCCCAGCATATAGGCGCTGGCAATGGCGAACAGCCCCACCGGCCCGCAGCCCCACACCGCAACCGTGTCGCCGGGTTCGATGTGCGCGTTCAGCGCGCCCTGGTAGCCGGTCGGGTAGATGTCGGAAAGGAACAGCACCTTCTCGTCCGGCAGGTCGCTCTCGATCTTCAGCGGGCCGACATCGGCAAACGGCACCCGCACGTACTGTGACTGACCGCCCGCATACCCTCCATAAATGTGCGAGTAGCCGAACAACGCCGACCCCGAGTACCCGTACATCTCTTCCGCAATCCGCGCGTTCGGGTTCGTGTTGTCGCACAACGACCACAGGTCGCGGCTGCAGAACGCGCACGAGCCGCACGCAATCGTAAACGGGACCACAACGCGGTCGCCCCGCTTCAGCTTCTTGACCTCCGGGCCCACCTCCTCAACGATCCCCATGAACTCATGACCCAAGATGTCGCCCGACTCCATCGTCGGAATGTAACCGTCGAACAGGTGCAGGTCGCTCCCGCAGATGGCCGTGCGCGTGACTTTGATAACGCAATCGTGAGGGTTGACGATCTGCGGGTCCGGTACGGTGTGGACCTCGGCATTGGACTTGCCCATCCAGCAAACAGCCTTCATAACATTCTCCTGATCTTGGGTG
>CAXUDC010000209.1:0-1221 GCA_964249685.1 uncultured Acidobacteriaceae bacterium
CGTTCGTACTCTCGCCATCAGCCCGACAAGGGTTTGGGAACGAAAAGTCGCATTCTCGTCAGTGATCCGGTCCGGAACACCGCCTAGGACCAATACCCGGCCCAACTTCCGCTAACCGCGTTTACGAGTACCGATCCGCGCGGGTTGGAAGCTTGAACTTCCCGAACTCAGCGCGGCGACGGCTAAAAGAAGATCAACGCGGTGCACCCGCATCTCATGCCCATGAGATTGATTGCGATCGAAGAGCACTTTCTTACTCCTCAAATCCATGCAGCTTGGAAAAGCTCTTCCCTGGGAACGGAAGGAACTGACGCTTTCGACGAACGGACGGAGATAGCGGAGCGCCTGGAGGATTTAGGGGAGGGTCGCATCGCCCTGATGGATGAGGCGGGCGTTGACGTGCAGGTGCTCTCTGTCACGACTCCCGCGTTGCACAATCTTGAACCAGAGGAGAGCGTCCATCTGGCCCGGCAAACAAATGATTTTCTGGCTGAGGTGGTTGCTAGAAACCCCACACGATTTCAGGGCTTCGCCACTCTTCCAATGCCAGCGCCAGAGATTGCAGCGTCGGAACTCGAGCGGTGCGTACGACAACACGGGTTCAAGGGAGCGATGCTGTGCGGTAGAACGCGCGATACCAACCTTGACGCTCCCGCCTTTCTGCCTCTTTTCGAAACAGCCGCGAGGATCGGCGTTCCTCTTTACATTCACCCACAGATTCCTCGAAGACCGGTGCGCGAAGCTCTGTACGGCGGATTCGGGGAGCCGATCAGCACAGCGTTTGCCGCGTTTGGCCTAGGCTGGCACTACGAAGCCGGTATTCAGTTTGTAAGACTCATCCTTGCAGGTATCTTCGACAGGTTTCCAACACTTCAGATTGTCCTGGGCCATTGGGGCGAAGTGGTGCTGTTCTATACCGAGCGCCTACAATCGCTAGCCCGCGTCGCCCCTTTGGGGCAGCCCGTGCTGGACTACTTCCGCAAGAACCTCTATGTAACACCTAGCGGGATGTGGAGTCCTGCCTATATGCAGCGGGCTTTGGATATCGTCGGACCCGAACGTATCCTGTTCTCAGCCGACTATCCCTATCAGTACAAACCCGGTCGTCAAGCGCAAAATTTTCTCTCTGAATGCGGCCTATCTCTGTCCCAACAAAAATTGTTTGCTCACGAAAATTGGGAGCGACTTACACGGCTCACCGCCTGAGATGGCGGTGACGGA
>CAXUDC010000209.1:1321-4212 GCA_964249685.1 uncultured Acidobacteriaceae bacterium
TAGACCATCTCCGGCGGCAAATGGCCGTGTAGCTGGATAAACAGGCGTTCGTGGCCGATAACTTCTTCCTTCCACTGCTCGCGGTCAACGGCCTCCAGCGTGGCAAAGGTTTCGCGCGTCAGATCGAGGCCATTCCAGCAGATGTTGTCGTAAAAGGGCGTCCAGCCGATGGGGGTCTCGCGCGCGGGGACGCGGCCGCGCACGCGGTCGACGATCCACTTCAGCACGCGGAGGTTTTCGCCGAAGCCGGGCCAGAGGAACTTGCCGTCCGCATCCTTGCGGAACCAATTCACGTGGAAGATCTGCGGCGTGGCGCCGAGGTCGCGGCCCATGCGGATCCAGTGGCGGAAGTAGTCGCCCATGTTGTAGCCGCAGAAGGGCAGCATCGCCAACGGATCACGGCGTACCTGGCCGACCGCGCCGGCAGCGGCGGCAGTGGTCTCCGAGCCCATGGTGGCGCCGGTGTAGACGCCCGCAACCCAGTTAAAAGCCTGGTAGACGAGCGGCAGGGTGGTGGGGCGGCGGCCGCCGAAGAGAAAGGCGCTGATCGGCACGCCTTCGGGCGATTCCCAGGCCGGGTCGATGGACGGGCACTGGCTCGCCGGGGCGGTGAAGCGGCCGTTGGGGTGCGCCGCCGGGGTCGCGGAGCCGGGGGTCCATGCATTGCCGCGCCAGTCGAAGATCGTCAGGTTCTCCCCCGCGGGCGGGGTGTCGGTCATGCCCTCCCACCAGACGCCTTCGGGCACGCCCTCGCGGACGGTGAGCGCGACGTTGGTGAAGATCGTGTTGCGGCTGAGCGTGGCCATGGCATTGGGGTTGGTCTTGACGCTCGTGCCGGGCGCTACGCCGAAGAAGCCGGTCTCGGGATTGATGGCGCGCAGCTGACCCGTTGCATCTGGCTTAATCCAGGCGATGTCATCGCCCACGGTCCACACCTTCCAGCCCGCGAAGCCGGCAGGCGGGATCAGCATGGCGAGATTGGTTTTGCCGCAGGCCGACGGAAAGGCCGCGGCGAGATAGGTCTTTTCGCCCTGCGGGTCTTCGACGCCCAGAATGAGCATGTGCTCGGCCATCCAGCCTTCGTCACGAGCGATGTTGGAGGCGATGCGCAGCGCAAAGCACTTCTTGCCCAGCAGCGCGTTGCCACCATAGCCCGAGCCGTAGCTCCAGATCTCGCGCGTCTCCGGGAAGTGGACGATGTACTTGGTCTCATTGCAGGGCCAGGGGACGTCGCGCTCGCCGGGCGCGAGCGGCTTGCCCACCGAATGCATGCAGGGCACCACGCGCTGGATGTCCTTGTCGATCTCGGCCAGTACCGGCGTGCCGATCCGCGCCATGATGCGCATGTTCACCACGGCATAGGCGGAGTCCGTCAGCTGCACGCCGATGCGGCTCATGGGCGAACCGACCGGCCCCATGGAGAACGGCAGGACGTACATGGTGCGGCCGCGCATGGAGCCGCGAAACAGCCCTTTCAGCTTGCGGCGCATGGTGAACGGGTCTTCCCAGTTATTGGTGGGGCCGGCGTCCTCCTTGCTCAGCGAGCAGATAAAGGTGCGGTCCTCGACGCGCGCAACATCGTTTGGCGCCGAGCGGGCGTAGAAGCAGCCGGGCCAGAGTTTTTCGTCCAGTCGGGTGAAGGTGCCGGCGTCGACGAGCTCGTCAGTGAGCTGCCGGTACTCGGCGTCGGAGCCGTCGACCCAATGGATGCAGTCGGGCTGCGTGAGCTCCGCCATCTTCTCCACCCAGCGGATCAGGTGCTTGTTCGTGGTGCGGGGACGGGATGGATCGGCGGATGCGGAGGAAGTTTTTGGAGCGGAGACGCTGGCTGCGGACATGGAAAAGTGGGCTGCCCTTTCTGGATGCGGCATGCTCGTCTAGGGTACGCCGTCCGCGCCGGTGGGGAGCGCTGAGGCATCCCGGACGGCAGCTTGAGCCCTCACAAGGGCAGTAAGTTTCCGGAACGAAGCCGAGACACGAGCGTGAGAGCATGAGGCCAGATCGGTCGACCGCGCTCACCCTTTCCAGAGCTCTCCGGTAAGCCGCCGGGGAGGACAGAATCATGGAATTTCATATCGCGAGGACACTTCGGGAGAAGCTGGACCTCCACGACCTCCTGTTCAGCTACACCGGCAACGTCGTGTTCGCGAACCTGGCGGCCAGCCGGCGGCTGGCGCTGGCCTTGAACAAGGCGCACGAGGCCGAAAATGGCGGCATTCCCGATCCCAAGCGGCAGGTGAACGCCGGCGCGCTGTACGCCATGGGGCTGATCGATGAGTTGAGCCACGCGATGGTGGCGCGCTACCGGGCGCAGACCGATCCGGCCGTGCTGACGGAGGCGCTGCAGTGGCTGGGGGCGCAGATCGGGCTCGCCGGAGTCGACAAGCTGCTGCTTACCTTTACGGAGCGCTTTCCGAACTCCGCGGTCTATGCCGGCACTGTTACCGCGGCGGAGTGGCTGAAGGGCACCACTGAAGGCCTGCCCAACCGTGAGGCCGCGCTGGAAGAGCTGGTGCTGCTGTATCTCGCCAATGCAAACTCCGCCTTTGCGCCCTTCAAGGAGCTGTTCGACGACGGGGGATTGACCGAAACGGCGGCCTACAAGACGGTCACCGCGGAGCTGCCGAAGTACTTTGCCACGCGGCCGCCAATCGAGTCCGGGTCGCTGCTGGATGCGCTGGAGGCGCCGATGCGGCTCAGTCCGGAGTCCCTCACAGCGCAGCTGGACTATATCCGCGAGCACTGGGCAAAGTTTATCGATGCCGATCTGAAGCAGATTCTCCTGGCCATCGACACGATGAAGGAAGAGGAGATCTCCAGCTGGATGCTGTTCAATACAGCCAAGCCGGATCAGTACCGACACGGCGCGCCCGGGTTTGGCGGCGAGGGTT
>CAXUDC010000210.1:0-4202 GCA_964249685.1 uncultured Acidobacteriaceae bacterium
CAAGGCGCTCACTTAGCCGCCTTCAACTACTCCGCGGCGATAGTATTCTCAATTGCTCCAATCCCTTCTATCTCGACTCTCACAACATCCCCGACCTTCAGGAATTGTGGCGGCTTCTTTGCAAAGCCGATCCCGGGCGGCGTACCGGTAAAGATCAGGTCCCCGGGCTCTAACGTCATGGCCTGGGATAGGTGCTCGATCATCTGGTAGCAATTGAACACAAACTGGTCAGTGTTTGAGTTCTGCCGCTCTTCTCCATTCACGAACGCGCGGATCGTCAGGTGGTGAGGGTCTATGTTCTCCGGAGTAACAATCCAGGGACCGATGGGGCCATGCGTATCGAACGATTTACCAAGACTCCATTGCGATCCTGTCAGCTGCCAGTCGCGCACCGAAACATCGTTACCCACACAAAAACCGGCGATGACCGAAGGCGCCTCGGCAACCGAAACATGCCTGCAACGCTTGCCGATCACCATCACCAACTCGGCCTCGTAGTCCAGCTGCGCGGACGCTTTGGGCAGCTGTACCGGTGCGAAGGGGCCGTTCAGAGTCGTCGTCGCCTTGGTAAACCACAGCTGCACACTCGGAAGGTCCATGCCGGCTTCCTTGGCGTGGTCGGCATAGTTCAGCCCAATCGCCCAGATCTTTCGCGGACGTTCCACGGGCGCGAGTAACTGCACCGCGGAAAGCGGAAAATCCGGCGTACCACCCCGTTCGAGTTCAGTGACACGTAGCCGCCAGGCATCCCACTCTTCCAGCAAGCCGATCATGGTAGCCGGCGCATCCTGATAGTGCGCATGAAGATCGATGACCCCATCGTCCTTCTTGATGCCGAGTCGTTCCGAGCCTTGTTGCAGGAAGCGAAGCAGGTTCACGCGATATCTCCTCGGTAGAAAGTAAAAGGTGCTGAGCAATCTCTTGTTCAGTACTTGGGTGGAAGCGTGGGACTTTAGTCCCACGAACAAGGCGAATGTAATGAGAGGGCTTTAGCCCCGGCGCTCCAAAGACAGCCCGATTACTCGACTTATCAGACCTTCTCTGTGACTTCACAAATGAGTTAGAAATTGGTTTATAGATCTTTTAGCCATCCGCATCGGTGCGGACATCCATAATAGCAAATACAACAGAGATGAGGGGCTGCCGGCTCTCCGTGTAGGGAGGCCTGACTGGTTACACGCATACAGACTCAGAGCGTTCTCCCCGAAGGAGTAGTACAGCATCAGGCGAAACGCAGATCCCTACGGGATGACAACAATACATAACCCCACTTTTGTTCCATTCCACCGCCTCAGCGAAGAGAGAGAGATCTGCGTTTCGCATCACAACCCCCCTGAAAGCAGAGGCAGCAAGCTCCCCGGCTCCGGCCTCACCTTCGAGTCCGCATAGCCCTCGCTGAACCGCACCAACCCATCCTGCCCCACCAGGAACAATCCCGGAACCGGCAGCCGCCACGCCGCGTCCGGAGCCGTGTCGTAGCTCAGCCCTGAATTCGCAAACGGGATGTTCACCAGAATCGACCGGTAGTACGCCCGAGCCGCAGCCGGCACCGTATGGGCCAGCCCGAACCTCTCCGCCAGCATGCTCCCCGGGTCTGACAACAGCGGAAACGGGAGCTCATGCCGCTGCGCCGCAAAGTCGTTCTGCCGGCGCGTCTGTGGCGAGACCGCCACCAGCAGCGCACCGTTCTCACGCAGCAGCGGGTATAGCTCGCGCCAGCGCTCCAGCTCCGTCACGCAGTACGGGTCCCAACCGCCACGGAAGAACTTGATCACCAGCGGCCCAACCGCAAGCAGATCCTCAGACCGGATCGGCTTGCCCGTCAGCCCATCCTCAAGGGTAAAGCCGGGAGCGCGCGCGCCGACGGGCAGAAGGCGATCCTCGATGCCCGTGGCAAACAGTTCCGCCGCCGCCCGTTCCGAGATGGCCAGCCGCTCCGGCTGAACCAGCGCACGGGTCCGCGCCGTAATCGCGTCCAGCGCGTCCTGCAACAGTGGTGAAAACGAAGTCATCGCTCTACCATCTTCGCAGGTGTAACGTTTTGCCGCGCGCAACATCTATACAGAGAGAGGTTTTGCCATGCTTACGAAAAATCTGCTTCCCCTTCTCGGTCTTGTCAGCCTCACCGCCGCCTCCGCATTCGCCCAGCACGGTCGCGGTGCCGTGCTCACCTACGTGTCCGGTCAGGCCGCCATCAACGCCACTCCGGTCAACACGCGCGCCGCCGGTTCAAGCACGGTCGGCGTCGGCCAGATGCTCTCGACCGGCAACGGCAGCGCCGAACTCGCGCTCACGCCTGGTGCCATGCTGCGCATGGATGCGAGCAGCTCCATCAAGCTCGTCGCGCTCGACGACCGCCGCGCCGAGGTCCAGGTCAACTCCGGCCGCGCGGAGATTTCGCTGGCCGGCATGCGCCAGGGCAACGAGCTCCAGATTGACTCCCCCAACGGCGTCCAGACGCTGCTCATCCAGAACGGCCTGTACGAGTTTGACGCCAAGGCCGGCGAGCTCCGTGTCTTTGACGGAAAGGCTGCAGTCTCGAACTCCGCCAGTGCCAACCACTGGATCGACGTCAAGGGCGGCCACGAGCTCGCGCTGAACGGCTCCGCAGCCAAGCCCACCGACTTCGACCGCAATGCCGGCGACGGCTTCGCCACCCGCAACGACGCAGAAAGCGCACGGGGCGGAGGCTACGGCTACGACGGACCAGCCTACGGCTATCGATCTGGCTACGGCTACGGCGGCGACTTCGGGTACGCGCCCTACGCCTACGGCTTCTACAGCCCCTTCGCCTACGGGTTCTACCCAGGCTTCTACGGGGGCTACGGCTTCTACGGCGGCGGTTTTTACGGACGCGGCTTCGGCTATGGCGGCTTTGGAGGACGAGGCTTCCGCCGCTAACCGTACCAATCTGAGCCCTCACGATTTCGGTCGTGGGGGTTCGCTCTTGCTGCATCCAATCATCGTGCGCTCAGCCAAGATCCAGCTCTCCGTCGCCCCGCAACTTCGTCCGCAGTTCGCCAACCCGATCGTTCCGGGCGATCACCCGGACCCAACCATCGTCCTGGTGAATGGCACCTTCTGGGCCTCGGCCACCTCCGGCGAGTGGTCTCCGCAGTTTCCACTCTACCGCTCCGACGACCTGCGCCAGTGGATCCCCGCCGGCTCCATCTTCCCCGAGCAGCCGGCCTGGGCCGAGGGCTCCTTCTGGGCTCCCGAACTGGTCCATGACGAACTCAGCGGCAAGTTCGTCGCCTGGTACGTGGGCAAAAAGCGCGGCGGTCCGCTCTGCATCGCAGTCGCAACCGCGGACTCCGCAGCCGGGCCCTACGTGGACCACGGGCCCTTAGTCTGCGAGGAAGTTGGTTCCATCGACCCGTGCTTCGCGCGCGACGAGCACGGCGAACCGCACCTGATCTGGAAGGAAGACGGCAACTCCCGCCAGCGGCCGACACCGATCTGGTGTCAGCCACTCGAAGACGACCTGCTCACGCTAAAAGGCGAAAAGACGATGCTCCTCGTCAACGACCAGCCGTGGGAAGAAGGGGTCGTCGAGGGGCCTTACATCTTGCGCCACGAAGGTGTGTTTTACCTCTTCTACGCCGGCAACTCCTGCTGCGGACGAGAGTGCAAGTACGCGGAGGGCGTGGCGCGCTCGCGCACGCTGCTCGGCCCATGGGAAAAGAATCCTGCAAACCCCATCATTGGCTCAAACGACAACTGGCGCTGTCCTGGCCACGGAACCGCCGTCCACACGCAGGGCTCCAAGGATCGGCCCGCTCAGGATTACCTGCTCTATCACGCCTATCCAGCGCAGGACACGATCTACGTAGGCCGCGAGGCGTTGCTGGACGAGATTACGTGGCAGGATGGCTGGCCGGTGGTCAACGCCGGCCAAGGGCCGCACGATCCCTCGCCCGCGGCGCCGATCGACTTCGTGGACCGTTTCGCGGTCCCGGAGCTTGGCGCCACCTGGCAATGGCCGGTCAACACGCAGCCCAAGGTGCGGGTCGGCGAAGGCGAGGTTCGGCTTGGGATCCCGCATGATTCGCCGCTGGCTGCGGGGAAGGTGGAGTCGGCGATGATTGCGGTTCCGCGGCCGGTCGCGGCACAGTACCAGGCGACGGTGCAGCTTGCGCTCGGGGCCGCGGACCAGTCGCTTTGGGCTGGACTGGCGATCGTCGGTGACCCGTTCAATACGG
>CAXUDC010000211.1:0-4190 GCA_964249685.1 uncultured Acidobacteriaceae bacterium
GGTCGACGCCGGAGCGTTTGCCGCGGTCCATGGGGCTCATGATGAGGATGGAGACGGAGGGCAGCGCGGCGCGGATGCGGGTGATCGTGGTGCGGAGCGTGGCCTCGTAGGCGTGGTCGACGTAGGGGCCGAAGCCGCTTTCGTTGGTGCCGTAGTTGATGACGATGAGCGCGGGGCTGGTGTGCTGGAGCTCGGCGGCCCAGGCGGCGGGGTTCATGCCGGAGGAGAGCACGGAGGTGAAGGCGCCGTTGAGGCCGAGGGAGTCGTACAACACGCCGCGCTGGGCGGTCTCAAAGCTTTCGCCGAACAGCGTTACCTTGCCTTCGGTGGGCCTCAGGTCGATGGATTTGGCGGTGACGGGCAGGGTGACGGTCTGCCAGGCGGGTTGCTTTGTGTCGGCGGCGGTGTCGATGGTGTCAAGGACGGTGCCGTCGGACGAGACGGCCAGCTTGCCGCCGCCGGGCTGGGCGAGGTAGCTGAGCTCGACCGCGGTCTGGCCGGCGCCTTTGAGCGTGATGTGGCTGCCGGCGCCGGGGCCGCCTTCGACGCGGGCTCCGCCCAGGCCGTAGGTTTCTTCCTTGAGCGAGTGGGTGGCGGGGGTGATGTCCCAGTCGTGGTCGCTGAGGTCGGTGTCGCGATGGCCGTACCAGGCCCAGGGCTTGGCGGGGAGGAGGTAGCCGTGGCCGGCGTCGCCGAAGCGGGCTTGCAGCAGCGCGCGGACGTCGCCGGTGATGAGGTCGGCGGTCGTGGGGGAGTCGCCGTAGTGGAGGATGGTGACGTCGCCGGGTGGTCCGGGCTGCTCGAGGGTGTGGAGCGCGGCGTAGAAGGGGTCAAGCGCGCCGGAGTCGTCGATCAGGTAGGGAGAGATGGGGGCGAGCGCGCCGGGGAGTTTAACTTCGAGTTGGGGCTGCTGGATGTGGTTGAGTGGGGAGGGTTTGGGCTGCGGAGGGTGAGGGACGTGGAGGGTGGCGGCCTTCAGGAAGATGCCTGGATCGATGCCTTTGTCGTGGAGGAAGTGACGCGTGACTGCGAGAACGGCGGCGGTGGTGGCGATGGCGAGGAGCGTTTTGGTGGGGAAGTGGTTTGCCATGGCTGTCGCTCTTGAGGGAAGTAGGAGTGGTTTGACACCCCACTCATGACGGTGACGCTGTCGTGAACAGGGCAGCCGGCGGTTGTGTCTGGTTAGAAGCTGCCGTAGATGAAGCCGACGGAGCCTTTGCCGGAGAGCGACTGGATGGCGAGGACAAGGCCGGCGAGGGCGGCGCCCTGGACCCAGAACGGCAGCTTGCCGAGCGTAAGGCCGGACCAGTCGAGCCACTTGAGCGGGAAGCAGTGCGCAATGGCAGCAAGGGCCAGGACGCCGAGGATGGGGAGCGTGAGATTGTCGTGAGTCCAGCCCTGGTGGGTGGCGAGCGAGCCGAGGCGGGTGAGCAGGTCCGCCGCGTTCGAGAGCGAGGAGGCGTTGAAGAAGATCCACGTGAAGCAGACGAAGTGGAAGGTGACGAGCGTGCCGACGATGGTGCCCGGAAGTGTGGCTTTGCGGCGGCCGCGCTTGCTGCGCCAGACCCCATACGTTGCGAGGGCGAGGCCGTGGAGCAGGCCCCAGACCAGGAAGGTCCACGCGATGCCGTGCCACAGGCCGCCGAGGAGGAACGTCACGATCGCGGTGTAGCAGTAGCTGGCGAGGGGGTACTTGCGCTTGTTCTGCGGCAGGCGCTCCTGGATGTAGTCACGCAGCCAGAAGGAAAAGCTCATGTGCCAGCGGCGCCAGAACTCGCCTACGTTTGGGGACAGATAGGGGCGGCGAAAGTTCTCCGGGAGCGTCAGGCCGAGTAGCAGGCCGCAGCCGAGCGCGATGTCGGTGTAGCCGGAAAAGTCGAAGAAGAGCTGCAGAGCGTAGCCATAGACAGCGGCCAGGACCTCGAGCCCGCTATACAGGGCGGGGGTGTCGAAGACGCGGGTGACGAGATTTTCGGACAGATAATCGGCGATAAGAAGTTTTTTTACGAGGCCGATTCCGATGAGCAGGAGGGCTCGGCCGGCGAGCTCCGGGGTCAGGATTGGTGGCTTAATCAGCTGCTTCAGGAAGCCGTGCAGGCGCAGGATGGGGCCCGCGATCGCGACCGGAAAAAATAGCGCGGCAGCAAGGTAGGCGAACCAGTTGGGGATGGGTTCGGCGTCGTCCTCGCGGCGGTAGAGATCGATGGTGTAGGTGAGGGACTGGAAGCAATAAAACGAGAGCGAGAGGGTCAGGAGCCAGGAGAAGCGGTCGCCCACGCGCAGCGGGATGAGCTTGGTGGCGAGCAGCAGGCCGACGTTCAGGACGAGCGAAACGCCAAGCAGGGCGCGGCGTTTTGCGATCGACGCGCCTTCGCGACCGAGCGCGAGGCCGACAAGGAAGTCGACCGTGGCGGCGAGCGGCAGCGCCAGGTAGAGCAGGCCGAACTTGGCGAGAAAGAACAGGTTGGCGGCGACGAGCACGGCGATGCGTGCCGAGCTGCGCGTCGCCGCGAGCCAGTAACAGAGCCAGATGCACAGGAAGAAGACGAAGAAGGGAGCGCTGCTGAGGAGCATGGCCTTGCACCGATGCGGGGGAGAATCCATCGCCCACAATCACAGCGTAAGGCCGGCGGGCGGATGTGCGCGGTAACTCTCTTGAGTCCCCCGGTGGTAGGCGCGGCCGGCGGGCGCGGGGGTGTCGGATTTGGGCGACACCCGGTAAACTTATAAGGGCGGTTTAGGTGCCCTGGAGGGTTTTTGTTTCGTAATCCATTTGGACGTACGGCACGGCTCGGCTCGCTCGTGATGGGTGTGGCGCTGGCCGGGGTGTCGGTTACGCCGCTGTTTCCGGTGTCGGCTGCGAGCCGCACTACGACGATGTTGCCGGCCACGATCTTGCCGGCTACGATCTCGCCCGCGCCGTTTGCGCCGGCGATCTCCTGGAGCCCGGCGGCTGCGGTGCAGATGCCGAAGCGCCACCTGCCGCTGGTTGCGCTGACGTCGCCGCTGGCCGGGCTGGCGTCCTGGTATGGCGCGGTGCTGCATGGGCATCGCTCAGCCGATGGCGGCGTGTTCGACGAGAGTGAGTTGACCGCGGCGCACCAGACGCTGCCGTTCGGCACGCGGGTGCGGGTGGTGGATGTGACGACGGGGCGCTCGGTGATTGTGAAGATTACCGATCGTGGGATATTGTCGCCTGGTCGGGTGATCGATCTTTCCTCGGCCGCGGCGGATAGCCTGGGGATTCTGAGCCAGGGCGTGGCACGGGTAAGGCTTGAAGTGCTGAAGCGGGCCGAGGCGGTCGAGGCGGAAGTGGAACGGTAGGCCTTGGTCCCGGGTGTGCTTGAGGACGGATAACCCCACGATAACCGCGATTAGGCTGCGGTGATCATG
This sequence comes from uncultured Acidobacteriaceae bacterium, assembly GCA_964249685.1. Classification (GTDB taxonomy): domain Bacteria; phylum Acidobacteriota; class Terriglobia; order Terriglobales; family Acidobacteriaceae; genus Edaphobacter. The sequence goes on from CAXUDC010000211.1 coordinate 3,394, forward strand.
GGGCATTCCTGGTGTGGTTACTTGACGGTTACATTCAGGGCGTAGGTGGCGGAGCGGACGAGGAAGCCGTCGGTGGCCGTGATGGTGTAGGTGTAGTTGCCGGGCACGGTTGCGTTTGCGTTCAGGGCGGGCAGCTTGCCGGAGCAGCCGGTGAGCGAGACGGTTCCGGCGGCGATCAGCATCAGGACCAGGCCGGCGCGGGCCGCGGTGCCGATCCGGCGTCGGCCGAAGAAGAGCAGCGTGCCGGTGCCGAGAGCGACGACCCAGAGACAGCCCGTGCCGCCGAAGCCGCCGTAGCCGATGACCGCGTACTGCGCGGTGGTCGTGATGGAGACGTTGGTGTTGACGGCGTTTGAGGACGAGTAGCCGCTCGAGCCGAGGGTGCAGGTGGAGCCCGGCGCGTTGGTGGTGCAGGTAAGCTGCAGGTTCGCGGTGAAGCCGCCGAGCGGCGTCGTGACGAAGGTGGTGCCGGTATTGAAGCCTGCGATGACGGTTCCGCTCGCGGGCGTCATGGCGACGGAGAAGTCGAGGCCGTTGCCGGTGAGCGTGGCGTTCGTGCCGGTGTAGGCGGGGTCGGACGAGTTGACGGCGAGCGTGCCGGGCCGCGGGCCGGCTGCGGTGGGCTTGAAGGTGACGGAGATGAGGCAGGTGCCGAGCGCGGGGACGGAGCTCGAGCAGCTGTTGGTGACGCTGTAGTCGCCCGTGGCCGAGAGCCCCGGAACGTTGACAACGCCGTTGGCATTATTGGTAACGAGAAAGGACCTGGTGGACGTGGCGCCTACGTCGAGCGAGCCGAA
>CAXUDC010000212.1:0-4173 GCA_964249685.1 uncultured Acidobacteriaceae bacterium
CCCCAGGCCCCGGCGGAGGTGGAATCGAAATATCCACGTTCTGCACCGTCCCTAGCGTAGACAAAGGCCCGCCAAACTCAGCACCGTTCCCCACCACCACAATCGCCAGCTTATTCACATCCACATACTTGTTCGCGACCCGCGTCACATCGGCCGCGGTCACCTTCTCGATCCCCGCCTTGTACTTTTCGAGGAAGTCCGGCGGATAGCCATAGAGCGCCAGCGTCACCTGTTCGCCCAGCGTCTTCTCCGGCGTGTCGTAGTTGAAGATGAATGAGTTCAACACCTGGTCCTTGGCGTTGCGCATCTCGTCCGCGGTCGGAGGCTGCGTCTTCAACCGCCCGATCTCGTCCAGCATCGCCCTGGTCGCCGCCACCGTGCTCGCACTCTTGGTGGCCGCGCCGACAGTAAACGTCCCCGGATGATCGTACGACGCGCCATAGCTGCCGCCCACGCTGTACGCCAGACCCAGCTTGGTCCTCACGTTCTGGAACACGCGCGAGCCGAACCCACCCGAAAAGATCTCGTTCATCACGCTCAGCGCATAGTAGTCCGGGTTGTTACGTTCCGTCCCCAGCCCCACAATGTACACGTTCGATTGGTCCACATCCGTCTTGTTCACGAAGTAGACGCCCGTCTTCGGGTCGGCAAACTTCGTGTCCAGCGGAGCCTGCGCCACGCCCTTCGCCAGCCCGGCAAACGCAGTCCGCAGCTTCCCTTCCATCGTCGCCGGGTCGAAGTCACCCTCGACCGATACGATCATGTTGTTCGGCACCACCGTCCGGTCATGCCAGGCTGTCAGGTCCGCAAGCTGCACTGCGTCGAGCGTCGCGTACTCCACCTCCCGCGCATACGGGCTGTCCTTGCCATAGGCGATCAACTGCGCCTCACGCTGCCCGATCCCCGCGGCGTCGTCGTTGCGCCGCGCGATCCCCGCAGCCATCTGTCGCTTGGCCAGCGCCAGCTTGTCCGCCTTGAACTCCGGATGCAGCAGCACGTTCTGCGCCACGCCAAATACCTGGTCGAAGTCTTTCGCAAAGCTCGACCAGCTCACCGACGTCGTCGCCAGCCCGCCGCCTGTCTCCACGTCCGCCGCCTTCAGCGACAGCACCTGGTCGAGTGAGTCGCCGCTCTGGGCCGCCGTGCCGCTCGTCCGCCACGCCTGCCCGTACAGCCGCACCAGCCCCACCTTCGCCGCCGGCTCATCGCGGCTTCCACCCCGAATCAGGATCGACCCGCTGATAAACGGCAATTCATGATCCACCTGCAAAAACAGCACCAGCCCATTGTCTAGCATGATCTTCTTCGGCTCGGCCGGCTTGAAATCATGCAGCGGAGGAATCGGAATCCTCTGCCAGGGCTCCGCCCCCGACGTGCGCGCCCCGGGCTTCGTCTGCGCGCCGCAGACCACACATGCCATCGCCAACCCAGGCAGCACCATCCACTTGGTCATCGAAATCTTCACTGCGCCCCACCCTTCACACCAGCCGCCGGAGCCGCCGCCGTCTCGATCCGCGCACTCGTCCGGTTGCTCTCCACAAACGTCTTCGCCGCCACGCGCTTGATGTCCGCCTTCGTCACCGCGTCGATCTTCGCGATCTCCTTGAACATCTCGCGCCAGTCGCCATAGAGCGTCTGGTAGGTCACCAGCTGGTTCGCCAGCCCGTCATTGTCTGCAAGCCCGCGCAGCTTGTCCGCCTTCGTCCGCGTCTTGTACCGCTCGAGCTCGTCGTCCGTCACGTCCTCGGTCTTCATGCGCTCCAGCTCCTTGTGGATTGCATCGCGCACCTCGTCATCGGAGTGTCCCGGCAGCGGCACGCCCAGAAACGCATACAGGCTCGGGTACTTGACTCCCGGAAAGCCACTGAACCCCTGCGCCGCCGCCGCAATCTTCTGGTCAACGACCAGCGACTTGTACAGCCGCGCCGTGCGCCCGTTCGAAAAGATGTCTGAGATCGCGTCATATACCGCGTCGTCCGGGTCCCGGTAGTCCGGCCGGTGGTACCCCTCGATATAGAACGGCTGCGTCTGCTCCCGAATCACTACGTTCCGCTCATCGAACTGCACCGGCTCGACGGTCGTCATCGGCTCCGGCTTCGGGCCCGCGGGAATCCCGCCAAAATACTTCTCCAGCATCGGGATGGTCGTCGCCGCCTTCACATCCCCCACCACCGCGATCACGATGTTCGCCGGCACATAGTACTTCTTGTGAAACGCCTCCGCCTCGGTCGCCGACACCTGCGAGATCTCGCTCTCCCACCCAACCCCGCTGCGCCCATATGGATGCGCCACGTAGGCCGTCGCCAGCATCTGCTCCACCATCCGGCCGATCGGTGACGAGTCGATCCGCATCCGCCGTTCCTCCTGCACCACGTCGCGTTCCTTGTAAAACTCGCGCTCCACCGGGTGCCCGATCCGGCCGCTCTCCATGTAAGCCCAAAGCTCCAGCCGGTTTGAAGGCATCGACCAAAAATACTGCGTCGAGTCCTCCGCCGTCGAAGCGTTCAATCCCTCGGCCCCGTTCTGCTCCGCCAACTGCGCAAACGCATTCGGCACCACGTACTTCTGCGCCGCCTCCTGCGCATCGTCGAACGCCTTTTTCAGCGTTGCCAGCTTCGCCTTGTCCTGCCCCACGCGCTTGCGATACTCGTCGTCATACGCCGCATACGCGGTCTCTACCTTCGCCAGCGCCACCTTCTCGGCCGCGTAGTTGGTCGTGCCAATCGTGTTGGTGCCCTTGAACGCCATGTGCTCGAACATGTGCGCCAGCCCGCTCTGTCCCTGCGGGTCGTCGGCCGAGCCCGCATTCACCATCGTGTAGTAGCTGAACACCGGCGCCTCCGGCCGCTCGCACACGATCACCGTCAGCCCATTCGCCAGCACCTTCACCGTCGTGCGCTTCTCGAAGCTCGCCATATCCTGCGCGCTCGCCCCGGCCCCCAGCACCACCGCGGCCGAGCACGCCGCTGCCAACCGCAACCAACTCCGCTTCATCATCTGTCCTTTATAGCTCAAATCCCGTCCCGCAATCTATCCAGCACCGCCGACCCCAGCCCCAGCAGCCCATACCCGAACCGCTTCCAGCCACTCTCCGCCGCGCCCGTCACCGAGCCCACCACGTTTTGCAGGAACATCTCTCTCGTCCACTCATTCCGCGCCGCACCCGGCCCATGCCGCAGACACTCGCCCGCCGCCTCCGCCCACTTTCCCGCCGCGACGGACTTCATCAGCCGTGGATAGCCCTTCAGCAGCCCCGCCGGCCCCAGGTTGTAGATCATATCCAGCAGCGCCAGCTTTACCGCATCGGGCAAGCCGTCATAGCTCGCAACCGCCGCTCGCAACTCCCCCTCAAACCCGAGCAACACCTTCCGCAGCAGCTCATCAATCTCCGCCCGCACCAGCTCCGGCCCCGCCTTGCCACGGTAGAACAGCGCCGCCCGTCCCATCGGCAGCGCATCGACTCGCGCAAACTCAGCCGCAATCTCCGCCTCGGTCGCCGCCCGCCCGCCGACCGAGAAGGGAAGCCGCAGCGCCGCCTCCACATTCGGCAGCATCAGCCCGACCCCCACCGTCACCTTCCCCACCGTGTCCAGGTACATCCACGGGATCACACCCTCAAACGCTTCCAGCTTCACAATCGATTGATCGAGATACGTTGGCATAAATCGTTAGACTCCTGCTCGCTTGTACTTGCTGTCTGTCATCCCATAAGGAGTAAACTTTTCCTGGGAGAGCACTGCCATGTCCAATGCAGCTACACAGACTCAACCTCAGCCGCAGGTTCTGCTCGTTGACGCAATTACCGGAGATGGCATCGCGGAAGCAATCCTTCGCGGGTACCAGGAGATGGCAGCCGATGAGCAAGCCGAGCGCGAGGCCTTCGAATGGATCGAAGCGGGACTAGGTGAAGCCGCTTGAGACGAGGCGAAGTCTTCTGGGTGTCTCTCCATCCGGCCGTCGGCGGCGAAGTCAACAAGACGCGGCCTGCGGTCATCCTCAGCAACGACATCGCAAATCGAGTACTCAACCGAGTCATCATGGTTCTCCTGACAACCAACGTGAGCCGCATCCTTCCCGGAGAGGCACTCGTCACCGTTGCAGGTCTGACGCAAAAGGTTTTGGGCTCACAGCTACGTGCGGTCAGTAAACTGCGTATCGGACAGCGTCTCGGAG
>CAXUDC010000213.1:0-4142 GCA_964249685.1 uncultured Acidobacteriaceae bacterium
GTGTGGCAGGTAGAGGTGGCCGCCGCGGTCGTTGAAGCCGAACTGGAGAATCCGCATGCCGGGCAGGCCGTAGTGCTCGCGGAGCTCGTCGACCTCCTTGGTGATGACACCGAGGTCCTCGGCAATGAAGGGGAGCTCGCCGAAGACCTGCTTGAGGCGGTCGAAGAGGTCGTGGCCGGGGGCTTTGACCCAGGTGCCGTGGATGGCGGTGGGCTCGTCGGCGGCGATGGACCAGAAGGCCTCGAAGCCGCGGAAGTGGTCGAGCCGGATGATGTCGTAGAGAGCGAGGCCGCGACGGATGCGGGCGACCCACCAGTCGAAGCCACGCTCTTTGAGCACGGACCATTTGTAGAGGGGGTTGCCCCAGCGCTGGCCGGTGGCGGAGAAGTAGTCGGGCGGGACGCCGGAGACGCGGATGGGGAGGAGGTCCTGGTCGAGCTCGAAGATGTCGGGATTGGTCCAGACGTCGGCGGAGTCGTAGTTGACGAAGATGGCGATGTCGCCGAGGATGCGCACCTTGCGGTCGTGGGCGTAGGCGCGCAGGGCGCACCATTGCTCGGAGAAGAAGTACTGGACGGCCTGTTCAATGGCGAGCTCGCGGGCGTGATCGGTGAGGACGTTAGCGAGGTCGGTGCGGTGCGCGTATTGCTGCGGCCACTCGTGCCAGCTGGCGTAGTGGAACATGCGGCGCAGGACGGTGAAGAGGGCGTAGTCGGAGAGCCAGGAGAGGTTGTCGGTGCAGAACTTCTGGAACTTGAGGCGCTGCTCGTCGGTGGCACGGTCGAGGAAGTTGGCGGCGGCCTCTTCGACGAGCGGGATCTTTTCTCGCTGGGCGCGCTCGAAGTCGCAAGGGCCGTCCGTGCCGGCAAGGGACTGGAGGCGGTCGGCGGCGATCCAGCCCTGCTCGGCGAGGATCTCGAGCGAGATGAGGACCGGGTTGCCGGCGAAGGCGGACAGCGCGGAGTACGGTGAGGCGCCGTAGCCGGTGGGGCTCAGGGGGAGGACCTGCCACAGGCGCTGCTGGCCCGCGGCGAGGAAGTCGACGAAGGCGTGGGCGGCGGGGCCGAAGTCGCCGATGCCGCCGTGCGAGGGCAGCGAGGTGACGTGGAGCAGGACGCCGGAGATGCGGTCTTGGAGCATGGGTTCTCCCTGGGTGCTGGGCGGTTGGATGCGGGACTGCGTGGAAAAGGCTCCGCGGTGGCGGAGCCTTGATTAGAAGGATTATGCCCACGTTGCCGCGATGCAGCCGCGGACAACATGGGGCACCCCGGGCTAGGTGCCCAGGGGGCTGGGGGTGGTGGGGGCCTTGGAATGGATTAGCCCGGCTTTTTTGTATTTGTCGGCCAGGGTGCCCAGGTAGATGTTGAAGACCTCGGACTTTTTGGTGTTCAGCATCTTTTCGCGGGTGTCGTTGAAGTTCTTGGCGATCTCGTCGGTGGTGGGCTCCTGCTTGTCGACGACCTGGAGGACGGCTCCGTTGCCGCCGTTGTTGAGTGCGCCGGAGATGCCTCCCTTGGGCAGCGAGAAGGCCACGTTGGCGGAGCCGGTCATGGCGCCAAGATCGGGCACCTGGCCGTCCTTGCCTACGAGTTCCGAGGACTTGACCGGGATGTTAAGCTGGGCGGCTGCCTGGTGGAGATCGCCGGTCTGCTTTGCGAGCGCGGCGAGTTTGGTGAGCTGCTGGTTGAGCAGCTCGGGCACCTTTTGGTCGCGGTAGTCGGTAAGAACGTGCGAGCGCCACTCATCGAAGGTGGGCGCGTGCGGGGCCTTGACGTCGAGGACCTGGAAGACGGCAAAGCCATCACCGGTGGAGGCGACGGCCGGCGGTGCGCCCTTATTGGTAGTGAAGGCGCTGCCGAGCATGGCTGTGCCGTCCGAGACGCCGGCGACGGTGCCGTCCTTGGCGAGATAGTCGGTGGTGAGGGCGTGCAGGTTGTGCGCGGCGGCGGTCTTGTCGATGCCATCCTTTTTGGCTTCGGCGAGGAGCTGGTTGGCGTAGGCCTGCTCGGCGGCGCCGACCTTCTGCTGCTGCAGCACGGGGAGGATCTCAGGCTTGACATCGGCGAGCGACTTGACGGAGGCGGGGGTGCGGGCCTCGGTCTGGATGAGGTGGTAGCCGAAGGAGGTCTTGACGGGGTCAGAGGTCTGGCCGGGCTGCAGGGAGAAGACGGCCTTTTCGAACTCGGGGACCATCTTGCCGCGGCCGAAGGTGCCGAGCTCGCCGCCGGTGGACTTGCTGCCGGGGTCGTCGGAGTTTGCCTGGGCGAGCTTGGCGAAGTCGGCGCCGCCCTTGATCTGCTTCAGGAGGTCCTCGGCCTTGGCCTTGGCGGCGGCGTCCACCTGCGGGGAGGCGCCGGCAGGGACCGCGATGAGGATGTGGCGGGCGCGTGCGGTCTCCTCCGTGGTGTAGTTCTTCAGATGGCCTTCATAGTAGGCCTGGATCTCGGCGTCCGAGACCTTGGGAGCGCCTCCCGGTAGCTGGTCGACTCCGAAGGAGAGGTACTGAAGCTTGCGGGTTTCCGCGATCGCGGTGGCGTAGCGGGGAGCGTTCGACTTGAAGAAGGTCTGGAGGTCGGCGTCGGACGGGGCTATGGTCTTGGCGATGTCTTCCGAGGTGACGACGGCGTAGTCAAACTTGACCTTGGTGCCGGAGACCCGGTAGGGATCGCGAACGTCATTATCGGCGACGGTGACGCCGCCGGTGATGAGGGACTGCAGGCGGCCCTGCTCGATGTCCTTTTTGACGGCGGCTTCGAACTGGTCGACGGTCATATTAAGTTGCGCCTGGACGAAGTCCATGTACTTGTCTTTGCCGATGTAGTTGCCGTTCGGGAAGAGAACCTGGCCGATCTGGCCCTGGTGCAGGAAGCGGGCGAGGTCGGCGTCGGAGACCTGGAGGCCGCGGCGGTCGCCTTCAAGCTTCAGGATGGCGAGCTGCACGAGTTGGGTGCCGGCCTGGCTTTCAAAATACGGCAGGATGTAGGGCGGCACGGGGCGGCCCTGGGTCTGCTGCTGGATCACGCGGCCGATCTCGTCGCGGGTGACGGTCTCAGAGCTGCCGAAGATGCGGCCGAAGAAGCCGGGCTCGTGGACGGTGGCGTAGGTCTGCGGGTCGCCGCTGGAGCCGACGTTGTCGAAGATGCCGGGGACGAGCGTGATGACCATGGTGACGACGGCAAAGCCGATGATCACGCCAAAAACGACCTTCATGGCCTTGTTGTTCTGCTGCAGAATACGAATCATGCTGGAGGGTCGACCTTTGCTGCGCGTATTTGTTGCCTTGGCCGCGCGTGCGAGGCTGGGCTCCTTAAGTATAAATCACGGCGTGCGAGCAACAGCAAGGCCCGGATCTGAGGAGATCCGGGGCTTGCTTGCGAGGGAGATTAGTACGCCGGGCCGTAAGGTCCGTACGGGCCGGGATAGTACGCCGGGGGACGCCGGTAGCGCACGCCGCCGTCCGCACCCGGGGGCACACCGTAGGCGAGCCGCTGCATCTCCTGCTCGGAGACGGTCTGGACCGGAGCCGGCTGCGCGAGGTGGAACGTGACCACGCCTTCAGCCGGGATGAAGACCTGCCCGCGGCCGGAAGCAGCCGAGGAGCCCAGGCCGAGTGCGGCACCGACGCCGGCACCGATCGCGGCACCTTCACCCCCACCGGCCAGAGCGCCGACGAGCGCACCGCCCGCGCCGTATCCCGCTGTCCGGTTGACGGTTTCGATCGTCTTGTCGCCGCCGTTGTGGGCCCAGACATCGGAGGCGATGGGGTAGACCTTGCCGCCCATCGAGACAGATGTGAGCTGGATGGACAACTCACCGCGGCCCTTGAGGACACCGGACGCCTTGGAGTCGACGACGTTGCCCTGCACGCTGGCGCCGCGCGGGATGGCGATGACGCCGCCGCTGACGACATCATTGGTCACAATGCCGTCAAAGGACGTGCCCGCCGGGGTGTTCTTGCTCGAGAGCGGGCGGTTGACCCGGACCCGCAGCAACGAGCCGCCGGGAACGACGACCGCCTGCCCGGCCACCTGCCCGCCGCCATACAGGGGCTGCTGCCCATAGGGGTTGGGCTGCTGCGTGTTGGCCGCGTAGTTGGGTTGACCATAGGGCTGCTGGTTCGGGTAGCCCTGCTGCTGAGGATA
>CAXUDC010000214.1:0-4117 GCA_964249685.1 uncultured Acidobacteriaceae bacterium
GGGTTTGCCGGCGTTATCCGCCGCCACGGCTTTGGCGGCGGCCCCAAGTCACACGGTCACATGTTCCAGGTGCAGGGCTCGATCGGTGCGTCGTCGTTCCCGTCACGCGTGTTCCCGGGCCAGCGTATGCCGGGCCACATGGGCGATGCGCAGATCACCGTGCGCAACCTCCGCATCCGTGGTATCGACCTCGAAGACAATCTCCTGCTGGTGGAGGGCGCTGTTCCCGGACATCGTGAGGCGTTTGTGCTGATCTCGAAGGCGAAGTCGCCACCGCGCGAGCGTCGTGGTTTTGCCGGTGCGGCCACGAAGGACGCGCTGAAGGCTTCGAAGAAGGCAGCACCCAGCAAGAAGAAGTAATAATACAGCAGCCGCGCTGATTGCGGACAAACACACGAAAGGCCGACGGCACAGATCGCCGGCAAAGGATTGAGCAATGTCAAAGATCAACGTAGTCAGTCTGGCCGGCGAGCACGTCGGGGAGTTCGAACTCCTCGACGAGGTGTTCTCCGCCGAGATCAACGACGCGCTCCTGTGGGAGGCCGTCAAGCACTACCGCGCGGCGCTTCGGCAGGGAACCGCGGCCACCAAGGTTCGCAAGAACGTTTCGGGTTCAGGCAAGAAGCTGTGGAAGCAGAAGGGCACCGGCCGCGCCCGTGTCGGCTCGATCCGCTCGCCCATCTGGCGTGGCGGCGGTACGGTCCACGGACCCCAGCCGCGCAGCTACGAGTATCAGTTCCCGCGCAAGAAGTTGATGGGCGCGCTGCGCTCGGCGATCTCGGCGAAGATCCAGGACGGCAAGTTCACGGTTGTCGACTCCTTCGAGCTCGCCGCGGGCAAGACCAAGCTGTACCGCCAGGCGCTGACGAAGCTAGAAGCCGGCAAGACCACACTGCTGGTCGAGTCCAGCCGCAAACTTGAGGAGAAACTCTACCTCGGCAGCCGCAACCTGCAGGGCGTTGAGTTGGTGCTTTCGAGCGAAGTTCACCCCTACGATCTGCTCCGCTATGAGCATGCGATCTTCTCGAAGGACGCGCTCGAAGCCATTCAGGAGACACTGAAGAAGTCCGTCTCCAAGCGCTCGCACAGCGTCGCTGCAACCACTGAAAGCGAGGCTGCATAATGCCTACTCTCTATACCGTTATTCGCCGCCCGCTCATCACCGAGAAGGGCATGACTGTCAAGGAGACGCAGAACACACTCGTGTTTGAAGTCGCCGAGAAGGCTACTAAGACCGAAGTCAAGCAGGCCGTCGAGACCCTCTTCAAGATCAAGGTTGCGGGTGTCCGCACCGCGATCATTGAGGGCAAGGAGCGTAAGCGCGGGAAGTTTACCGGCTATCGCCCCGACTGGAAGAAGGCCTACGTTCGCCTGCAAGAGGGCGAGAAGATGCCCGATTACCTGAACAGCATTTAGTGCAGCGGCCGGGGACGATTCCCGGCCCGCTCATCACCTATCTGGCGGGCGCCTAGCCAGGAGAATGGATCCAAGCAATGCCAATCAAATCGTTCCGTCCGATTACTCCGACGCTGCGCTTCCAGACGAAGCTCGTCAACGACGATATCACCACCAACGAGCCGTACAAGCCGCTCCTGACCGTCAAGCCGCGTACCGGCGGCCGCAACAGCTCCGGTAAGATGACCATCCGCCACCAGGGCGGTGGTCATAAGCAGAAGCTGCGCTTGATTGACTTCAAGCGTGACAAGTACGGCATCATCGGCAAGGTCGAGACGATCGAGTACGACCCGAACCGCTCGTCGCGCATTGCGCTGATCAGCTACGCGGATGGCGAGAAGCGTTACATCATCCAGCCGGTCGGCCTGAAGGTTGGCCAGCAGGTCATGTCCGGCCCCGAGGCTGACATCCTGGTCGGCAACGCGCTGCCGCTCAAGAACATTCCGCTCGGTACGATCGTGCACAACATCGAGCTGCGTCCCGGCAAGGGCGCGCAGATGGCCCGCTCGGCCGGCGCACAGGTGAACCTGATCGCCAAGGAAGGCGAGTATGCCCTGCTCAAGCTACCTTCCGGCGAGACCCGCAAGGTGCTCGTCGAGTGCATGGCGACAATCGGCCAGGTCGGCAACACGGACCACGAGAATGTCACGATCGGCAAGGCCGGCCGCAACCGCTGGAAGGGCATTCGCCCCGCCAACCGCGGTGTTTCGATGAATCCCGTCGATCACCCGCACGGTGGTGGTGAAGGTAAGACCTCCGGCGGCCGTCACCCCGTTACCCCCTGGGGCCAGCCGACGCGCGGTTACAAGACGCGCAACAACAAGCGCACGGATGTGTTCATCGTCACTCGCCGCAACAAGGGCAAGTAGGCACAGGTTTCAAGAGGGAAGTAAAAGCCACACCAAGTCTCGCGGCCGTTCCTGCGCAGGTTCCTAAGCGCAAAGGGCGGCCAACAGATTCGTCGTACTCAGCAAAGGAGTAACGCATGTCACGTTCCGCCAAGAAAGGCCCGTTCATCGACGGGCACCTGATGACCAAGATCACGGTCATGAACCAGACCAACGACAAGAAGGTGGTGCGGACGTGGTCGCGCCGCTCGACGATCTTCCCGGAATTTGTCGGTCACACGATCGCCGTCCATAATGGCCGCAAGTTCATCCCGGTGTACGTGACCGAGAACATGGTCGGACACAAGCTCGGCGAGTTCTCCCTGACGCGCACGTTCAAGGGCCACTCGGCGAAGGCCGGTGAGAGCTCCGCGAAGCCCCGCTAGTCGCTAGGTACTGGGACCAAGCCGCACTCGCGGCCAACCGAGATTCGAAGAGAGATCATCATGGCGAAGTCAGTAGCAAAAGTTCGAGAGTTCCGCGCTGAAGCGAAGTTTCAGCGTACCAGCCCGCAGAAGGCGAAGCTGGTCCTTGACATGATCAAGGGCCTGCGCGTCGAGCAGGCGATCAACACCATTCACTTTAGCACCAAGCGCATGGCGCCGGTGGTCGAGAAGGTGCTGCAGTCGGCGATTGCCAACGCGGCGTATGTCTCGGGCGAGCAGGGTCTCGATGTCGATGTCGACAACCTGTACGTGCACACCGCGATTGCGAACGAAGGTCCCCGCATGAAGCGCATCCGTCCTGCTCCAATGGGCCGTGCGTTCCGCTACCAGCGTCGTCTCTGCCATATCATCGTGACCGTGGCCGAGAAGGGCACGGTAGCTGCAGAGGCGAAAGCCGATCAGCCCAAGGCATCTTCGAAGAAGCCCGGCAAGGCCAAGGCATAGCGACATTCTTCCGGTTGGCAGAATGCGTGCAAAGCCGGTAAACTTAGAGATTCTGGACACGCTCCTCTCACTCACCGTGACGAGCAGAAAAAAGGGAAGCTATGGGACAGAAAGTCCATCCGTATGGGTTTCGCCTCGGCATCAACAAGCCGTGGAAGTCGCGCTGGTTTGTGGAGCGCGGCTATGACAAACTGCTGGTTGAAGACGTGAAGCTGAAGGCTGAGCTGCGCGAGAAGCTGAAGGCGGCTGGCGTGAGCTCGGTTGAAGTCGAGCGTCCCGGCAACAAGCTACGCCTGATCATCCGCACCGCGCGTCCGGGCATCATCATCGGCCGCAAGGGCGCCGAGATCGACAAGCTTAAAGCCGACATCCAGAAGCGCACCTCGCGCGAAGTCTTCATCGACATTCTCGAGGTCAACAAGCCTGAGTTGGACGCTCAGCTTGTATCGGAAGCCATTGCGCTGCAGCTTGAGAAGCGTGTCAGCTTCCGCCGCGCGATGCGCAAGTCGGTTGACTCGGCGCTGCGGTTTGGCTGCAAGGGAATCAAGGTCCGCGTTTCGGGCCGTTTGAACGGTAACGAAATCGCCCGTTCGGAGTGGTACCTGCAGGGCCGTCTGCCGCTGCACACGCTGCGTGCGGACATCGACTACGGCTTTTCCGAAGCTAACACCACCTACGGGATCATCGGCGTCAAGACCTGGGTCTACCGCGGCGATATCTACGAGCAGAAGAAGCGCCGCGACCAGGGCTCTGCTGTCACGACACCGACCACCGGCGCCTTCGCGGCCTAGCTCGCAGCTAAGAGGATATTCATATGTTGATGCCTAAGAAAGTAAAGTTCCGCAAGCAGCAGCGCGGACGCATGAAGGGCAAGGCCTGGCGCGG
>CAXUDC010000215.1:0-4042 GCA_964249685.1 uncultured Acidobacteriaceae bacterium
AGGAGGTCGCGGAAAATCGCCAGAGCCATTGTGCGGGCGCGGCCGATCACAACGACAGCAGAACTGGCTCGAGTTGTGGCGGCCGTAGCCCCGCAGATGAAGGGCGACAAGATTCATCCCGCTACCAAAACTTTCCAGGCAATCCGGATTCGAGTGAATAACGAGCTGGGAGAGATCCAATCGCTGCTTGCAAGCGCGAGGTCTCTGCTTAAGCCGGGAGGCAGGCTGGTGCTGATCAGCTTCCACAGCCTGGAGGACCGGCTGGTGAAGGATGCGTTCAAGGCAGCGAAGGACGCCAGGGTGTTTGAAGTTTTGACGAAGAAGCCGGTGATCGCGACAGACGCGGAGAGCCGGAGGAATCCAAGGGCCAGAAGCGCAAAGATGCGAGCAGCACAAAAGCTGTAGGGCACGTTCCAGGCGAAAGGCGCTAACGGCACGCCGGATCGCCTGATGCAAAGCTAGGTTCTACCGGGAAGATCCTGATTGCACCCGGTATACTGACTGCTCCACTATTAGTGCAACAGTAAACAGATGGATGTCGGCTGGGTGTGTGGGGTTGTCCGGCGAGTTGTCTGGAAAAAGATTTTAGGGTCATGGTAGGCGAGCAATACTTTCGGGGGTAGGACGATGGCAGCGATCACGATGAACATGGGCATGATGGGTACGAAGAACAGGGCAGAGTCGCTGGCCGAACGCAACCGCGAGCTGTTCGACCAGCAGCGCCGCGCGCGCCGCGGTCCCACGCCCGAGGTCTTCTTCACCAAGCACATCGACAACAGCCGCATCGTCAAGGCCGACGACCCCGAGCGTCGCAAGGAGATGCGCATCTTCTCGGCCGTCATGACCGTGCTCTTCGCGCTCGTGATGGTCTATGTCTGGCAGCACTTTTCCGCCATCGACATCGGCTACAAGGTAGAGGCGCAGAAGACCCAGGTCGAGCAGTTGCGCGAGCAGAACCGCCAGCTCCAGCTCACCGAGGCGCAGCTCACCGAGCCCGCACGCATCGACCTGCTCGCCCGCCAGCTCGGGCTGGACGTCCCGCAGCCCGGCCAGGTCATCCGCACCGAAGGCTTCACCGGCCAGGAAGCGCCCGCAATGGCATCGATCTCGACCCCCACCGCCGCCCCAACCTTCTAATCATCTTTGCTGTCACGCTGCAGTGTTAGCTGTTGCTCTTGCTTCTGAAATAGTCGAGGCTTCAGCCTCGACATTCCACTCCACAGGGCTTTAGCCCCCGGGACTCGATCTCCACTCTGCACGCACACCCTTACAGGAAAGACCATGAAGACGATCCCGGCGCTCAAGCGCCCAGCTCCCCAACGCACCGCTCCCCGCCAGAATCTGACTGCCCCGATTCGGCGCAAGCGCTTTGCCTGGGTCGCGATCTTCTTCTGTGTCTGGACGCTGCTCATCGCCGGCCGCCTGACCTGGCTGCAGGTCTACCAGCACAAGCTGTGGGTCTACCGCGCGGCGCGCCAGCAGACGGGCGGGTTTGAGGTCGCGCCACGGCGCGGCATCCTGTACGACCGCAACCTCAAAGAGCTCGCCATGACCACGCTGGTCGACAGCTGGTACGCCGTGCCGAGCGAGCTGGGCGAAAACCGCGCCGAAGCCGCCGCCATGCTCTCGAAGATCGTCCACCAGGATCCCACCGACAACTTCACCTCCGAGCACCAGATGCTCGCGCGCTTCAACGCCTCGCGCGGCTTCGCCTGGGTCGGCCGCCGCGTCGACAAGGAGACCTCCGACCGGATCCGCGAGCTGAACCTGCACGGCGTCTACAACCAGAAGGAGTTCAAGCGCTTCTACCCCAACCAGGAGCTCGCCGCGCAGGTCCTCGGCTACGTCGGCTCCGACGACGCCGGCCTCGGCGGCCTCGAGCTCAAGTTCGACGAAGAGATGCACGGTGTCCCCGGCCACATGGTCACCGCCGTCGACGCCAAGCGCCACGTCCTCGGCTCCGAGATCAACGAGCCCCAGCCCGGCGAAAACCTCGTCCTCTCCATCGACGCCAACATCCAGTACATGGCCGAGCAGGCGCTCGACGCCCAGGTGGCCAAGGTCAAGGCGCTGCACGGCACCATCGTCGTCCAGGACCCTCACACCGGGCAGATTCTCGCGCTCGCCGTCAGCCCCCGCTTCAATCCAAATGACGGCAAGCACATGGACGCGAGCGTGCTTCAAAACCTCGCCGTGAGCGACGTTTACGAGCCCGGCTCGACCTTCAAGCTCGTCAGCTACTCCGCCGCCATCGACGGCGCCGGCGTCGAGCCCACTGACATTGTCGACTGCCAGGGCGGTGCCATGACCATGTACGGCCGCACCCTGCACGACGATAAATCCGATCACTTCGGCCGCGTCACCGTGCAGTACGCGCTCGAGCACTCAAGCGACGTTGGCGCGGCCAAGATGGCGCTCAAACTCGGCAATCAGAAGTTCTACGACTACATCAAGGCCTTCGGTTTCGGCGAGCGCACCGGCGTCGAGTTGCCCGCCGAGACCCGCGGCCTTCTCCGCGCGCCCAAGAAATGGGGCGCCACCAGTGTCCTCTCCATCGCCATCGGCCAGGAGGTCGGCGTCACGCCCGTGCAGCTGTCGACCATGGTGTCGACCATTGCCAACGGTGGCGTTTACCTGCCGCCGCACATCCTGCTCGAGTCTACCGACGAGATGAAGGGCGACGCCCGGCTCCGTCCGGCCGCCTTCCATCCTGCCAACCAGCTGCCGGCCACCTTGCCCGAGGGCGCGCACCGCGTCATCAAAGAGCTCACCAGCGCCAAGATGCGCGAGATGATGCGCGGCATCGTCGTCGAAGGAACCGGCAAGTCGGCTGCCCTCAACGGGTACAGCTCGGGCGGCAAGACGGGGACCGCGAACAAGGTCGACCTCGTCACGCACACCTACTCCCACACCAAGCTGGTGGCCAGCTTTGCCGGCTTCGCGCCCGTGTCCAATCCCGCCATCACGGTCGCAGTGGTCATCGATACGCCCACCGTCGGCACTGGTTACGGTGCCGCCGTCTCCGCCCCGGTCTTCTCTCAGGTAGCCCAGCAAGTGCTGGAGTACCTCGGCGTGCCGCATGACCAGCCCTTGAAGACCAAGAAAGACCAGACCCTCGCCCTCGCCGCCGCGCAGAAGGAAGGCTTCGACAGCGCACCCGAGGAGAGCGGCGCGGACCTGAACGCGATGTTCGCCGACCTGAACGACCTCCCCGCCGACGACCCCTTGCGCAATCTCAACAAGCCCACCCCGCCAGAGGTTGCGGAAGGCGCACCGATGCCGGCCAAGGCCCCCAGAGGCTCCGTCGTCGCCGCCCTGTCGGACAAGGTCATGAGGACCTTCCACGCCAACGGCAACACCACCTCCGTCATGCCCGGCGAAAGCGTCCACGCGGCGGTCGAAGCCCCAAAGATCACCCCCGCCGTCCAGACCACCGCCCACGGCGTAGTCGTCGATTCAGGCCCGCGCGTCCCCGTCCCCAGCTTTGAAGGCGTCTCCCTGCGCACCGCGCTCGAGCGAGCCGGCGCCACCGGCCTCCGCGTCCAGCCCGTAGGCAGCGGCCTCGCCCGCGAGCAGGCCCCCGCTCCCGGAACCATGGTCCCCACCGGAACCGAAATCGTAGTCCGCTTCGTCCGCTAACCGGTCCACGAACTAGTAGGGATGCCCCATGATCAACGAGGCGACGCCAAGGTTATCGTGGGCGCAGTCACTTCCGCTCACCCCACCTTTGCTATCCTGAATCTGCAAGTAAACCAGGAGCCCCATGGCAGACGATCTAAGCGTAGTCCCCACACCCACGGCAGCTCCCACCACTCCCGCCGTCAAAATCACCGTCCGCCCCAACGGCCCCTTCCGCGTAGAAGGCCCTATCTCGCTCGTCGACGTAGACGGCAAGGAATGGGACATCGCCGGCAAGGCCATCATCTCGCTCTGCCGCTGCGGCCTCAGCTCCAAACGCCCCTTCTGCGACGGAACTCACGGCAAAGAGGGCTGGAAGTGCGACGCCTCCCCCATCCCCGCAATCCCGGTAGCCCAGGGCTAG
>CAXUDC010000216.1:0-4018 GCA_964249685.1 uncultured Acidobacteriaceae bacterium
CTTTCGGGCTTCCTCATCACCGGCATCCTGTACGATTCACGAAGCTCAAAACGCTACTTCCGCAACTTCTACGCCCGCCGAGCGCTGCGGATCTTTCCTCTTTATTACGGGTCGATCCTGCTGGTGACGATTCTTCTGCTGATCTTCCACGGCAGTTGGAATCGCGTTGAACTGCTGAAGCTGCTCACCTATACTCGCAACCTGTTTCTGGGTCCACAGGCCGCGGCGACCAGCATCCCGTGGATCGAACTGCGACATTTCTGGACGCTTGCGGTCGAGGAGCAGTTCTACCTGGTCTGGCCGCTGGTCATATATCTCGCGCGCACGCGGCGAAGGATTGCCATCGCGGCCTGCACGGGCATATTAATTTCGGTGGTGGCCCGGCTGCTGCTGATGCACTCTACGATTCCGCTGACGACTCCCTACGTCATTACAAGCTGGACGCCAGCAGATCTCGATGGTCTCTGCATCGGTGCGCTGTTGGCACTCGGCATCCGCAGCGCGTGGGAGCGGCGCATCCTTGCATACAGCCGGCCCTTGTTGATCCTGTGTATTGTCGCTCTCCTTGGCCTTTGCAGCGTTAGTCCGTACCTGCGAACGGAGCGCCCGAGCGGGCTCTCGCATTTGATTCTGCCCCTCATCAATCTTGGCTTTGCGGCATTCATCGCATGCAGCCTACGCGTCGAGTCGTTGCTCGCGAGGCTGATGTCCTCAAGTTTCCTGCGCTTCTTCGGCCGTTATAGCTACGGCTTGTACGTCTTTCATTACACCATCGCAACGCTGAACATTGAGTGGCGTCCCCGCGTCGCCCTCCTCTTGCACTCCAAAGAGCTTGCGGATCTGGCCTTGATGGTGATGGGGGTCCTTGGTGCGGTCGCCCTGGCACTGCTCAGCTTCCACTTCTTTGAGCTTCCTGTCCTGCGGCTGAAGCGTTATTTTCCCAATGAGACGAAAGCTCCGAGGCTTGCCGCCGCCGTCGCCGCGCAGAACGCTGAACCTGAGTATTTACAGACAACGCTGCGGTAGCCTGTAACGACGCCGATGGGAGCATGCTTCCCGGGAAGACTTTGCCCCGACACACCCTCAGGAGGTACTCTAGAGCCATGTATGAAGACTTCACGGTAACCGACCGCTGGACGCAAACCCCGCTCCACTGCACCTGGAAGGGAACGGTCGTCGCGATTGCTACCCGCCATGCCGACGCGACCGACATCCGCTTTGCCGTCAACGGACGTCCCGTCTGGATTGCCATGCCGAACATCGCCTGGATCGAGATGAAGAAGCGTACCGGCTTCATCATCACGGACTACCTGGCAGCCCAGTCCGCCGGACGGTACCTGAAAACTGCCATCGAATCCGGCTACGACAACGGTCGCGAGATGTACACCATGACCGTCGACGAGGTGCTCGAGCATGCGAACGCGGTCGTGAAGGAAGCCGGCCGCACCGACAACCTGCCCTCCCTACCCGTCATCAACGACGACATCAAGCCCGAGAAGTTCCTCGGCGAGTTGCCTGGGGACCCCGGTTCCGCAGCCTACTTCAACACCCCGCAGCCAAACGTCAACGACCGCGTCAAGCTGTAAGAGAGTTTTCGCAAAGCAATCCATTATTCTAAGTAAACAGCGCCGGGGCTAAAGCCCATCATGCAACCGAGTTACCCGTGGGACTGAAGTCCCACGCTTTACCCTAAGTACTTATCAAAGCGTTCTAAAACGAAAGGCCGCATGAAGGCACTCAGCCGCCGCTCTTTTCTGGCTCTTTTGCCCTCCGCCGCCGCGGCTCATCTGCCCGCGCAAACGTTTTTTCCGCGCAAACCCAAGCCTAAAGTGCCCGCTGTGCAGTACGTCTACTTCGGAACCGACACCGCGCGTCCTGCCGCGAAGGGCATCTACCTGTCACGCTTCGATGCGGCGACGGGCCAGTTTACCGCGCCCGTGTTAGCCGTCGAGAGCATGCGCCCCCTGTACCTGGCGCTGAACCGTTCCGCGAACCGCCGCGTTCTGTATGCCACCAACGAAGGCGATGCGAAGACCTCGACCGTGTCCAGTTTTCTGATCGATCCGGCGACTGCGGGGTTGAAGCAGGTCGGCCAGGTGCCGGCCGGGGGTGCGGGGCCGTGCTACGTTGCGCTGGACGCGACGGATCGCTTCGCCTACGTGGCCAACTATAATGGCGGCTCGGTGAGCGCGTTTCGCGTCGAACCGGACGGGGCGCTGTCGCAGCCGGTGCAGGTAGTGGACTTTCACGCGAAGCCGTTCGGCGCGCATGGGCCTTCGGTGCCGCGGCAGGACGGCCCGCATCCGCACTCGGCGATGCTCTCGCCGGACAACCGGTTCCTGATCGTCAACGACCTGGGCCTGGATACGATTGCCATTTTTCCCCTTCATCCGGACACCGGTCGCCTGGGCACGTCGTCGCTGACCGTCAATCGGGTGCCGGGCTCGGGGCCGCGGCACCTTGCGTTTCATCCCAACGGGCGCTGGGCGTACGGAATCGACGAGCTTGCCAACCGGATCGATTGTTACCTGTGGAACACGACCCATGCGGTGGGGAACCAGGAGCCGCAGGCCTACCTGACCGACATGGGCAAGTCAGTGAGTACGCTGGACGCGAGCTTCAAGGGGACGGACACGGCGGCCGAGATCCAGGTTTCGCCGAACGGCTATCATCTTTACGCGAGTAACCGGGGGGAGAACTCGCTGGTGGTGTTTGCCATCGATCAGGGGACTGGGGCGCTGAAGCTGGTGCAGAGAATCGCCTGCGGGGGCAAGGGGCCGCGGCACTTTACGCTTGATCCGGGGGGACGGTGGCTGATCTGCGGGAACCAGGATTCGGGGTCGGTGACGGTGTTTGGACGGAATGAGTCGACCGGGCTGCTGAGTGGTCCGGTGCAAACGTTGGCGATCGAATCGCCTGTGTTTACTTTGTTTTTGTAATGGGGGGACGGATACACCCCACTCATCGCGGTGAAGCTGCGATGAATGGGGCACCCCAGCACCCGGAGCTAGTTTTTTAGTGAGGCCATGTCCAGGACGAAGCGGTACTTTACGTCGCTTTTGATGACGCGCTCGTAGGCCTCGCCTACCTTGTCGAAGGTGGTGAGTTCGATGTCGGAGACGATGTCGTGCTCGGCACAGTAGTTTAGCATTTCTTGCGTCTCCTTCATGCCGCCGATCATGGAGCCGGCAAGCGAGCGCCGGTTGGTGAGGGTGGAAAAGGCGGAGAGCGAGAAGGGCTCCTCGGGCAGACCGACGACGCAGATCGTGCCGTTCAGCCGCAGCAGCGAGAGGTACTCGTTGATGTCATGCGGGGCGGAGACGCAGTCGAGGAGGAAGTCAAACTTGCCCTTCTGCGCGGCCATGGCTTCCTTGTCCTTCGAGATCACGACCGCGTCCGCGCCGAGGCGCTTGGCGTCCGCTTCCTTGCCGGCGGAGGTGGTAAACAGCGTGACCGACGCACCAAACGAATGCGCGAACTTGAGCCCCATGTGGCCGAGCCCGCCGAGGCCGATGATGCCGACCTTCATTCCGGGGCCGACTTTCCAATGCTTGAGCGGGCTATAGGTCGTGATACCGGCGCAGAGCAGGGGAGCGACCGCGGCGAGTTTGGACTCGAGCTTCGTCGAGATGGAGTGGACGTAGCGTTGGTCGACGACGATGTTGTCCGAGTAGCCGCCCTGCGCGATCTCATCCGAGTCGTAGAATTTTGCGTTGTAGGTGCCGACGAAGCCCTTCTCGCAGTAGGCTTCCTCCTGCGCCTTGCACGGGTCGCAGACCCGGCAGGAATCGACCATGACGCCGACACCGGCGAGGTCGCCCTGCTTGAAGCGGGTCACGTCTGCGCCGACGGCGGTCACGCGTCCGACGATCTCGTGGCCGGGAACCATGGGGTAGATGGAGCCGCCCCACTCATCCCTGACCTGGTGGATGTCGGAGTGGCAGATGCCGCAATAGGCGATTTCGACGACGACATCCTTGGGGCCGGGATCGCGGCGTTCGAAGGAGTAGGGGGTAAG
>CAXUDC010000217.1:0-3969 GCA_964249685.1 uncultured Acidobacteriaceae bacterium
CCCTTATTCATTATTCCCACAATCCTTGTGGTAGTTGTCTTCTACCTGCTGTTCAGGGAGCTGGAACGACTGCACCACAGCAGTATTGAACTTAGCGGTCAAGCAACGATGCCAGTTACGGAGAGTCTCCATGGTTGAGCAGGATGCTGTTCCTGACTACGCGGTCAGCAACCTCAGCGAAAGTAACACGAGCACGCGTTGGCTCATGGGTGCGGTCCTCCTGTTAGCCGTGATCACGGTATGGAAGCTGCCCTTCTGGCTTGCTCATGGCAATGGCGACCAGAGAGAATACTTTCTGCCCTGGCTCAATCACATTCTGCGTGCGGGCCGCCTGCATGGGCTCGAAGCGAGCTTTGCCAATTACAATCCACCTTATATCTATGTTTTGTGCACGGCCTCGCTGCTTTCCGGGGTCGTTCCTGCGCTTGCTGTGGTCAAGTTGACCAACCTGCCTTTTCTCGTTCTGGCCGCGACAACGGTGTATGTTACCTGCCGAGCCGTGGGTTGTTCCTTGCTGCGGGCGAGCCTTGGAGCGGCATTGGTGCTGGTAGCCCCGGAGGTAGTGCAGAACGCCTGGTCGTGGGGTCAGTGCGACGTGATTTATTCGTCGTTTCTGCTTGTTTTTCTTTCCGCTGTCCACTTCAAGAAGCCGGCTCTTGGAATGATCTGTTTCGCCCTGGCGCTCAGCTTCAAACTGCAGGCTATCTTTCTCGGACCGGTGATCGTTCTGCTCCTGCTCGCGGGGGAGATTCCGCTTTGGACCGTGGCCCTTGTTCCCGTCGTCTATGCTGCTATGCTACTTCCCGCGATCCTTGCCGGGCGGCCGCCTGCCAGTATTTTGATGGTGTATGGGTCGCAATACAGCTTTTATAACAATCTTGCGTATGGCGTTGTCAATCCATATAAGTTGATCACGCACTGGTCCGATCTGAGGGGCTTGAATGAGCCGCTCAAACGCGTCGGGCTGCTGGTTTGCACGGTTTGCAATTGCGTGTTTCTGTGGTTTGTCTGGAGCCGACGCAAAGCTCTACGGTCGCTCCATGGGATTCTGGTCGCGGCCAGTTTGTGCGTAATGCTGGAGGTTTACACGCTGCCCAAAATGCATGAGCGGTATTTCTACCCGGCCGACCTGCTCCTGCTGATGCTTGTGGCTCTGAACCCGCGGCGCTACTGGCTTGCGGCTGCGACGATGCAGTTAGTCAGCCTGTTTGCTTATAGCGCTTTTTTGTATGATACGACGAGCAATAATATTCTTTTTGGTGTGCTGGTTTTGATGGTGGGCGCGACGATCTGGTTTTTGGTGAAGGATTTTGGTCGGCTCGCTGCCGAGGGGAGTGTGGATGCGATCAAAGGGTAGGTTGTTACTCTTGGCTCTTATAAGTTTTACCTGGGGCTTGCGCCCCAGGCTGGTATGAGACGGGCTTTCAGCCCTAAGTAAGTGTTACTCCGAGAGTAACAAGTCTAGACCGTTGTACCGAAAGGTGCAGTGCTGGTCCAAACCGCAGATTCCTCCGCTTGGCTGCGGAATGACAACAAAGGGCGGGCATTGTCTTTTGTTGTCATTCCGTAGGGATCTGCGGTTCGATTGGGTGCTGAACGCCACCTACAGGGAAGATGCTCTCGGGGCACCATCTTACTGCAAGGATGCCCAGGTTTCCGCCAGGCCATCCTCAAGCCAGACCGACGGGCGCCAGTGCAGCGCGGTAAAGGTCTTGGCGGAGATCGGCTCGTAGACGAAGATCTCGCCGGGCTTGTACGGGAGCGCGCCGTACTGGATCAGCCCGGAGAGGCCCGTGATGGCTTCGATCTTTTCCAGGCAGTCGCGGACGGTGACGATCTCGCCCGAGGCCAGGTTGTAGGAGTGTCCTGTGACGTTCTGCGCGACGAGCGCGGCGAGGATGCCGCGCGCGACGTCCTCCACATGGATGAAGTCGCGCGTCTGCCGGCCCTCGGTCACTGGGATGGCGCGGCCTTCGCGCAGCGCGTGCATGACCTGCGGGATGAGCATGCGCGATGCCTGGCCGGGGCCGTAGATGACGGAAGGCCGGAGCACGACCACCGGAAGCTTGAACACGGTGTGGAACATCCGCGCGTAGGTGGTGATGGCGGCCTTGCTGGCTCCGTAGGGCGAGGGTGGATCGGGCAAGGTGCTCTCGTCGAAGGGCCCAGTGGAGGAGCCGAACTCCTCTCCCGTGCCGAGCAGAACGAGCTTTTTGACTGGGATTTCCGTGCAGGCGCTCATCAACTCGAGCGACGGGATCAGGTTGGCTTCGAGCGTGGCACGGAAGGCCTCGGTGGTGCGCTGCGTGCTGATGGCGGCGTGGAGATGGATGACGTAGTCGGGGTTTGCGCCGCGGACGGTGGCGGCGATCTCGGACGCGTGGTCGAACCAGAGGGTTTCGATCGACTCGTTCAACTCCTCGTGGCGGGAGGCGGCGCGGCTGCGCTGGACGACGGCGACGATTTCAGCCCTGGCTGCGCGGAGCTGACGGATGACGTAGCCGGCGAGGAAGCCGGTGGCACCGGTGACGACGATGCGCTGTCCGGCAAGCTCGGACAAGCCGGGCCGCGGGTAGGAGGGGGCGCTTCTGCTCGCTGGATGGTCCATGAATAGGCCAATTGTAAACCCCCGTGTTGCTTTGGCTTCGCCGTAGATGAGGCCAGGAAAGGAGGCGGACGCGGTGTATACTTCTGGAATTCATGACCACGAATCGTCCGCTTATTTCGATCGTCGTGCCCGTGTACAACGAGGAGCCGAACATCGCGCCGTTCTACGCGGCGATCGCCGCCATTGCGGAGCGTCTCGCGGCGGGGTTCGCGTTCGAGTTCGTCTTTACCGACAACCACAGCACGGACCGCACGTTTGAGCTGCTGCGTGCGCTTGCCGTGAACGATGTGCGGGTGCGGGTGTACCGGTTCTCGCGCAACTTCGGCTTCCAACGCAGCATCATGACCGGCTACGCACAGGCGCGGGGCGATGCGGCGATCCAACTGGACTGCGACCTGCAGGACCCGCCCGAGCTGATCGAGGCGTTTCTGGAGCGCTGGCAGGCGGGCGCGGACGTGGTCTACGGGATCCGCGTCAGACGGCAGGAAAGCTGGGGGATCAACGTGGCGCGGGCGCTGTTCTACCGCCTGGTCGACCGGCTGAGCGAGGACCAGATTCCGGTCGACGCAGGCGATTTCCGGCTGATCAGCCGGCGCGTCATCGAGGTGCTGCGGACCTTCGACGACGCGCAGCCGTACCTGCGCGGCACGATCGCCGGGCTGGGCTTCGAGCAGGTCGGCATCGAGTATGCGCGGGCGGCGCGCGTGCATGGCGAGAGCAAGTTTCCGTTTTCGAAGCTGATCGCGCTCGGCATGGACGGGATCCTGAACCACTCCATTATCCCGCTGCGCATTTCGACCTACTTCGGCCTGGCGACCAGTTTGCTGACGCTGATCGGTCTGGTGGGCTATGTGGCAGCCAAGCTGCTGTTTCGTTCGCAGTGGCCTGCCGGATTCACCACGCTCGCGACCCTGATCCTGGCTTCGATCAGTATCAACGCCATGCTGCTGGGCATTATCGGCGAGTACCTGGGGCGGATGTACCGGCAGATGCGGCGGCGGCCCTTGACGATTCTGGAACAGGTGATCGATGGGTCGACCGTGAACGCGCACCGGCAGGCTGCTTTTTTTGCGGATGATTTGCCGAGTTGAGGCGATTTTTCGAGATCTATACCAAAATTAACTAGGGAAATAGAGTCTCTGCTCTTTGTTTGTCATTCCCGTAGGGAATCTGCGTTTTGAGCACCACTACACTGGAAGGCAATCGGCTAGAGCTGGAGCAGCTTTCGTTCCGGCGGGAGCGACGGGCGAACCGCAGATCCCTACGGCATGACAACCAACATACAAGGGCCCGCTAAGCGCAGGAACCGGCGATGAGGATCTCGACGATGCGGCGCGCGCTCGGCTCCCAGCCTGGCAGGG
>CAXUDC010000218.1:0-3957 GCA_964249685.1 uncultured Acidobacteriaceae bacterium
GACGATGGCGTCGTCGACCACGAAGCCGGTCGAGATGGTGAGCGCCATCAGGCTCAGGTTGTTGAGCGAGTAGCCCAGCAGGTACATGACGCCGAACGTGCCGACGATCGAAAGCGGGACCGCGACGGCAGGGATGATGGTGGCGCGAATGGAGCGCAGGAAGAGGAAGATCACCATCACGACCAGTCCGATGGTAAGGACGAGCTCGAACTCGACGTCCTTGACCGAGGCGCGGATGGTGTTGGTGCGGTCGGTCAGGACCTCAAGCGTGACGGTGGCGGGCAGCGACTGGCGGAGCTGCGGGAGGAGCTTCTGCACCTCATCCACCACACCGATGATGTTGGCACCGGGCTGCCGCTGGATGTTGACGATGACCGCGGGGTCGAGCGTCGCGTCGCGCGCCGGGGTCGTCTTGCCGGCGGGCTGCTGCGAGAAGCCACGCCACGCCGCCTGGTACAGGTTCTCGGACGAGTTGACCGCGTTCGCGATATCCGACAGCCGCACCGGCGAGCCGTTGCGGTAAGCGACGATGACCTTGTTGTAGTCCGAGGCCGAGAGCAGTTGGTCATTGGCGCCGATAGTAAACGCCTGGCGGGAGCCCGAGATGGAGCCCTTGGCCTGGTCGACGTTCGCCGTGCCCAGCGCCGTGCGCACATCCTCAAGCGACAGCCCATAGCCTGCCAGCGCCGTCGGGTTCGCCTGGACGCGCACCGCGGGCTTCTGGCCGCCGGCGATCGACACCAGCCCGACGCCCGAAAGCTGCGAGATCTTTTGCGCCAGGATGGTGTCGGCGAGGTCCTCGACCTTGCTCAGCTCGAGCGAGTTCGAGGTGAGCGCAAGCGTCATGATGGGCGCGTCGGCCGGGTTGACCTTGCTGTAGGTGGGCGGGTTGGGCAGGTCCTTGGGCAGGTAGGTAAAGCCGGCGTTGATGGCCTCCTGTACGTCCTGCTGGGCGATGTCGATCGACTCGTTGAGCGAAAACTCAAGCGTGATAACGCTGCCGCCACCGGAGCTGGTAGAGGTCATCTGCGAGAGCCCGGGGATCTGCCCAAACTGGCGCTCGAGCGGCGCCGTGACCGAGCTCGCCATCACGTCTGGGCTGGCACCGGGGTAGAACGTCTGCACCTGGATGATCGGGTAGTCGACCTCCGGCAGCGCTGAAACCGGCAGCTGCAGGTACGCGACCGCACCCGAGAGCAGGATCGCCACCATCAGCAGGGCGGTGGCGACGGGCCGAAGAATAAACGGCCGCGACGGACTCATTGCCGGCTCCCGGTTGCGCCCGCGGCTTCGGACGGCTTGCCGGTCCGCTTGGGGGTGTTCGCGCTGGGCGAGCTCTGGTCCGGGTTGGGCTGGTCCGGCCCCGCGGGTTGCGGCGAGCCGGGCGCGTCACTGGACCCGATCGTCTGCGTGGACGGCCCACCGGCGTTCGACTTGCCCTGCTGCGGGGCGACGCGAGCGTTCTTCTTCAGCTTCTCCTGCCCGTCGATTACGACCGAATCGCCTGAAGCGACGCCGGACTTGACAATCACCTGCGAACCTTCAGTAAGGTCCAGGACAACGTTCTGCACGGCAACAAAATACTTAGGCCCGGACTTTTCCTGCGGTGCTGCACTCTTCTCGTCGCCGGCGGCCGGCGGCGTCGCGGCGTCTGCGCTCGCGGTGGCCTTGCCTTTCCCACCGCCCTTGCTACCTCCCCCGCCGTCGGTCTTGGGGCAACCCGCGTCTGGGCACTTCTTCACTACATAGACAAAGCTGCCGTTGGCGCCGTTCTGGATCGCCGCCGCCGGCACCACCAGCGAATTCGGCCGCTGCTCCAGGATCAGCCGGACGTTCACGAACTGATTCGGAAACAGGGCTCCGTCACGGTTTTCGAAGACGGCCTTTGCCTTGACCGTGCCAGTAGTGGTATCGATCTGGTTATCGACCGTCAGCAGTGTGCCGCTGGCCAGGTGCGTCGTCTCCGAGCGGTCGAACGCCTCGACAACCAGCTTATGGCCCGCGCGAATGCCCTTCAACACCTGCTGCAGCTGGTCTTCCGGAAGGGTAAAGATCACCGCAATCGGCTGCAGCTGCGTCACGACCAGCAGCCCGGTCGTATCCGCCGCGTGCACGATGTTGCCCGCATCCACCTGCCGCAGGCCCACCACGCCGTTGATCGGCGAGGTAATGCGCGTGTACGCAACGTTCACCTTGGCCGCCTGGATCGCCGCGCGATCCGCCGCCAGTGCGCCCTCGCTCTGCCCGGAGTTCGACACCTGCGCCTGCTCGCTCTCTTTCGAGATTACGCCGGCCTGGTAGAGCGCCGAGTAGCGCCCCGCCTCCGCCTGCGCATTCGCCGCCACCGCCTGGTCCTTCACCAGCTGGCCTTCCGCCTGCGCCTGCACCGCGAGGTATGGGCGCGGGTCGATCGTCGCCAGCGTCTGCCCTTGCGTCACCTGCTGGCCTTCGCGCACGGGAACCGTCAGCAGCTGGCCGTCCACACGGCTCTTGACAGTAACGGTGTTATAAGCGGTAACGGTTCCGAGCGCCGTAATATAGATCGGCATCGTCCTCGATAGCACGGACGACACCGTGACCGGGATGGGCCGGTTGGCCGCCTGCACGGTCTTGGCCTCGGTCGCCGCCGCTTCCTTCTTATTGCCTTTAATCCGGTAGTATGCGAAGATCCCCGCCGCAATCAGGATCAGTGCGAAGACGATCTTACGCCAGCCAAAGGCTGACGGCGGCTTCGCGGGCGCAGGCAGCAGCTTCTGAGCATGGGGCGCGGGCAGCGCGTGAGACTCAACTTCGCTTTGTTCATTCACAGGCATTTATATTTGTCCAATCTTTTCTGTGCGATCCTGACTCGGAAGCCCCGAATGGGGGAAGTGCTGCGTTTCTAAAGTCTACAGTCGGATGACGCTGAGCATGACGGGAAGGTTTCGTAATTCTCACGGCCTTCTTCCAATAGAATCATCGCCGTGTAAGACTTGGGTACATCACCAACGTTGCCCGACGTACCACTCCCTGCCGCCACTCTGCCTCATCGATCAGGAGCGTTGCTTTGTCCGCTGCTTTGACGTTCGAACCATCCAATCCGCAGCCCCACCCCGAGCTTCCCGCCGGATTGCCGCTCTGCGTCGATCTCGACGGCACCCTGGTCAAGTCCGACACCCTCGTCGATTCCGTCCTCGCGCTCGCGCGGCAAAACCCCCGTGCCCTGCTCTCCGTCCCCGGCTGGCTCGCCACGGGCCGCGCCGGCTTCAAGCGCCACGTCACTGCCAACGTTACCCTCGATGTCGCCTCGCTGCCCTACAACCAGCCCCTGCTGCGCTACCTGCAGGCCGAGCACGCGGCCGGACGCGAGATGCACCTCGCCACCGCCGCCGACACGACCCTCGCCATGCGCGTCGCCGAGCACCTCGGCCTCTTCGCCGGCACCCTCGCCTCCGACGGCACCAACAACCTCGCCGGCGGCAACAAGCTGGCCGCCTTCAAGCAGCGCTTCGGCCCAGAGTTCTCCTACATCGGCAACGCCAGCCCGGACATCCCCATCCTTAGCGTCTGCCGCGCGCCCATGGTCGCGAACCCGACCGCGTCGCTGATGGCCGGCCTGCGCTCGGCCAGGGTGGTCCCGGCGCACATCTTCCGCGACCAGGCTACGCCGCTCAGGGCCTGGCTGAAGGCCATCCGCCTGCACCAGTGGGCGAAAAACACCCTCATCTTCCTGCCCCTGCTGCTCGCGCACGGCTACCGCGGCCCAGGCGCAATGGGCTCGCTGCTCGGCGCGGCGCTCGGCTTCCTCGCCTTCGGCCTATGCGCCAGCGGCACCTACATCGTCAACGACCTGCTCGACATCGAAGCCGACCGCCGCCACGCCAGCAAGCGCCGCCGCCCTTTTGCCGCCGGCAATCTCTCCGCGATCTCGGGCGCGGCGGTCGTCGTCCTCTTCGTTGCGACCTCGTTTCTCCTCGC
>CAXUDC010000219.1:0-3930 GCA_964249685.1 uncultured Acidobacteriaceae bacterium
CGCGCAACGACCGCGCGGCTGTGGACTGGTTCCACCGCGCCGCCGACGCCGGCGCTCGCAACTTCTCCACCCTGCAAAAATGCTTCCTCTATCTCGGCGGCCTCGCCGTCGGCGGCCAGATGTTCTTCCTGCAGGAGTACACCTGGGACGTAGTACTGCACCGCGCCCTCGCTTACATCGCCATGGCAATCGCCTTGCCGGTTCTGTTTGCGACGTTCTCACAGGCCTCGCGCTTCCGCTGGGCCGCAACCACCACCGCCGGGGTCTACACCGTCTTCCTCATCGCGGAGATCCTCATCTTTCCGCTCTTCCCCGCCCAGCCCAAACTCGGCCCGGTGTTCTTCCCCGTCACCCACCTTGTGCCGGCCAAGTTCCCGCCCCTGATCATCGTCCCCGCCTTCGCGCTCGACCTCCTTTGGCAGCGCACCCGTTCCTGGCGCTTCTGGCAGGTCGCCCTCGTCTCCGGCATCGTCTTCGTCGCCGTCCTCTTCGCCGTCGAGTGGCCCTTCGCCAAGTTCCTGCTCTCCAAAGCCAGCGAAAATCGCTTCTTCGGCACAATGTACTTCGACTACAACGCCCCGGCGGTCGACGTCGACCGCATGCGCGTCTGGCTGCTCCCCGACAGCGGCATCACCCTCTACCTCGGCCTCGCCCGCGCCACCCTCTATGCCGCAATTAGCACCTGGATCGGCCTAAGCTTCGGCCGCTGGATGCGCAAGGTCCAGCGATGACCCCGCAAACGGCCTGGAAGGGAACCGCAACGGGGCGCAACCCACGTCACACCACCGCAACCGCCGTCATCCTGAGCACATCGCAAAGCGCGCAGCCGAAGGGCGCCTGTCTTTCCGCTGGCGCGCCACAGAACCCCACAGGAGGGACGTCCCGTCCGCCCGGCGGCGCCTCCCGGGGCTGGACCGCCCTTCTGGCAATCCTCTTCGCGCTCCTCACCACCCTCCCCGCTCACGCCCACATCGGCTCCAAGGACGTCTTCGAGCAAATCAGCAGCGGCCCCTACAAATTCTTCGTCACCATCCGCCCGCCCACGGTCGTCCCCGGCGTCGCCACCGTCGAGGTCCGCATCGCCGGCCCTGCGGTTGCCAGCCTCAGCATCACGCCGGTTCCGCTCACCGGAGAAGCCTCCCTGCACCCGCCCACGCCCGACGCCATGAAGGTCTCCGCTGTCGACCCGGCCTTCTTCACCGGCTCGCTCTGGCTCATGTCCTCCGGCTCCTGGCAGGTCCGCTTGCAGGCCACCGGCGCCGGCGGCCCCGCCACAGCCAGCGTGCCCGTCCCCGCCGTCGCCCTCAGCGTGCTCAAAATGCAACGGCCTATGGGGTTCGCGCTGGCCGCGCTCGGCCTCATCCTCGTCTTCGGCATGGCCGGCATCTTCTACGGCGCCGTCCGCGAAGCCCGCCTGGCACCGGGCGTCGCCCCCGACGCCCACCGCACCCGCCGCGCCACGCTCGCCGCCGGCCTCACCCTCGCCGTCCTCGCCCTGATGGTCTGGGGCGGCGACAAGTGGTGGAATGTCGAAGCCGCCGACTACTCCGCCGACCTCTTCCACCCCCTCGCCCTCCATCCCGTCCTCAACGGCGATGTGCTCGATCTCCACATCAGCCGCGGCACCCCCGACGAGGACGGCGAACGCCGCTCCAACAGCGATCTTCTCCCCGACCACGGCCAGCTGATGCACCTCTACGTCATTCGCTGGCCGCAGATGGACGCCGTTTACCACCTCCACCCGCATTCGCTCGGCAACGGCGACCTCCGCTCCACCCTGCCCGCCATGCCCGCCGGCACCTACCACCTCTTCGGCGACATCGTGCACCGCAGCGGCTTCCCTGAAACCCTCACCGCCACCCTCGTTGTCCCGCCAAACGCCTCCAGGGGTCCACTCGACAGCCAGGACGCCTCCGCCGCACCGCCGCCTCTCAGCGCCGGCGACCTCGGCACGTCCTACAGGCTCCCCGACGGCTACATCATGGCCTGGGACCGCCCCGCCGCCCTCACCGCCGGCACCGCCGAGCTCTTCCGCTTCCGCCTGCTCGACCCCGCCGGCCACCCCGCCGCCGGCATGCAGCCCTACCTCGGCATGGCCGGCCACGCCGCCTTCGTCAAAACCGACGGCACCGTCTTCGCCCACACCCACCCCGACGGCTCCGCCGCCATGCCCGCCCTCATGCTCGCCAACCCGGATAGCATGTCCGACATGGCCGCCGCCGCACCCGCAACCCCCACCGGGGAAGCCACCGCCCGCTCCGCGCAGCCCCTCGCGCCCACCGTCGAGTTCCCCTACGGCTTCCCAACCCCCGGCCGCTACCGCATCTTCATCCAGATGAAGCACGCCGACACCGTAGAAACCGGGGTCTTCGACGCCGAAGTAAAGTAGCTCTGCCCCCACACGCCAGGCGCCATCGAGCCCAGCGCAGCCGCAACGGACGGCTCTCAACCGCGTCATCTCGGCAGCGGAGCGCAGTCGCAACGGCCGCCCCAACCGCGTCATCTCGACCGGAGGAGCGCAGTTCCGCAGCGGAGAGACCCCCTGTATTCCGCCGCCGCTCCCCCAACGCTCCCTACGCCACCGAACCCCACAGACCGACGCCACGATCCCCTGAATCCGCATCTAAAATCTGGTGTCGATTACCCACGTACACGCCCTTTCGCCAAACATGTCTCTCCATCAAGAAGGGTCTTCCATGCGCCTCGCGCCTCGTTCCGTCACGAAGCTGTGCCTCTCCGCGTCCCTGCTCTCCGTATCCCTGCTCTCCGGATCCCTGCTCGTGCTGCCCTCTGCCCTCGCGCAGAGCACCACCGCGAGCTCGGGGGCGCAGACCACCACCACCGCCGCGCCGCTCACCCGCGCCCAACTCCTCGCCGCGCTTGACCCCGACATGCGCAACATCATCCTGATCTACGACGCCGTCAAGGGCACCCGCCTCGAGCAGCTCACCCCCCAGGACGACCGCCAACAGATCGCCCCGCAGGACGTCGCCAAGTTCGTCGCCCGCGCCTCCGGCACGGACGCTCCTACCCCCGTCGGCAAGGTCGTCGACGGCATGACGATCCCTGGCGGGGGCGGCACGCTGATCCCGATCCGGATCTACTACCCCGCCGGCGCCGGCCCGTTCCCCGTGGTCGTCTACTACCACGGCGGCGGTTTCGTCGTCGCCACGATCGACACCTACGATGAGAGCGCCCGCAATCTTTGCGTCGACGCAAACGCCATCGTCGTCTCGGTCGAGTACCGCAAGTCCCCCGAGGCACCCTTCCCCGCCGCGCGCGAGGACGCCGTCACCGCCTATAAATGGGTCACGAACAACATCGCCGCCTACAACGGCAATGCCGCGAAAGTCGCCGTCGCGGGCGAAAGCGCCGGCGGCAATCTGGCTGCCGAGGTCTCCATCGCCGCTCGCAACGGGGGCCTGCAGATGCCCACGCATGAGCTGCTGATCTACCCGGAGACCACCGGCAATCTGAACCAGACCTCCGACCAGCTCTTCACCAACTCCACCCTGCCGCTCTACACCGCGCTGCTGCAGTTCTTTGACACCCAGCACCTCACCAACCCAGCGGAAGCCAACGACCCGCAGGTTTCGCCCATCAACGCCAACCTCAAGAAGCTTCCGCCCACCACCATCATTGCGGCGGAGGAAGATCCGCTCCTCAGTGATGGCCAGGACTACGCCACCGCGCTCCGGGAAGCCGGCGACACCGTCACCTACAAGCTCTACACCGGCACCACGCATGAATTCTTCGGCATGGGCGCCGTAGTCGCCAAGGCCAGGCAGGCTGAGAAGTTTGGTGCCGCACAGCTGGCCGCCTCCTTCTAACTCCCATCCCGTACCCGCCGCTGAACAAAGCAGCGCAAAACAAAAAGAGGCGCCTCGCAAGGGGCGCCTCTTTGTATCTTCACCAAGCCACCACTACCAA
>CAXUDC010000220.1:0-3891 GCA_964249685.1 uncultured Acidobacteriaceae bacterium
ATGGCGGCTACCAGGTCGGCCAGTTCCCCGTCCTGTGGGCGGAGTGGAACGGCAAATATCGCGACACCGTGCGGCGCTTCTGGAAGGGTGATGAAGGCACCCTCGCGGACTTCGCCAACCGCCTCACCGGCTCGTCCGACCTGTATCAGTACGATGGCCGCAAGCCTTACGCGAGCATCAACTTCGTCATCGCGCACGACGGCTTCACCATGTGCGATCTCGTCAGCTACAACGAGAAGCACAACGAGGCTAACGGCGAGGACAACAAGGACGGCGCCAACGATAACGACTCCTGGAACATGGGCGCCGAAGGTCCTACCGAGGACCCTGAAATCAACACTCTGCGCGAGCGCCAGACCCGTAACCTGCTCGCCACGCTGATGCTCTCGCAGGGCGTCCCCATGCTTGCCGGCGGAGATGAGGTGGCTCGCTCGCAGCTCGGCAACAACAACGCGTTTTGCCAGGATAACGAGCTTACCTGGTACGACTGGAACCTGGACGAGCCGCGCCGGCGCCTGATCGACTACACCGGCAAGCTCATCCAGCTGCGCCGCAAGCACCCCAACCTGCATCGCCGCAAGTTCTTCCAGGACCGCACCATCCGTGGCTCCGTCGTACGCGATATTGCCTGGTACAACACCACGGCGGAGGAGTTCAGCGAAGAGAACTGGAACTCTCCCTACAATCGCTCGCTCGCCCTGATGCTCAACGGCAACACCCTCAACTACCCGGACGACGAGGGCAACCCGATCGTCGACGACTCCTTCCTGATCCTCATCAACTCCTGGCATGAGGGCGTCGAATTCACTCTACCGAAGCCCCCCAACGGCAACCCCTGGAAGCACATCCTGAACACAGAGAATATCGACGACCCGTTTGCGGAAGCCACCCTCGAAGACAAGTTCGTCGTAGGAGGCCGCTCCCTCGTCCTCCTAAGCGACGGCAAGTAACGAATAACACACCACGGCCCCACAGTCAGAGTGGGGCCCATGGCCTTTGACTAACAATTAGAAACTACCCAACTAAAAACTACACGAACTGTCTTTCTTCCCCTGCCAACCTCTTCTCCGCGTCGCTACTCGGCGGGAGTCTCGGGCACTGTAAACTAATCCACGTGGACACCCAAGACCCCTACCTCTCGCTCCCCGAAGCACCCGAAGAAGACTTCGCCACCCTCCTGCGCGAAAATGACCGTGACCGCGCCGCCGCAGTCGACCGCTCCGGCGGCTCGAAGCAGATCGACGCCACCGTCATCGCCATCACAGCGGACATGGTCTTCCTCGACATCGGCTACAAGACCGAGGGCATCCTCCCCCTCAGCAGCTTCGGCGAGAAGGCACCCGAGGTAGGCGACAAGCTCCGCGTAGCCGTCAAGGGCCGCGACCTCGACGGCTACTACGAGCTCACCCGCCAGCGCGCGCAGGGCCCCGCCGCCCCCAAGGACTACAGCTCGCTCGAAGAAGCCTACGAGGCCGGTGGCAGCGTCCTCGGCACCGTAACCGGCGTCGTCAAGGGCGGGCTCACCGTCGACATCGGCATGCGCGCCTTCCTGCCCTCCTCCCGCTCCGGCACCCGCGACGCGGAGGAGATGGAGAAGCTGGTAGGCCAGGAGATCCGCGTCAGAATCACCACGCTCGACCTCGAAGGCGGTACGAACGAGCGCGGCCAGGCAGCCCGGCCCGACGCCGTCGTCGACCGCCGCTCCGTGCTCGAGCAGGAAGCCAAGCTCATCGGCGACGCCCGCTTCGCCGAGCTCGCTGAAGGCATGGTCGTCCAGGGCACCGTACGCTCGCTCACCGACTTCGGTGCCTTCGTCGACCTCGACGGTGCCGACGCGCTCCTGCACATCTCCGACCTCTCCTGGAGCCGCGTCACGACACCGGCAGACGTAGTAGCCGTCGGCGACAAGATCGAAGTCAAGGTCCTCAAGATCGACCAGACCGACCCCGCCAAACGCCGCATCGCGGTCGGCCTCAAGCAGCTCCTCCCCCATCCCTGGGAGACCGTCTCCGAGCAGTTCAAGATCGGCGACAAGGTCAAGGGCATCGTCACCCGCGACGCCGACTTCGGCGCCTTTGTCGAGCTCGCGCCCGGCATCGAAGGCCTCATCCACATCTCCGAGATGGCCTGGGGCAAGAAGGTCCGCAAGCCGTCGGACATCGTCAAGACAGGCGACCAGGTCGAGGTCCAGATCCTCTCCATCGACACCGAGACCAAGCGCATGGGGCTCGGCCTCAAGCAGGCCCTCGGCGATCCCTTCGCCGAAATCGTCAAGACCATCCACCCCGGCGCCGTCATCGAGGGCCCGGTCTCTCAGATCACCAAGTTCGGCGCCTTCGTCACTGTCACCGAGGGCGTCGAAGGCCTCGTCCACATCTCCGAGATCACGGCCGAAAAGCGCCTCAACCACCCCTCGGACGTCCTTCGCATCGGCGAGCGCGTCAAGGCCCAGGTGCTCGAAATCGACCTGGAAAAGCGCCAACTGCGCCTCTCCATCAAGCAGATGGTCCCCACCGGCCTCGACGACTTCCTCTTCGAGCACGCCGTAGGCGACACCGTCACCGGCCGCGTCATCGATCTCGACCTCGCCAGCACCACCTGCCGGGTCGAGCTCGGCGAGGGCATCGTAGCCCCCTGCACCCTGCCCGCGCCGGTCATCGCCGCAGCGCCTGCAACCAACGCCAACACCCCTCTGGACTTCTCCTCGCTCGCCGCCCTCGGCTCGAAATGGAAGACCACCCACGAGGTCATCAAACCAGGCAAAGCAGTCAAACCCACCTCCACCCCCAGCGGCGAAGTAGCCGCCGGCCAGATCCGCAGCTTCAAAATCACCACCCTGGACCCCGCCACCAAGAAACTAACCCTGACCCTGGCCTAACCAGCAAACCAAGCACCGTCCGGTCCCGACTTCCGCGTATCCCCTTCCGGGTGCCCCATTCATCGTAGCTTCACTGCGGTGAGTGGGTTAGCCTCCGCAACCCGCTCCAAAACAAAACCAGCAAGGTACGCCAAACCCACCTCCCAGCACCCAAAAACCCTTGTTCCTGCGGCAAAACAAGCCACACCCAGCATCACCCGACAATCCCATACTTCCCTTCAAGAAACACTTGAACTTTCACTGGCAAAGTCAAAGCAATCTCTTGCCAAGTCACCAGCCGTAGCCGCGATTGCAACTCATACGACCGCACCGCCCGCAACACCGCCGCAAAACCCTCCACTAGATCCGGCCGTCGCGCATCCAGGAACACCGCAAACCGGCATCCCTCATGGTACGCCGCCAGCACCCCCCGCACCAACTGGTACGACTGCACCCCACCACGCCCGCGCGCCAGCAACTCCGCGTCGAACACCTCCGCAAAGTCCGTATACCGCTCCAGCAGTCGCAGTGGCGCGCTCTGGAAGTCTCCCTCGGTCAACTTCGCCTCCACCAGCAGCGATCCCAGGCGCATGTCGATCTCGGTCCGGTCCTCGAGTCCGCGCTCCCGCGACGTCGACGGGCGATACCCAAACACCGGCTCAAGCCCACGCTCTACCCCCAGCAGCGCCGGCAGCCGAGCCCCGGCGAGCACGCGCGGATAGCAGAAGATATTCATCAGCAGCGCGTCCGAACTGGTCGCTGTGTCCAGCTCCCGCCATGGCCGCGTCCGCTCCTCCGGTCCCGCGGGTCGAGCCTGGCGCTTGGCCGTATGGGCCTTTTCTAACCGGGCAGCCCACTCCGGATTGGCCAAAATTCGCCGGTAGGACGCATTGAT
Source organism: uncultured Acidobacteriaceae bacterium (assembly GCA_964249685.1). Lineage (GTDB taxonomy): Bacteria > Acidobacteriota > Terriglobia > Terriglobales > Acidobacteriaceae > Edaphobacter. Next base: position 3,753 of record CAXUDC010000220.1, read on the forward strand.
GAAGTTCCCATGCGCACCCTCGACAGGCGCATAAACAACGCTCGAGCGCGTCTGCTCATGCGGATGCGCAGTCGCCCGCTCCGCGTTCCGCAGCGCCAGTTCCCGGCGCAAAGCAGTCGCCCGCGACCGCCCACCGGTC
>CAXUDC010000221.1:0-3884 GCA_964249685.1 uncultured Acidobacteriaceae bacterium
TCGAGCCAATCCCGACGCCCAAGGAGTTTCGCGAGCGGCGCGAGGCGGAAGGGCGCTAGTTGGCTTCAGTCAGTTCTTCCAGCAGAAAGTTGTGAATTTCCTCTGGCCCTGGAATTTTGTAGCGCTGCTTGCCTAGCCGCACGGATTGGCGCTTCCTCAGACTTTCGATGAAGACAGAAAGGTCTTTCCAGGTGAGCGGATTGAAGGATTGTCGCTGCTGGATGATCTGCCTGCTGGCCTCGAAGTAGCGGTCGATCCAGTAGAAGAAGGTGTGCTGGATCAGTTCCTGATCGAGAGCCCCGCGACGTTGCAGGAGCGCCATGGTCTCAAAGAAGTCGAGAATAGGTTCCGCTTCGACGAACCGTCCTGCCAGTAGATCGGTGGCGGCCTTCACGCGCTGCGATCGTTTCGCTGGACCGAAGAAGTCTGCCTCCAATCGAAACAGGAGGTCGACTGATTGATTGAAGCGCGCTCTTCTGACCTGCCAGATCAGGCCGGACAGGGCGATGATGATCCCGGCGGAGGGGATCGCAATCGGAAGCCAGGGAGGAATCGCCATAGGTGCATCATAAACAAAGCGGGGCAACGGTGGAACCGGCCCGCGAGAGCTTGCGGGAGTGCTTGCCGATGCTGCTAGAATCAAGGTAAAGCTTAGGACCTAGAGGAGATTGATCGATGGCGTATGTGATTGCGGAACCGTGCATTGGGACGAAGGATTCGGCGTGCGTGGATGCCTGCCCGGTGGATTGCATTCATCCGAAGAAGGATGAGAACGGTTACTCGGACGCGGAACAGCTCTTCATCGACCCCGTCGAGTGCATCGACTGCGGCGCATGCGTGCCCGTGTGCCCGGTTTCGGCCATCTACGCGGGCGACGATCTGCCGGACAAGTGGGTTTCGTTCCAGGATAAAAACGCGGCGCACTTCGGCCGGTAGCTCTCGTTTCAGGGTGCAAGGCGCAGCTCTTCGGGGCTGCGTTTTGCGTTGGAGGTCGGTTGGCTGAGGGGCGCGTGACGTTGCGGGTGGGCGAGGCGCTCGTGCTGCGCAGCTGGCCGTTTCTTGAGGCCGACCTGCTCGTGAGCCTGTTCACGCGGGAGCATGGCCGGATCAGGGGGGTGGCACGCCATGCGATGCGCTCGCGGCGGCGGTTTGGCGGGGCGCTGGAGCCCATGACGCACGTGCGCGCCACCTGGGCCGAGCGGCCCAGGCAGGAACTGGTGAGGCTGGACGCGTTCGAGATCGTGAGCTCGCCGATGACGGAGGCGGTCGACCTGCCGCGGGTGGCGGCACTGGAGCTGATTGCGGAGGTGCTGGACGAGCTGCCCGAGGGAGCCGTGGAGGATGCCGTCTTCCGGCTCGCGGTGGCCGTGCTGGCGGAGCTGCGCGTGGGACGCGTCTGGATGCCCGTCACCTACTTCTGCCTCTGGATGAACCGCCTGATGGGCTGGATGCCGGAGCTGGGGCACTGCGTGGTGTGCGGGCTCGACCTGCGCGGCGCCACGGTGTGGTACGCGAGGACGGCGGACGGGGTCACGTGCGCAGACGATCGCCGGCCAGGGAGCGTGGCGCTGTGTGCGGAGTCGGTGCATGAGGCGCTGCGGATGTTTCGCGGCACGGTGGCCGGGCTGGCCGAGGAGCCGTGGCCGAAGGAGCGGGGGAGCGCCTTGCGAACGTTTGCCGTGGAGACCCTGGAGCGCCATCTGGAGCGGCGGATTGTGTCGGCACGCGCCCTGCGGTAGGGGTGCCCCATGATCACCGCAGCGAAGCTGAGGTTATCGTGGGGTTTGTCTCCCTGCAGGTGCCCAACCCACGATAATGCTAGCTTCGCTCAAGTGATCATGGGGCACCCAGCTATAGCGGCGTCACGGCCGGCCCCTGCCGTCTCAGGCGGCGCATCACCGCGCCCGGGTGGAACGCCGGCGGCACCTCCAGCATGCCTTGCAGCAACCCTGGCAGCGTATCGTGCGCAATCCGCAGCGAGTTCGGCAGCACGTACAGGTTCATCACCAGCTCGCTCACCAGCAGCGACCACGCCGCGCCGAACAGCCCGTAGTACTTCGAAGCCACAAACGTCACCAGCACCGTCAGCCCGGTCGCGCCCACGTACACCGCGGCCAGGCGCTTGTGCTGGTTGGTCGCGGTCATAATGGTCGAGCTCGTCGACCAGAACGAGTACACGATCACCCCCAGCAGCAGAACCGAAAGCAGGTCGCGGCTCGGGGGCACCTTGCCTGCGGTCCAGTGGTTCAGGAAAAACGGCCCGCCGCCAATCATCAGTAGCACCACCAGCCCGCTCAGCAGCAGCGCGCTCTGGCAGGCGCGGCGGTGCAGCGCGCGGATCAGCGCGGCCTCACGCAGGGCGAAGGACTTCGAAAACTCCGGCTCAAACGTCGTGTTGATCATCTGGACCATCTGCAGCGCGACGCGGCTCACGGTGCGCGCAGTGCCGAAGATCGCGACCGCGACCGGCCCCAGCGTGTGGATCAGGACCAGCACCGTGCCCTGCAGGTTGAGCGCGAGCCCCATAGGAAAGCCCATAAAAGCGAACGCCGGCGCCGCGAGCCGCCGGATCTCAGCGAACGTCGCATACTTCCAGCCGTAGCTGATCCAGGGCACCGCGTGCCTGGTCATAAAGCCCATGACGACGATCCCCGCGATACTGACCATGGCGAACATCTTTGCGGCCGAGCGCGGCCCGTAGCCTTCAAACACCGGGATCATCATGGCCACGAACGCGATCAGCGTGAACGTGCTGCGCAGAAACGAGCCGAACGGGTTGCGGTCCACGCTGCGATACGCGGACTGCATCATGCCTTCGAGCTGCCCGAGCAGGATCGTCACGCCCAGGTACCCGACCGTCCACTTGGTATCGCTTTCAGAGATGTGCGCGACCTTGAGCAACGTGTTCAGGTGCACGAACTGCAGCACGCCGATGACCGCAAGCGTGGTCACGGTGAGCGTGATCACGATCAGCCACCAGCAGGATTGAAAGACGCGCAGCGCGGACTCGCGATCCCCCCGGGCGACGGACATGCTCATCTCGTTGCCGGCGACGGTCGAGAAGCCGAGGTTTGAAAACAGCAGGTAGCTGGGGATGGCGTTGATGGCGAGCCACTCGCCGTACACGGGCTCGGACCAGAAGCGGAAGAAGATGGGCACCTGCGCCAGCGTAATGACGGTCTGCGAGAATTTCGAGACGCCCTGCGCGACAAAGCCCCAGAGCAGCCGGCGGCGCGTGCCGGAATCGACGCTCATCGGGGGCTCCGGGCGGGGGCTGAAGGTGTTGCCGTGCAGGTCATGTTTCTACGATAAAGGAGGCCGGGCGCGCGGAGTTGTAAAATCGAAGCACATGAGCACAACGACCACACAGCCGCTCACGTTTCAGGAGCTGCTCTTCACCCTGCAGTGCTTCTGGGCCGAGCGCGGCTGCGTCCTCCAGCAGCCCTACGACGTCGAAGTCGGCGCCGGCACCATGTCGCCCGATACCTTCCTGCGCGTGCTCGGGCCGAAGCCCGTGCGCATCGCGTACGCGCAGCCCTCGCGCCGGCCGGCGGACGGGCGCTACGGCGAGAATCCCAACCGGCTCTTCCGTCATACGCAGATGCAGGTCATCCTGAAGCCGCCACCGGTAAACGTGCAGGAGCTCTACCTGGAGTCGCTGGTCGCGCTCGGCATCGACCTGCGCGAGCACGACCTGAAGTTCGAGGAAGATAACTGGGAGTGGCCCGTGGGCGGCGCCTGGGGCGTCGGCTGGCAGGTCATGCTGGACGGGCTCGAGATCACGCAGTTCACCTACTTTCAGCAGTGTGGCGGCATGGATCTGGACCCGATCGCGGGCGAGATTACCTACGGGCTCGAGCGCATCGCGGGCTTCCTGCAGGATG
>CAXUDC010000222.1:0-3881 GCA_964249685.1 uncultured Acidobacteriaceae bacterium
GTCCCACACGCGCCTGCGTCCGCCTCGTTCCGGGAATCTCGCGCTTCCGCTGACGCTCGTCCTGGCGCTGCCCGGGCTGGGCGCGATCCTCGAGTTCGTCCAGCGTGGCGGCGGCACGCCCATTCCGTACGACCCACCGCTCAGGCTGGTCACGAGCGGGATCTACCGCTACGTGGCCAACCCCATGCAGCTCTCCTGCGCGCTGGTCATGCTGGCCTGGGCCGCGATCTTCCGCAACGCGTGGCTGCTGGTTCCGGCTGTGCTTGCGATCGTTTATAGCGCCGGCCTCGCCGCATGGGATGAAGGCGAAGACCTGCGCACGCGTTTCGGCCAGCCCTGGGTGGACTACCGGCAGCGGGTCCGCGACTGGCTCCCGCGGCTGACGCCGTACCACGCCGCTCCGGAGGCGAAGCTCTACGTCGCGCACAGCTGCGTGGCCTGCAGCGAGCTAGGCCGCTGGGTCACGGCGCAGCGACCGGCGGGGCTGGAACTGCTGCAAGCCGAATCGCTCGCCCAAACCCCCAGCCGGCTACTCTACGTCTCCTCGACCGGTGAGACGGAGCACGGCACGCGCGCGTTCGGCCGTGCGCTCGAGCACCTGAACCTGGGCTACGCGCTGGCCGGCACCCTGCTGCGGCTGCCCGGGCCCGCGCACCTGGTGCAGCTCGCGATGGACACCAGCGGCTTCGGCCCGCAGGTCCTACAATCGACTGAGACCAGCTCGTGCCCGGTCATGACTTCACAGGACCCCAGTAAATGACCGCGCAAGAAACCTTCTCGCAGCTCCCGACCGAAGCCCGCAACGCCGCCTCCGAGCGGCTCGACGAACTCTCCACGCTCGACATGCTCACGATCTTCAACGACGAAGACGCGAAGGTCTCCGCGGCCGTGCGCGCGGCCATCCCGCGGATCGCGCAAGCGGTCGACGCCATCGCGGAACGCTTCGCGCAGGGCGGGCGGCTGTTCTATCTTGGTGCCGGCACCAGCGGACGGTTGGGCGTGCTGGATGCGAGCGAGTGCCCGCCGACCTTCTCGGTGCCACCGACGCTCTTCGTAGGCCTCATCGCCGGGGGCGACTCCGCGCTGCGCAAATCGTCCGAGCAGGCCGAGGACTCCGAGCAAGCCGGTGCTGAGGACCTGGCGGCGCATCATGCCACCGCGCAGGACACCGTGCTCGGGATCGCCGCGAGCGGACGCACGCCCTACGTGCTCGGAGCGTTGCGTCACGCCAACGAAGCCGGCTGCCTGACCATCGCGCTCACCTGCGCCGGCCGGCCGGGTGCCCCAGGTCTCGAACCTGAGACCTGGGAAGGAGCGCCACCACAATCCCCCATGGCGCAGGTCGCCCACATTGCCATAGAACTGGCCACCGGCCCCGAGGTCCTGACCGGCAGCACGCGCCTGAAGGCCGGCACCGCAACCAAGCTGGTGCTGAACATGATCTCCACCGGAGTGATGGTGCGGACGGGTGCCGTGCTGGGCAACCTGATGGTGAATGTACAGCCCATAAACGCCAAACTGGTCGACCGCGCGCACCGCATCATCGCGGCGGCAACGGGGTGCGACCTACCCACTGCTGCCAGACTGCTGACCGAGGCCGGGTCGGTGAAGGTGGCCATCCTGATGCAGCAGCGGCACCTGCCTTACGCGGCCGCTGCTGCCCGCTTGAAGCGGCTGAGCGGGAATCTGCCCAGGGCGCTCGACCCTGGTCTGTAAGTCGAAGAGCAAGAACGGAAGGAGCCGGATACGGATCGGGCTATAGTGTCTTCGTCCAGGTAAGTACAGCACCAGTCGAAACGCAGATCCCTACGGGATGACAACAAAATACACAATACAAAATACCTTTGCTTTTTGTTGTCATTCCGTAGCGCAGCGGAGGAATCTGCGGTTTGGACCAGCACTACACTAGCCCTTGAAACAGGGACAAACAAATCCTTTTTATCCCGCTTTCCCTCGTTCCTAGTTCCGTCGTTGCCTGTTCTCAGCCTAAATCTGCTCCATCTTCGGCACTGTATTCCGGTCGCCGCCGATGAAGTGGAGCAGGTCCGCGTTCAGCCGGTCGGGCGCCGTCGCGGTCAGCGCGTGCGGCTCGCCGTCGTACTCGATATAGCTGTTGTTCGGCAGGATCTTCGCCGCCTGGCGGCCCGAGGTCTCGACCGGCACCGTCTTGTCCGCGCCGCCGTGAATGATGAGGAACGGCGTCTGCAGGGTCTTCATCTCAGCGCGAAAATCCGTGTACATGAACGCGGTGACGTCCTGCAGGGTGGCATGCGCGCAGGCCTGCGACGCGGCGATGAAGCTCCAGTCCAGCACGCCCTGCGAGACCGGGTGGCTGACCAGCCCGACGCCATAGAACTGCTTGAAAAACGTCTGCAAAAAGCCGAAACGATCCTTGACCAGGTTCGCCTTGATCTCGTCGATCATGGTCTCCGGCACGCCGTCCGGGTTGTCGGCCAGCTTTGCCGTAATCGGCGTAATGGCGGAGATCAGCACGGCCTTGGCCACGCGCGCCGCGCCATGCCGGCTCAGGTAGCGCACGACCTCACCGCCGCCCATCGAGAAGCCGACCAGCACCGCGCCGTGCAGGTCGAGCGCCGTCATCAGCTCGGCGAGATCGTCCGCGAACGTGTCGTAGTTGTGCCCGCCCCAGGGCATCGCCGACTTGCCGAAGCCGCGTCGATCGTATGCGATCACGCGATAGCCGTTGCTCACCAGGAAGCTCGCCTGGTGCTCCCACATGCCGCTGTTGAGCGGCCATCCGTGGATCAGCACCACGGGAGTCCCCTTACCCCAGTCGTTGAAGTAAAGCTCGGTTCCATCCTTGGTTTCCAGATACGGCATCGCGTCTCCCCGACAATCGAACTTGCACTACGGGATTTCAGACGCCTGCGACCCGGCCGGGGTTGTGACGGAGCAAAACCAAGGCCCCCGCACAGGAGCCCTTTACCCAGTTGCGGTCAAAGCAAGGCGCAACCAGGAAAGGACGGGAAAGGCAGGATAGACAAAAGCGTGGGTTCCTCTTTTAGCCCGTCTTTCCGTTTTGATCCTGATTACGCCTTGCTTTGTTTTCAGCTGCGCAGCCATTGAAAGGCGAGCGGCTCGCGGAAGCCGAAGCGCTGCAGGTGCTCGGCGACGACCTCTTCCATGCGCTCCTGGTCTGCCGGGTCCGCTACTTCCAGGTAGACGGAGAGCGTGGCGGGCGAGGACATCAGCGTCACGTAGGCCTTCGGCAGCGTGATCTTGCCGTGGGCGTCGTCGAACTCCACCGGGAATTTGTGTCCCCAGTGCCGGCAGAGCTGCTTCAGGTAGCTGACAGCGTGTTCGGTTGGGACCTCGGCGCGCGAAAGCCTCATGCGAGGACCGTTTGCGCGGGCAGGATTTCGCTTACGGGCAGGATTTCGCTTACATCGATCACCTGCGTGGGGTAATCGCCGGTGTAGCAGGCGGTGCAGAAGCTGCCGGGGGAGAGGCCGGTGGCGGGCTCGCCCGTGGTGCAGGAGTGGGTCAGGCCGATGAGCGAGAGGTAGGCGAGCGAGTCGGCTTCGATGTAGGCGCAGATCTCCGCGAGCGATTTGTTGGCCGCGATGAGGTGCTCCTTGCTCGGTGTGTCGACGCCGTAGAAGCAGGGCGAGATGGTGGGCGGGCAGGAGATGCGGAGGTGGACCTCGGTCGCGCCGGCCGCCCTTACCATGCGGACGATTTTTCGCGAGGTCGTCCCGCGGATGATCGAGTCGTCGATGAGGATCACGCGCTTGCCTTCGAGCAGCGCGCGGGATGGGTTGAGCTTCATGCGGACGCCGAAATCGCGCACGCGCTGGGTAGGCTCGATGAAGGTGCGGCCGACGTAGTGGTTGCGAATGAGGCCGAAGTTGAACGGGATG
>CAXUDC010000223.1:0-3792 GCA_964249685.1 uncultured Acidobacteriaceae bacterium
GGCCCTCTTCCAGGTGGCGGCTGATGTTCTCGATCACGACGATGGCGTCGTCGACTACGAAGCCGGTCGAGATGGTGAGCGCCATCAGGCTCAGGTTGTCCAGCGTATAGCCGAACAGGTACATGATGCCAAAGGTGCCCAGCAGGGACAGCGGTACCGAAACGCTGGGAATCAGCGTCGAGCGCACCTCGCGCAGGAAAACGAAAACGACCAGGATAACCAGTACGATGGACAGGATGAGCGTGCGCGTGACGTCCTTGACCGACGCGCGGATGGTCGTCGTGCGGTCGAGCGCGACCTGGATCTGCATGGCCGGCGGCACGGATGCCTGGAGTTTTGGCAACAGGGCAAGCACGTTATCGACCGCCGAGATCACGTTTGCACCTGGGCTTTTAAAGATAACCAGCAGGATGGCCGGCTTGCCGTTGAAGCGGCCGCCGGTCTGGATGTTTTCGACGCCGTCGACGACCTCGGCCACGTCTTCAATGCGCACAATGCCGTGGCCGGACGCCGCGCCGCTGGTCGCGACGGCGGAGACGACGGGCACGCTGACGGCGGGATTGACGTAGGTGGTCGTCGCGGCAGGAACGCTCGTCGCGGCGTTTGTGGGTGAGATGGTGGCGGTTGCCGCGGTGGACCCCTGGGTCGTTGTGCCTCCGCCTGTCGACGGGCCGGACGCCGTGCCGGTGCTGCCGCCGCTTACGGCCGTGACGGCGGAGGCGGAGCTTGCGGGCAGCCCGCTGGAAGCCTGGGCGGAGCTGACCGGGCCCTTGTCGGTCGCGATGATCAGCGGCTTGTAGGCGTCCGCGCCGAAGAGCTGGTCGGTGCTCGAGAGGGTGGTGCGGTCTTGCGTGCCGTTGATGTAGCCCGTGGGCTGGTTGACGTTGACGGAGGCGATAGCCGCGCGCAGAGCTTCCAGGCCGAGCCCGAAGTGATTGAGCAGAAAAGGATTAGCCTCGATCCTGACCGCCGGCTTGGCGCTGCCGCCGACGAAGACCTGCCCGACGCCCTGGACCTGAGAGACCTTCTGCCCAAGCACGGAGTCGGCCTCGTCGTACATCTGCGGCACGGTCATGGTGTCGGACGTGAGCGCGAGGATGAGAATGGGCGAGTCGGCGGGATTGATCTTGCGGTAGCTCGGGTTCGAGGGCAGGTTGGCCGGCAGCTGCGAGCGCGCGGCGTTGATGGCAGCCTGCACGTCGCGCGCGGCACCGTTGATGTCGCGCGTGAGATCGAACTGCATGGTGATCGACGTCGTGCCGGAGGATGAACTCGACGTCATCTGGTTGATGCCGGCGATGCGTGAGAACTGGCGCTCGAGCGGCGTTGCGATGGAGCTCGCCATGGTCTCGGGGTCGGCACCGGGGAAGCTGGCGCCGACCGAGATCACGGGGTACTCGACCTGCGGGAGCGAGGAGACGGGGAGGAGTTTGTAAGCGACGCAGCCGGCGAGAATAATGGCGATCGAGAGCAGGAAGGTGGCGACGGGACGCTTGATGAAGGGCGCGGAGAAGTGCACGCCGCCCATGCCGCTTTGGAGCGGTGCCTGCTCGCCTTCAAAGGCTTCGTCTTCGCGATGCTGGTCGGTGCGCGAGGCGTGGTCCTCGGGAGCGCGGTCGCCGGCGCGGTCCTGCTCGCGGCCGGAGAGCTTGGCCGCGTCGTCCGGGCGCTGCCGGTCGGTGGGTGTCTTGTCGCCGGGTTGGGGGTTCTCGAAGCTCATCGTGTATCGTCTCTTAGGACTAAGGCAGACTTCCACCCACCTCTCAAAAGCGAGAGGTGGGGCACCCAGGTTTGTGCTGGAATCGGCATGGTTAGTCGCCCGCCGCGTGGACGTGTTCGCCTTCGTGGGCGCGGCGGCGGAGCTCTTCGTCCGCCTCCTGGGTGTGGAGGTACTTGCGGCCGAGGCGGTCGAAGAAGAGGTATACGACCGGCGTCGTGAACAGGGTGAGGACCTGCGAGACGATCAGCCCGCCGACGATCACAATGCCGAGCGGCTTGCGCAGCTCCGACCCGGTGCCATTGCCGAGTGCCAGCGGCACGCCGCCCAGCAGCGCGGCCATGGTCGTCATCATAATGGGCCGGAAGCGCAGCAGGCAGGCTTGGTAGATGGCCTCCTCGGGCTCCATGCCGCGGTCGCGCTCGGCCTCAAGCGCGAAGTCGATCATCATGATGGCGTTCTTCTTCACGATGCCGATCAGCAGGATGATGCCTATCAGCGCGATGACCGAGAGATCGATGTGGAAGATCATCAGCGACAGGATGGCGCCGACGCCGGCCGACGGCAGCGTCGAGAGGATCGTGATGGGGTGAATGTAGCTTTCGTACAGCACGCCCAGCACGATGTAGACGACGATGAGCGCGGCGAGGATCAGCAGCGGCTCGTTGGTGAGCGAGGCCTCAAACGCGGCGGCTGAGCCCTGGAACTCGGCATTGATACTGGGCGGCGGCTGCAGCTGCTTGTTGACCGTGTTGACCACCTTGACCGCGTCGCCGATCGACTTGCCCGGCGCCAGGTTGAACGAGATGGTCGCCGCCGGGAACTGGCCCTGGTGATTGACCGCGAGCGGCGTCTCGATGGGCACCGCCCTGGTGAAGGTGGAGAGCGGGACCTGCGTACCGTTGGAGCTCTTGACGAAGATGTGATCGAGCTGGCCGGGGTTACGCTGGAACGACGGCGAGACCTCCAGCACCACGTGGTACTGGTTCTGCTGCGTGAACATGGTCGAGACCTGGCGCTGGCCGAACGCGTCATCGAGCGTGTCATCGATGTTCTGCGGCGTGATGCCGAGCCGGCTCGCGGTGTCGCGGTCGATGATGAGATTCATGCCCAGGCCAGTCAACTGCTGGTCGCTGGCGACATCGCGCAGCACGTCGTCGTGGCTGGCGAACGCCGCGACCAGCTTGCTGGTCCAGGTCGCCAGCTCGGTGCCGCTCGCGTCCTCGACCGAGTACTGGTACTGCGTGCGGCTGACGCGGTCTTCGACCGTAAGATCCTGCAAGGGTTGCAGATAGGTCTGCATGCCGTCGATCGACGCGACCTGCGGCTGCAGGCGTGCGATCACGTCGAGCGCAGAGGTCGTGCGCTGCTCGCGGTCCTTCAGGTTGATCTGGATGCGGCCGCTGTTCAGCGTGTTGTTGGTGCCGTCGATGCCGATGAAAGAACTCAGCGAATCGACGTCGGGGTCCTTGAGGATGATCGCGGCGACGGCCTGCTGGCGGTCCGCCATGGCGGTAAAGCTGATCGATTGTGGGCTTTCCGTAATGGCCAGCAGCACGCCCGTATCCTGCACCGGAAAGAAGCCCTTGGGCACGATGATGTACAGGTACAACGTGAGCGCAAAGGTGGCCAGCGTGACCAGCAGCGTGAGCACCTGATGGCGCAGCACGAGCTTGACGCCGCGTCCGTAGGCGGCGATCGAGGCCTGAAAGAACTCCTCCGATTTGCGGTAGAAGACGCCCTGCTCGGCGTCCGGCGTATGTCTGAGCAGCTTTGCACCCATCATGGGCGTCAGCGTGAGCGAGACGACGGCCGAGACCAGGATGGTGATGGCGAGCGTGACGGCGAACTCGCGAAAAAGCCGCCCGACGATATCGCCCATGAAGAGCAGCGGGATGAGCACCGCAATGAGCGAGACGGTGAGCGAAAGGATCGTGAAGCCGATCTGCTCGGAGCCTTTGAGGGCGGCGTCGAGCGCCGTGTCGCCTTCCTCAAGGTAGCGCGAGATGTTCTCGATCATGACGATGGCGTCGTCGACCACGAAGCCGGTCGAGATGGTGAGCGCCATCAGGCTC
>CAXUDC010000224.1:0-3759 GCA_964249685.1 uncultured Acidobacteriaceae bacterium
GTACCGCGAAGACATGCAGATCCCCTCCACCCACCAGCGCCGCGTCCGCTAGCTCGTGGGGTTAGTCTCTACACCAATTACCCCATGGCCACGCCCATCCCCACAAGCGCATCCAAGCAACCTGAGGGTACACCGCATGAACGTTGAATTCACCGCACGCAACACCACGCTCTACCCCAAGCTCAAGCAGATCGCCCAGACCGAGCTCGAGCGCATCGACAAGATCCTCGGCGGCCTCGTCAGCGCGCACGTCATCCTGACCGAGGACAAGTTCCGCATGGGCGCAGAAGTCACCGTCACCGCCTCCAGCGAGACCCTCGTCGCCACCTGCGAGGACAAGGAGATAGAGAAGGCCCTGCACGACGCCCTGCGCAAGATCGAGCAGCAAGCCGTCAAGCATAAGGAGCGCCGCAACACCGTCGACCGGCACGCCAAGCCCGACTCCGCCGAACCCCTGATCGAAGTAGCCTCAATCTAACCGCACCGGGTGCCCCATTCATGACAGCCTCACCGTCATGAGTGGGGTTACTCCCCAGAACATCAAATCCTGATGCTACGATTCCACCATGGCAACCAGGAAGACTCCCAGCACCAAGCGCGTCTCTGCCAAGGCCCCCCGCAAGTCCGACCGCAAAGCTCCACCCGCGGCCGAGGCCCCGGGCGAGCTCGTCATCCTCACCGGCATGTCCGGCTCCGGCAAGGCCTCGGCGCTCAAGGCCTTCGAGGACCTGGGCTACTACTCGGTCGACAACCTCCCCCTCGAGCTTATCCCCCGCTTCGCCGATCTCGTCCGCCAGTCCGCCGAAATCGAGCGCGCCGCCCTCGTCATCGACGTCCGCGAAGGCATCCGCCTCGAGCGCTTCCCAGCCATCCTCAAAAAAGTCCGTAAGGTCCTGCCCACGCGCGTCGTCTTCCTCGAAGCCTCCGACGACTCCCTCGTACGGCGTTTTTCCGAGACCCGCCGCCCCCACCCCATGGGCCGCGACGAGACCGTCATCGACTCCATCCAGGCCGAGCGCAAGCGCCTCGATCCCATCCGCAACGTCGCCGACATCCTCATCGAGACCACCCGCTTCAACGTCCACGAGCTCCGCGCGCACATCAACTCCGCCTTTGAAGAGCGCGGCTCCACCGACCGCAACCTTGCCGTCTCCTGCATGAGCTTCGGCTTCAAAAACGGTGTCCCCACCGACGCCGACCTCGTCTTCGACGTCCGCTTCCTGCCCAACCCGCACTTCGTCCCCGAGTTCCGCGAGCTCACCGGCAAGAACCCCAAGGTCGCCCAGTACGTCCAAAGCTTCCCGCAAACCGATGAGTTCCTGGAGAAAACCACCGACATGCTCCAGTTCCTCCTCCCCCACTACATCAAGGAAGGCAAGAGCTATCTCACCGTCGCCTTCGGCTGCACCGGCGGCCAGCACCGCAGCGTCTTCATCGCAGAGGAGATGAAACACCGCCTGGAGCAAGCCGGCTACCGCGCCAAAGCCAACCACCGCGACATGCCCCGCTAAAGCAAGGCGGAACTAGGATAAGAAGGTAAAGACGGATTAGAACAGACAACGACTTTCGAGGAAGATCATGGAACGGTTTGTTGGCACGGAAGATGCGCTTACTGATGGCATGATCAAGGTTTTCTACCAGGTTTATAATGAGCTTGGCTGCGGTTTTCTGGAAGCGGTCTATGCACGAGCTATGGGTCTGGCCTTGGAACAGGCGGGCTTCTCCGTGGCATCGGAAGTAGCTATTCCGGTTCTTTTCGTGGTGAACTCATTGGTTCTTACCGTGCCGACCTGGTCGTCAACGGAAAAGTACTGCTGGAACTCAAGACCGCGGATCAGATATCGAAGGCCCACGAAGCTCAACTGACACACTACCTGCGTGCAACCCCGCTGGAAGTAGGCTTGGTTCTCAGCTTCGGAGACTCACCCAAGCTAAAGAGAGGCGAGTTCCGCAACGAGCGCAAGCAGATGCTCTCCAGGTCCGCTCTTATCCCGTCTTGATCCGTCTTTCCTGGTTACGCCTTGCTTTGTCGGCCAATTAGAATAATCCAGTCAGCATGAGAAGACTCCTCCGCCTCCTCGCCTATCTCCGGCCCTACGCCCTCTTCTCGCTCGCCTCCATCGTCCTCATGGCGATCGTCGGCTTCCTCGCCGCGTTCCGCGTCCTGCTCGTCCGCCAGATCTTCGACAAGGTCCTCCAGCCCGGCTCGCCCAACGACGATCCCCTCCGCTTCGAGATCCCGCAGCTGCACCGCACGCTCGACCTCCACGCCCTCGTCCCCAGCCACTTTCACAACGCCCTCACCATCGTCTGCTACGCGCTCATCGTATCGGCTGTCGCCAAAAGCCTCTGCGACTATCTCGGCACCTACCTCGTCAACTACGCCGGCTTCGGCATGATCACCGACCTCCGCAACGACCTCTACGACGCCGTCCTCCGCCGCTCGACCAGCTTCTTCCAGAAGCACACCACCGGGACCCTGCTCTCCACCCTGATCAGCGACGTGGAGCGCGTTCAGACCGCCATGTCCGCCGTCCTCGGCGACGCGCTGCAGCAGATCTTCACCTTCATTTTTCTCGCCGGCGTCGTCATCATCAACGGCGGCAAGCTCGCCTGGGTCCTGCTCCTCTTTGTACCAGTCGTCATCTCCTCCGCGCGCCGCATCGGCCGCAAGGTCCGCACCACCACGCGCTCGGGCCAGGACAAGCTCGCCGAAATCCAGAACATCCTGCACGAAACCATCACCGGCAACTCCATTGTCAAGGCCTTCGGCATGGAATCGTGGGAGACCTCACGCTTCCGCGGCGCCGCCCGCCGGCTCTTCCGCGCCAACCTGCGCTCGGTCCGCGCCCAGGCCATCAGCTCGCCGCTCATGGACGCGATCGGAGCCGTCGGCATCGCGTTGTTGCTGGTCCTCGGCCGAGGCCGCATCAAATCCGGCCAGATGACCACCGGCTCCTTCATCGCGTTCATCGTCGCCACCTTCACGCTCTACGATCCCGTCCGCAAATTCGCCCTGTTCTACAACTCCTTCCAGCAGGCGCTCGGTGCGTCGGAAGACATCTTCCACTTTATGGACGCGCAGGATGACGTCGTCGAGAAAAAGAAGGCGCACGTCCTCAAAGGCTTCACCCGCACCATTGAGTTCCGCGACGTCACCTTCGGCTACTACCAGGATCGCGAGGTCTCCGACACCGCCCCGCGGCAGGTCCTCAACGGCCTCTCGCTCACCGTCGAGCGCGGCGAAGTCATCGCCTTCGTAGGCCCCTCCGGCGCCGGCAAGAGCTCCCTCGTCAACCTCATCCCGCGCTTCTTCGACGTCACCTCCGGCGCCATCCTGCTCGACGGCCACGACCTCCGCGACGTCACCATCGCAAGCCTGCGCAAGCAGATCGGCAAGGTCACGCAGGAAACTGTCCTGTTCAACGACACCGTCCGCAACAACATCGCCTACGGCCAGCCCAACATCCCGCTCAGGCAGGTCCAGCAGGCCGCGCAGATGGCGCTCGCGCACGACTTCATCGAGCGCATGCCGCAGGGCTACGACACCATCATCGGCGAAAAAGGCGTCCGCCTCTCAGGAGGCGAGCGCCAGCGCCTCGCCATCGCCCGCGCCATCCTCAAAAACGCCCCCATCCTCATTCTGGATGAGGCCACCAGCGCCCTCGACACCGAAAGCGAAGCCTACGTGCAGGCCGCGCTCGCCAACCTGATGGAAGGCCGCACGTCCTTCGTCATCGCGCACCGCCTGTCCACAGT
>CAXUDC010000225.1:0-3739 GCA_964249685.1 uncultured Acidobacteriaceae bacterium
CGCCGGTGATGTCGCCCGGGCCGCCCCCAAGTTCGCGCCTAACGCTATTATTCGGCCTGCCACCCGAGACGTTCCTCGCCCTGCCGCTGACGTCTTGCAGGTGATCGACTCCTCCGGCCACTTAGCGGAGCTAGTCGTCTTCGCCGTGGTGTTGGATCTGAGTCGGCACGCGGTAGACGCGCTAACGCGGTCAGTTTTCCCGCGGTTATTGGCGGACCTCAGCGTTTACATCAGCTCTTTCGCTCGGCCCTCCACATGCGTGGGCTGACCCCCACAAGCTTCTTGAATGACGTAGCGAAGCTGGTCGACTGTTCAAAACCACATTCGAGTGCGATCTGCGTGATTGAGAGTTTCGTCGTCTCCAATAGGCGACGCGCCCGCTCCATCCGAAAATCTTGCAGGTATTTGTGGGGCGGCATGCCCGTCGCCGCGCGGAACGCCCGGCCAAAATGGGTTGGGCTAAGCCCCGCGATACTCGCCATCTCCTTGAGCGTCGGGGCGCTGGAGGTATCCTCGCGCACGTAGTCCAGCACCCGCCGGATCCTGGCGGGGGCAGTTCGAAGGGGGTCTCGGGGCACCGGTCGGCCAAGCGTGGAGTGCCCCCTCAGAACCGCAATTGCGATGGCGCGCTCGAGTGCGTCCACCATAGTGGAATGCGCCGGGTCCAGGGGCTGGGCGGCTTCGGCCGCGAGCAGTTTGGCCAACTGATCCAAGGTCGCATCAGGGGTCGAGAAACAAGGCACGAGCTCGACCTGTCGCGCGTCCACCTCATAGGCATCTTTGATGACGTCGCCGATGAAGCCAGGGTCAAGATGGAGAAGGAGCACTTCAGTCGCAGCCTGAAAGCGTCTGTGCACAGGCTCGCCTGGCGGCGTGAGACTGACATGTTGCCTGTCGGTCCACTTACGCCTCCACAACCGGTCCTTCTTCTCTTCAACGGCAACGGGTCCCTTCAGGTGCACGACCAAGAGTGCATCAGACGACGGAGTCAGATCGATAATGCTTGGCGGGTGCTTGTAGTGTTCGACTACGATGCCGCCGGCCGAGCCGTGCCCGCTCGACACCAACGGTCGACTTGGAAGCTGTGCCGATACCTGTTCTGAGGTGAGGAGCACGTTGCAGCTCCCGATCGGCGCCAAAGAGGCTGGTTGGATCACTGAACGCTCTCCGCGCAAAACGCCTTCGCCCCGTAAACGGATGATGGACTGGAACGATCCGCTGCGCGGCACATCGCTCGCAGGGTCGATTGCGAAAGCTCAGGGTGCGTTTGCGAAGGCCGGCGGCTCTGATCGAGCCTACAGTCTTGAGAAACGAAAGCACGACTGGCCGGCATGGCCGCCGGGCAGACCGGCTTCCACTGGCAGCGCGCTCGGTTCTCCGGTACGCGCGCCGTCTCAGGCCAGAAGGCTGCCGTCAACCGCGAGCGCCGTGTCATGAATGCGGAGCCTACGAGGAAAGGAAAATAGATATGTCTACCAATGACGACTTCGGGACCTTCGGCCGATACAAGGAAACTCCCGTGGCCGAGATGTCGCCGGAGATGAAGGATGCCTATGACTTCACCGTGAAGCTCAGGGGTCAGGTTCCCGGTCCGCATAAGATCTGGGTTGCTAATCCAACGCTCTCCAAGACGATTGTACCCACGGGTTACTACTACCAAAAGGAATCCAGTCTCACGAAGGCGGAGATCGAGATCGTCACGAACGTGATCAATAGCCGGTGGTTGGCGGCATACGGCAACTACGAGCATGAGAAGATCGGCGTGGAGGCGGGTCACCTCGATCCTGAGAAAGTCCAAGCTCTGATCGCTAACCTGCCGACCTCCTTCGACGGTCCACGGGAGGAGGTTGTCTACAAGCTCGCCACGACTCTGGCCCAACCTCGCGTAGTACCGACCGGCTTGTTCAAGAAGGCGCAGGCGCTCATCGGCGACAAGGGGATCGTGGATGTCACCGTTCTGATGGGCTGGTTCACCGCTGTCTCGCTGACGCTGATGGCTTTCGACGTGCCCTCCAACGCCGTGGGACTGGACCAATGAGCGACGCCGCCGACGATGCTCTGGGCGGCCGTCTCAAGCTGCTCTCGCCGTCTGAGCTCAGCCCGGACCAGAAACGGACCTACGACACCATCAACACCGAGATGGTGCCCTGGGCGGAGTCCTGCGGCTTCCAGAGCAAGACGGACGACGGCCGGTTGATCGGCCCCTTTAATAGCGTCCTGTACAGCCCCGGCATTAGTCCGGCCTTCCTGGCGTTGCAGGCCGCCGAGCAGAAGAACACCACGCTCGACGAACGGGTGCGGCAGGTGGTGATCCTCACGGTCGGGGCCATCTGGAGCTGTGACTACGAGCGGTACGCTCACGCTGCGGTGTCGCGGAAGGCGGGGATTGAGGACGCGACCATCGCCGCCCTGGCGAAGGGCGATCCCGCCGACGGGCTTAGCGCCAAGGAGCGGCTGGCGCAGCGGTTCACCTATGAGATCACGGCCAATCATAGGATCGACGATGCGCTCTACGAGGAGGCGCAGTCAACTTTCGGGCCGCAGGGGTTGGTCGATTTGCTGTACCTGGCGGGCTGCTACGACACGATCTCCTCGCTTCTAAACACTTTCAAGGTTCCGGCGCCCGCCTAGGACGACGGCTCGCCCGCGCCGGCCGGGCCCCGTGCGCCCTGTTAGCCCTACTCAGTGGATCATAGGAGAAGTTCCGTGTCGCAGAACCACGCGCCTCAAGCCCACATTACGACCGTCGCCGAGTTCCCGCCCAGCTCCTTCTTAGAGAACCTCGTGGTGCGCGCGGATGGCTCGGTGCTGATCACCGAGGTGAACCACCACGGCCTCTGGTACGTGCCGCCGTCCGACGGACACGTCCCCGTCGAACCGATGCATCTCTACACCTTCGACGAGCCGACGGTCGGCATCGTGGAACTGGAGCCCGACGTCGTGCTGGTCTGCTCGACCAACCTCTACACCACGCACGAATCCTACCTGCACCGTTTCGACTTCAAGGACTGGTCACCGGGCGCGCCGCTGAAGCGTGAGCTGGCGTTCGAGTTCCCCAAGGAGACGCGCGGCCCCAACGGCATCTGCCTGTTCGCGCCCGGCGTGATCCTGGTGGCGGACTGCTTCGCCGGCCTGATCTGGCGGATCGATCTACAGGGCGAGCCGCTGGCTCGCGTCTGGCTGAAGCATCCCAGTATGGGCCACTATCCGGGCAAGCTGAAGCCCGAGCAGCCGGGCGTCAACGGCATCCATTACGCCGCCCGCAGCCAGTATCTCTATTATAGCGCGACGGCCAACAAGCTCTTCATGCGCGTGCCGGTGAACCCAACGACGCTGGAGCCCGCCGGCGAGCCCGAGTACGTCGTCGCAGGCAGGATGGGCGATGACTTCTGCATCGACGAGAATGCGCAGGTCATCTACCTGACAACCCATCGGCAGAACACCATCGACATCGTATCGATGGATCCCGGCCTGAACAGCGGCTTCACCCAGTCGGTCGCGGGTAATCCCTTCACCTACGACCTGATCGGCCCCTCCGCCGGCGCCTGGGGCCGCGGCCCGAACGACTATGGCCGCCGCGCCTACTTCCTCATGGACGGAGGGACTGCGTCGCCACCGCCTGATGGCGTTCGGCGGCCCGCCAAGCTCCTGCAGGTTGATCTAGAGCCGATCACCACCTTCCCGGGATCAGGACCTGCCTGACAGCAGCTAAAAGCCTCGCACCTCGCCAGGTATCTAG
>CAXUDC010000226.1:0-3664 GCA_964249685.1 uncultured Acidobacteriaceae bacterium
GTGTTTCATCCTTGCCCCACCCACCGCCACCCACTGCATCCTCCCGCCCCCGGCTCCCCGTACGCCCTGTCCCCCTTCGCATCCGCCACATAAAGCAGGTCCACCGCCGCATCCTCCGGCGACATCCGCACCGGCATCTCCCACAGCTTCTCAAACCCCGCACACGCCTCCAGCAGGCCGCCAAACTCCGCATTCACATACAACAAATCCAGCTCCCCCGGCCGCCCCGCAAAGACCTCCGCAATCCGGTCCAGCAGCCGCGCCAGCACCTCGCCCGTGAACGGATTGAACAGATACACCACGCATAAGCCGTCCGGAAACGCGAACTCCGTCGCATTCCCACACACGATGCGCATCGGCGAAACCCCCTGGTCCCAGCGCGCCGCGTTCGCCCGCGCAATCGCCGCCAGCCCCGGATTCAGCTCCACGCCCACGCACTCGCGGAAGCCCATGGCGGAAGCCAGCAGCACCACCCGCCCCTTGCCACAGCCGAGGTCGACCAGCGTATACCCCGCCGGGTCCTGCCCCCAGCGCTCCACCACCGCGCGAAACAACGACGGCGCCGTGCCGTAATACGAGATGCTGTAGCGATCGTGCGGGTGCCCGGTTGCAAGCGCGCGGCCATCGATCAGCCCCGCCGTATCCATGCCCGTCGCCACATCGAACGGATGCGAGTCCGGCGCGCCCGCAGCACCTCCGCCCCGCTCCCACCATCGCCACCACCGGCCCCAGCCCCACATCTCGTTCTCCTCACCCACAGCTTACTTTGCGCCGTGCCGCGCGGCCCGGTACACTTGCCCGCATGACGACTTTCTGGCAGCAGCTCGACCAACGCCTCGCTCCCTACGATCTCCTGAAACACCCCTTCTACCAGGCCTGGACCGCCGGCGAGCTCACCCGCGGAGACCTCGCCACCTACGCGGCCGAGTACTTCCACCACGTCTCCGCGTTCCCCACCTATCTCTCCGCCCTGCACGCGCAGCTGCCGGACAGCGAGCTCCGCCGCGAAGTGCTGCGCAACCTCGCCGACGAGGAAGGCATCGACGCCGCCCACGCGCGCCCGCACTCCGCGCTCTGGATGGACTTCGCCACCGGCATGGGCAACACCCGCGAGCAGGTCCTCGCGCACCCTATCCAGCCCGAGATGCAGGCGCTGCTCGCCACCTTCCGCGGCCTCATGCTCGAGCCCCCCGCGTCCGCGCTCGCCGCGCTCTATGCCTATGAATCGCGCGTGCCCGCCATCGCGCAGGAGAAGGCCGCGGGGCTCGAAAGGCACTACGCCGCCGATGCCCGGACCACGCGCTACTTCACCCTGCACCGCACCGCGGACGTGCACCACGCGCAGGTGTGGCGCGACCTGATCGACGCCGAGCTCGCCGCGCACCCCGAAGCCGAACCCGCCGCGCTCGCCGCCGCCGAGCAGGCCGGCAAAGCCCTGTGGCAGGCACTCTCAGGCGTCGATCGCCTGCGCCGTAATTAGGTGTATCCACCTGTACAACAGCCTGGAGGCTCAGCAATTTTGTCATCCTGAGCGTAGTTTTGCGCGTCTTCTGCGCCAAACTCCGGCAGCCACGATGAAGCCGTGGCAACCTCCGCTCAGGATGACAATGGCTCGCATCTGCTAACGGAAGACTATCGGTGATATGTCGCAAGACTGATTTTGAACTCGTTCAAATTAATCTTGCATTGCCTCGCGATCCAGCGCATGATTTGAACAGGTTCAAAATTAAATTATCCCGGAGACCTGCCCATGGATCCCGAACTCCAGCCCACCGCACCACCGCCACCACCGCCACCACCGAGCGGCATGCGCCCCGCCCAGTACTACTATCTCGCGCTGATGATCGCGTCCAGCCTGTTTGCGTTCCTCTATCGCTGGCTCGTCGCGCACAACCTCAACCACTCCGCGCTGATGTTCATCGGGCTGCCCGCGGTGCTGGCCATCGTGCTCGCGCTGACGCCCCAGGCGAAGTCGCTCACCGGCGGCATCCTGAAGGGCATGACGCTCGGGCTGCTGGTGTTGGCGCCGCTGCTGGGCGAGGGCATGATCTGCATCCTCATCGTCTCGCCGCTTTATTACGCCATCGGCCTCATCGTGGGCCTCACGCTGGACGCGCAGAAACGCCGCCGCCAGGCCACGCTGGGATGCCTGGCGGTGGTGCTGCTGCCGCTCGCGCTCGAGGGCTCGACCCCTTCGCTGACCTTGCCGCGCGAGGACTCGGTCTCGGTCACGCGCGTGGTCGCGGCTCCCGCACAGCAGGTCGCGCAGGCGCTGGCGCAGAGCCCGCGCATCGACGTCCCGCTACCGGCGCTCCTGCGCATCGGTTTTCCCGTGCCCCTCGCCGCGACGGGCTCGGGCAGCGCGCCGGGCGACCTGCGGCGCATCCGCTTCTCGGCCGCGGAGGGCGTGCCGGCCGGCGATGTGCTCGTACGCATCACGCAGAGCGCGCCCGGCCACCTGCAGTCGGAGGTGCTTGAAAACCACACCAAGCTGGCCTCCTGGCTGCGCTGGACAAGCTCCGACGTCACCTGGCACCCGCTCGACCCGGACCATACGGAAGTCACCTGGACGATGAGCTTTGGCCGCCAGCTCGACCCCGCCTGGTACTTCGCGCCGATGCAGCGCGCCGTCGTCCGCCAGGCGGCCGCCTACATGATCGCCACCAACGCAACGCCCGCACCGTAGATCCATTTACCTCCAGGTGTAACGTAACGTTGTCTGTTTTTCGCCGTCATCCTGAGCAAAGCGAAGGACCCCCGCATTGTTGCTGCGACGAACTTCGAGGTAAACGGAGGCTTGGGATGGGTCGGATCAAGTCTATCCCTCATACTCCATAAACAGCACCGGGGCTAAAGCCCCCTCAACGCAATCGGTTATTCGTGGGATTAAAGTCCCACGCTTCCACCCAGGTACTTAGTCGGACTAGATACGAACCTCCGTGCCCCATTCATCACGGCTGTATCGTGATGAGTGGGTCCACAAACCCACCCATGCCCCCTCTCTCCCAACCCGACCTCACCCGCGCCGGCGCGCTCTACGTCCCTATCCTGCTGGCGCTCGCCGCCGGCCTTTATCGTCGCGCCCACCCGGTCGCCAGGCTGTTTCCCGCGACCCTCCTATCGGCTCTCTGGATGTTGCCGTCGCTCCTGCTGCTGCAGCAGCTCAACCTGCACGCCCACTGGTGGGCCTACACGCCTGGTTCGGCCGCCATGCTGCTGGGCATGCCGGTCGAGTTGTACCTGGGCTGGGCCGTCCTGTGGGGGGTCCTGCCGCCGCTGGTCTTCTCCGCCGAGCGCTGCCCAGCGCTGGGCGTCGCATTTCCGGCGGCCGTGCTCTTCGTCCTGGACCTGCTGCTGATGCCGGCCTGCAAAGCGGCGGTCACTTTAGGGCCGCGCTGGCTGGTGGGCGAGACGGCCGCTTTGCTCCTGGTTCTGCTGCCCACGCTGCTGCTGGCCGGTGCCACGCTTCGCAATACGCGCCTGGCGATGCGCGCAACGCTGCAGTTCGTGCTCGCCGCGGGCCTGTTCCTCTACTGGATTCCGGAGCTCACCGCGGCTCTGTCCCACACGCGCCTGCGTCCGCCTCGTTTCGGGAATCTCGCGCTGCCGCTGACGCTCGTGCTGGCGCTGCCCGTGCTGGGCGCGTTCCTCGATTTCGTCCAGC
>CAXUDC010000227.1:0-3616 GCA_964249685.1 uncultured Acidobacteriaceae bacterium
TTCTACGTCACCGTGGAGGACATCAACGTCGCAGTCGAGCGCGTGAAAGCCAGCGGCGGCGAGATCACCCAACCCCCGATGCAGGTGCCCGGCGGCAGTTGGACCCTTAAAGGCACAGACCCACAGGGTGGCAGGTTCGCCCTTACCGCAGCAAAATAGGGAGGGCGGCGCCGGATCTCCTGCTGTGCTTCCCAAGCGCCAGCGCATGACCGGGCCGTCTGTTTCCCACCGGAGCGGACATGAAGGCAACACGACGCACTTTTGTGAAGAGCACCCTCGCGGCAGGCGCAGCCCTGAGCCTCCCCGGCCGCATCCTCGCGCAGGCAGCGCGCTCAACTACCGGCTCGGCTAGCAGCGGCGTCGGCGCCGCGGCTGCCCCGTTCACCCGCGGTATCGGCGTCTACCCCGGCGATCCGCGCGAACACTTCGGTCCCACGCTCGTGCCCGACACCACCGGCACGTACCGCAACCTCGCGCTGCTGCGCCCGGCATTTCACTCCAGCGCCTACGACTACAACCTCACAGCGCAGCTCGTCACCGATGGGATCGTTCACACGCGGACCCCGGACTGGATCTCTGTTGTCGTGGACGGCCAGGTGCTGCCCAAGAATGAGCGGGAGAGCCCCGTAGACCACGACCCGCCCAACGTCCTGAACATGACCGGCGCGCACCCGCAGATTGAAATTCACCTCGGCGGTGGTGAAACGATTCCGACCATTGACCGGATCGAGCTGTTCGTGGCCGTTCCGCAGCACCTGCCGCTCGCTGACCTTCAGTTCACCGCCTGGACCTCAGAAGATGGTCACACCTGGCAGCCCGCCGGCACCGGCACCGCGGGCACACCCCTCGATCCCGTCAACCACCCGCCCGACCTGGCCCGCGGCAACAACATCCTCGCGCCTTCCATCCCGTTCTCGACGCCGGTCCGTGCCCGCCAGTTCCGCGTCGAACTCCGCAACACCGCCGCGGGCGAAGCCAGCTATGGCACATCGTGGCGCCTTGGCCAGGTCGCCTTCTTCAACGCCAAAGATCGTGTCGAAATCGGCGGCCCGTACAGCTTCACCAGCGCCTGGAAGAGCGCCGGCCTCGATGAAGAGTGGGTCTACGTCGACCTTGGCACCCGTTCCACCTTCGACCGCGTGAAGCTCCACTGGATCGCCCCGGCCGCCGCAGGCCGTCTCCAGACCTCCGACGACGCCGAAACCTGGCACGACCTGCAGCCGCTGCCCGCCGCCGCGCCCGTGCACGATCTGCACCTCACGACGACGGCCAGCGCCCGCTACATCCGTGCCCTGCTCACCCAGCCAGCCTCCGCCGACGGCTACATCCTCTCCGAGTTCGAGGTCTATGGCCACGGAGGTCTGCGCGTCGAACCCCACGCCCCGGCACCCTCCGATACCCCCGGTCGCTTGAACCTCGCCGGCGGCAACTGGCGCCTTCAGCGCGCGGACCTGCTGCAGGATGCGGGCGAGGCCCTCTCCAAACCCGGCTACAAGGCCGATAACTGGATCGTGGCCACTGTCCCCGGCACCACGCTCACCTCGTACCTCAACGCCGGCGCCATCCCCGACCCCAACTTCGGTGCCGATCAGCTCCACATCTCCGACTCGTACTTCTATGCCGACTTCTGGTATCGCACCGAGTTCACCCACGTCCCCACCTCCGGCGCCCGGCGCGTTTGGCTCGACTTCGCCGGTATCAACTGGAAGGCGGAAGTCTTCCTGAACGGCCAGCGGATCGGCTACATCAACGGCGGCTTCTTTCGCGGCCGGTTCGATGTCACCGACACGCTGCACGCCGGCGCCCCCAACGCGCTCGCCGTCCGCGTCCTCAAGAACGCTACGCCTGGCAGCTGCAAGCAGAAAACCTTCGAAAATCCTGGAAAAAATGGCGGCGC
Organism: uncultured Acidobacteriaceae bacterium; assembly: GCA_964249685.1. Taxonomy (GTDB): domain Bacteria; phylum Acidobacteriota; class Terriglobia; order Terriglobales; family Acidobacteriaceae; genus Edaphobacter. The sequence continues at coordinate 1,898 of CAXUDC010000227.1, forward strand.
CCTCGGCTCCGACGGCCCCAACTACGCCGCTTCGATCGGCTGGGACTGGATTTCGACCATCCGCGGCCGCAACACCGGCATCTGGGCCGACGTCACCCTCCACACGACCGGCCCCGTCACTCTCGAGAATCACTTTGTCTCCAGCAAGCTACCGCTGCCCGACACCTCCAGTGCCGACGTCACCGTCAGTGTCGACCTCGTCAACCGCTCCAATCACGCCGTCTCCGGCATTCTGCAGGCTCAGTTCGGGGCCGCAAACATCCGGCAACAGGTCACGATCGGTCCCAAAGCAAGCAAGTTCGTCACCTTCGGTCCCTCCAGCCACCCGGTCCTGCACCTGAAGAACCCGGAGCTCTGGAACCCCGCCGGCTACGGCGAGCCGCACCTCTACGACTGCACGCTCGACTTCACCATTGCCGGCAAATCCTCCGACCGCAAGGAATTCAAAGCCGGCGTCCGTCAGATCACCGCCTCCGAAGACGGCGGCGCGCTCCGCCTCTTCGTTAACGGCCGCCGCCTCATCATGAAGGGCGGCAACTGGGGCTTTCCCGAGTCGATGCTGCGCTATCGCGCCCGCGAGTACGACGCCGCCGTCCGCTACCACCGCGACATGCACTTCAACACCGTCCGCAACTGGGTCGGGCAGACCGGCGACGACGCCTTCTACGAGGCCTGCGATCGCCACGGCATCCTCGTCTGGCAGGACTTCTGGCTCGCCAATCCCTGGGATGGCCCCATACCCGACGACAACGCGCTCTTCCTCGCCAACGCCCGCGACACGATCCTGCGCATCCGCCATCACGCCTCGATGGGCCTCTACTGTGGTCGCAACGAGGGGTACCCACCCGCGCCGCTGGAAGCCGGTCTGCGCCAGCTGCTCGGCGAGCTACACCCCGATCTCCACTACATCCCCAGCTCCGCCGACGGCTCCGTCAGCGGCCACGGCCCCTACCGCACCTTGCCGCCGGAGGTCTACTTCAAGACCGCCGACACCAAGCTGCACTCCGAAATCGGCGCGCCTGCCGTCCCGCCCATCGAAAGCATCCGCGCCATGATGCCGGAGGCCTCCATCTGGCCGCAGGGTCTCGACTGGGGCATCCACGACTTCTGCCTTGCCGGCGCGCAAGGCGGCGTCAGCTTTCGCGAGCTCATTGAAAACAGCTACGGCGGTGCCACGAGCGCGGATGAATGGCTGAAACTAGCGCAGTTCATCAACTTCGACACTTACCGCGCCATGTTCGAGTCCCAAAGCCAGCACCGCATGGGCCTTCTGCTCTGGATGAGCCACCCCTGCTGGCCGTCCTTCGTCTGGCAGACCTACGACTTCTACTTCGAGCCCACCGCTGCCTACTTCGGCTCGAAGCTCGGCTCGGAACCCGTCCACATCCAGTGGAACCCCGTCACCGAAACCGTCGAGGTCGTGAACTACAGCGCCGGCGACCTCACCGGCCTCACCGCTACCGCCGAAATCCTCAACCTCGACGGCAGCTCGCAGTGGAAGAAGTCCGCACAGCTCGACGCCAAAGAGGACACCGTAGCCGCGCCCATCCCCATGGAGTACCCGGCCACGCTCAGCGCCGTTCACTTCCTCCGCCTCACCCTCAGTCAGAGCGACGAGCCGCTATCTACGAACTTTTACCTGCGAGGCCGCGAACAGGGCAACTTCCGCGCCATCCGCGAACTGGGCAAGGCCAAAGTCACCGTCCAGACGCTGTATGA
>CAXUDC010000228.1:0-3607 GCA_964249685.1 uncultured Acidobacteriaceae bacterium
TAAGCTTGTTCGTGGGACTAAAGTCCCACGCTTCCACCCAAGTACTTCATCAGACCCTCTCTTAGGTTGATCATGAGTTTCTAGTTTTTGGTCACGGACCTGCTATCGAGTGTAGAAGCCTCGGCGGGCTTCTACAATCAACTTCGCATCCTTCGGTTTCAGTTCGAGCTTGTGGTAGCTGCCGGCGGGCGCGTCCGGCGGCCGGTAGCCCAGCAGATACTCCAGCCGCAGCTGCTGCTGGATTTGCGCGAAGGTCTCGCGCAGAGGGTAGTGCGGGCCGGAATCGAAGACATGGCCGCCGGTCTGCTCGGCGAGCTGCTCGAGCGCGTTGCGATCGCCGTGATAGCGTGGCTGCGTGGAGCCGCTGTGCGGGTCGGCGTCGCTCGAGTAGAAGACGGAGTACACCATGACATCGGCCTTTTGCGCCGCGGCTACGGCCTGCGCGAGCGTGGCGCGACTGCCGTTGTCGCCGCCATCGGTCAGCAGCACCATGGCCTTGCGGCCCTGCTGCGCGCCCAGGTTCTGCGCGGTCGCGACGACGGCGTCGAACAGCAGCGTGCCCCCGTTTGCGCTGTTCCCGGCCCGGTAGTCCAGGTAGCCTAGCGCACGCTGCAGGTTGTCAACCGAGGACGTGAGCGGCGAGAGCTCGTGGACGTCAGAGGCGAAGCGCGTCAGCGACACCCGGTCCTCCTTGCGCTCGAGCATGGCGCGGAAGAAGACCATCGACGCGGCGGCCTCGTCGGCGACATACATCCGCTGGCTGGCGGAGGTGTCGACCATGAGTGCCAGGGTGAGCGGCAGGTCGGAGCCCTGGGAAAAGTAGCGGATGTCCTCGGCGGTGCCGTCCTGCTTGAGCGTAAAGTCGGCCGGGGTAAGCCCGCCCACGGGCCGGCCCTGCCGGTCGCGCACATAGGCGGAGATCGCGACGACACGCGTCTGCAGGGTGAGCGTGGTGATGGGGCCATCCTGCGCGGGGAGGAGCAGGGCTACGCTCAGGATGATGGCTGGCTTCATGCTGCCCTCCTAAAAGACAAGACGTTACAGGGATAGGACGGATAAAGGCGGATTAGAGCGGATCAATTCGGGTTGTTTCTTCTGTTGATTGGGTAAATAGACGCGGCGACGGTTCGCTTTGTTGCCGAAGGCTAAAACAAGACCCACTTCGATATCAGTGGCCCGCAAATAATGGATCAGTTGCGCTTCATACTGTTTCGTAACAACATCGGCTACCTTGAGTTCAAGCAGCACTACGCCGTTGACCAGGATATCCGCGCGGAAGGTACCAATGACTTCGCCGCGGAACTGTACAGAAATGAGTGCCTGTTCCGCAACCCGCAGGCCGGCCTGCCGCAACGCCAGCGTCATGGCACTCTGGTATACGCTTTCAAGAAATCCTTCGCCTAATTCATTCTGAACAGCAAAGAAGACCCCAAGGATTTTCTCAGTCAACTCTGAATGCAAGCCACTGAATGAACTAACTGTGCGTTGTCCATAGCTCTATCCGCCTTGATCGGTATTTATCCGTCTTATCCCCAGAACGTTTTGTCTTTCAGCTTGCGCCACTGAATCTCAATACTCACATGGAGCAGCGAGACGGCGGCAGGCGTCACGCCCGGCAGGCGGCTGGCCTGCCCGAGCGTGACGGGGCGGACCCGGGTGAAGATGCCGACCATCTCGCGCGACAGGCCGGAGATGATGGTGTAGTCGAGCCACGGCGGGATGCGCATGGATTCGGCGCGCTTCATCTTGGCGATGGAGCGCGTTTGCTGGGTAAGATAGCCGGCGTACTTGAGCTCGGTTTCGACCGCGCGCAGCTCGGACGTATGGGTCGACTGGGAAAGTAGAGTGGTGGACCCACCCATCGCAAGAGGCGCGATGGATGGGGCACAGTGAGCGAGCAGGGGCTGGATCGTGACCTCGGGGCGCTTGAGGAACTCGGCGAGGGTCTGGCCCTGCAGGCTGGCCGGCTCGCCGTCGAGTTGCGCGAGGAGCTCCGGGGGGAGCAGCGCCGGGTTGAGCCGAGTCGTTTCGAGCTGGTGCTTCAAGGCCTGATGGCGGTGCTGGCGGGCCTCGTAGTCAGCCCAGGTCTGATCGTCGACGAGGCCGAGGGCGCGGCCGTACGGGGTGAGGCGGCGGCCGGCGTTGTCGATGCGGAGGTGCAGGCGGAACTCGGCGCGCGAGGTAAACATGCGGTAGGGTTCGTCAGAGCCGCGGCTGATGAGGTCGTCGACAAGGATGCCGAGATAGGCCTCGGTGCGGTCGAGGTGGAATGGGGGTTGCTGTTTGACAGATAAGGCGGCGTTGATGCCGGCCATCAGGCCCTGGCCTGCGGCCTCCTCGTAGCCGCTGGTGCCGTTGATCTGGCCGGCGAGGAAGAGCCCTGGCAGCGTCTTGACCTGCAGCGACCGGTCCAGTTCCGTGGGGTCGATGGCGTCGTACTCGATCGCGTAGCCGGGCCGCAGCATCTCCGCGTTTTCAAGCCCCGGGATGCTGGCGACCATGGCCTGCTGGACCTCCTGTGGGAGCGAGGTGGACATGCCGTTCACGTAAACCTCATGCGTGCTCAGGCCCTCGGGCTCGAGGAAGAATTGGTGCGAGTCCTTGTCTGGGAAGCGGACGATCTTGTCCTCGATGGACGGGCAGTAGCGCGGGCCGACGGACTGGATTTGCCCCGAGTACATGGGAGAGCGATGCGCGTTCTCGCGTATCAGGCGCATCGTTTCGGGCGTGGTGCGGGCGATGTGGCAGGGGATCTGGCGCAGCGGTAGCTCGCGGGTGCGGAGGGAAAACGGCGTGGGGATCGCGTCGCCGGGCTGCTCCTGGAAGCGCGTCCAGTCGATCGTGCGGCCGTCCAGGCGCGGGGGCGTGCCGGTCTTGTGGCGGAACTCGCGCAGGCCGAGGCGCTTGAGCGACTCGCCGAGCAGGACGCTGGCGGGCTCGCCGGAGCGCCCGGCGGAGTACTGCTGCTCGCCGCAGTGGATGAGGCCGTTGAGGAAGGTGCCGGTGGTGACGATGGTGGACGTGGCGTGAATGCGGCGGCCGTCACGGAGGAGGAGGCCGGTGACGCGACGCGGCGGTAGTCCGTCCCACCTCTCACAATCGAGAGGTGGGGCACCCGGTTCTGTAGGCTCGATCAGGAGGTCGGCTACTTCGGCCTGCTTGAGGTGGAGGTTGGGGATGGATTCGAGCGTCTCGCGCATGCGCACGCGGTAGAGAGCCTTGTCGCACTGCGCGCGCGGGCTCCAGACGGCAGGGCCGCGCGAGGTGTTGAGCAGGCGAAACTGGATCCCGCAGGCGTCCGCGACCAGGCCCATCAGGCCGCCGAGCGCGTCGATCTCACGCACCAGATGGCCCTTGGCGATGCCGCCGATCGCGGGATTGCAGGACATCTGCGCGATCAGGTCGAGGTTCAGCGTGAACAGCGCCGTGCGCAGGCCCATGCGCGCAGCCGCAGCGGCCGCCTCGCAACCGGCATGCCCGCCGCCTACAACGACGACGTCGAAATGATCTTGCTCGCGCACTCTTCTAGTTTACTGCGACCCTGCAGGGATGTCCGCGTGCTGCCCTGCCCGGTCATCTTCCGCGGCTGGAGACCAGAACGTATCGG
>CAXUDC010000229.1:0-3589 GCA_964249685.1 uncultured Acidobacteriaceae bacterium
GTGTCCGCCTTGTGGATCGCGTCGAGCTGCAGGCCACCCTTGCTCGGCGGCCCGGCCGGGAAGGGAGAGGCAGGTGTGGGATTGCCCTCATCCCCCGTCGCCGCCGCGGCGGCAGCAGGTTTGGATTTCGAAGTTCCCACCTGCGCTTGCGCGACCGCTGTTGTGGACCACAACGAGACCGCTACCGCAGAAACCGCTATCCAACCACGCACCACGCTCATCACGTCTCCAGGAAAACGAATTTCTACTAACCTATCTCATGCAACGCTTCGTTGTTTGTCATTCCCGAAGGGATCTGCGTTTGAAGCTGCACGGAATCGCACGTCTGAGCTGTCTGCTGTGAGCTGTCAGCTGACAGCTCCACCGCGCCGCCTACGCCCGCTCAAAATGAAACAGAAGCTGCTGCTTGCTCGCAACCGGCTTCCCTGCCTTGGTCGCGGGGTAAAACGTCCAGGTCTGGATCACTGCGATCACCGCCTCGTCCAGCCCGTGCCCCAGCCCCTGGTCGAGCGCGGTGTCGACCACCTTGCCCTCCTCGTCGATGACAATGTCGATCACCACATCTCCGCGCGTCCCATGCGGCAGCGCGGTGAGGTCAGGCGCGGGCGCCGGGTAGAAGTTCGCCAGCGCGACCGACACGTCATCCTCCCCCGTCGGGTCTCCACCGCTTGCCGGCAGAGGCGGGTCAGGCACCTTCATCGCCAGTTTGGGCGGATCCTTGGGCGAGACGATCTTCGGCCTGGGCGGCTGCACCACCGCCTTGTGCGCAGGCGAGTACGGCACGATCACCAACGCATTCCTGACCAGACGCGGGCGAACCCTGGCCACAGCGTGCACTTTATAGGTGAGCGCCGCCAGCAGCAGCACATGCAGCCCGACCGACGCAATCCGCTGAAACGACAAACGCCCGCCACCGCGGCTCGTAGAATTCAGGGAGACCAGTTCCATACGCTATCTTAGCCAGCTCCCGCCGCTTTGTCGCCAGGAACATTCACCTTCCACGGCGCGGGAGCGTCCGGCTTGATCGTGAGCGTACTCCCTGGCTGCGCACGGTGCTATCGTAAAAAGACGGAGAACGCAGCATGGCAGAAGTCGATTCCCAGGTAGCGCAGGAGTTCGCAAAGCTCCGCATCACGGCCCTGAACAGCACGCACCGCGCCCACAAGGCTAAAATGGTCGACTTCGGCGGCTGGGACATGCCCGTCGAGTACTCCGGCCTGATCGCCGAGCACATGGCCGTGCGCACCGCCGTCGGGCTCTTCGACGTCTCGCACATGGGCGACATCCAGCTGCGCGGCCCCGGCTCGCTCGCCGCCCTGCAGCGCCTGCTGATGAACGATTGCAGCAAGCTCGCGGTCGGCCAGGCGCATTACAGCGCCATGCTGTATGAGGACGGGACGTTTGTCGACGATGTGGTCCTGCACAAGCTGAGCGACAATGACTACTTGATCGTCATCAACGCGGGCACGCGCGAGAAGGACGTTGCCTGGGTCCGCAAGCAGATCGGCCACATGCCCGGCGTGCACATCAACGACTTTTCGGACTACTACACGCAGCTCGCCATCCAAGGCCCGAAAGCGGAGGCGACGCTGCAAAAGCTCACCAAAGCCGACCTCAGCGTCATCAAGAACTACTGGTTCACCTGGGGCGAGGTCTGCGGCTGCCATAACACCATGATCGCGCGTACCGGCTACACGGGCGAGGACGGCTTCGAGATCTACATCCCGTCGGACGAACCGACCAGCGGCCGCGTCTGGGGCGAAGTCCTCGCCGCCGGCGCGGAGTTCGGCATCCTGCCCTGCGGTCTCGGCGCGCGCAACACGCTGCGCCTCGAGTCCGCAATGGCACTCTACGGGCATGAGATCTCGGACACGATCGACGTCTTTGAAGCTAATCTGGGCCGCTATTGCAAGCTGGACAAAGGGACTGACTTTGTCGGCTCGGCTGCCCTGCGCGAGATCCAGGACGCCGGCGGCCCGACCCGCCGGCTCGTAGGCCTTGAGATGGTCGAGCGCGGCATCGGACGCGACGGCTACCGCGTCATGACGCCTGCGGGCGAGCCCATCGGCGAGATCACCAGCGGCTCGCCCGCGCCGTTCCTCAAAAAGAACATCGCCCTCGCCTACGTCCCGATTGCATACAGCGACCTCGATACCGAGGTCGCTGTTGAAATTCGTGGCGGTCTGGTCAAAGCAAAGGTCGTCGCAACCCCGTTCCACAAAAAGCCGAAGAAGACTGCTGCTCTTTCGCCGGAAACATCATCCTAACGAAGACTAGACTTTGAACTGGAGCCTGCATGTACCCCGCGACGTACAAGTACACCAAAACGCATGAGTGGCTGGACGCTCAGCAGGACCACGCCTCGGTCGGCATCACCGACTACGCCCAGCACTCACTCGGCGACATCGTCTTCGTCGAGTTGCCGAAAGTTGGCGCCGAGGTCAAGGCCGGCGAGATCTTCGGCTCGGTCGAATCCGTCAAAGCCGTCAGCGACCTCTACGCGCCCGCCTCCGGCACCGTAACCGAGATCAATGACGAGCTCAACTCCGCTCCCGAGACGATCAACACCGCCGCTAACGAGACCTGGCTCTTCAAGATGGCGCTCAAGGACCCAGCCGAGTTGAGCACCCTGCCCGCGCTCATCGACAGCAAGCTCTACGAGACGTTTGTCGCAGAAGAGACCGGCCACTAAAGGACACCCGCCCATGCGTTACCTTCCCAAAAGCCCGAGCGACCGCACCGCCATGCTGGCCGAGATCGGCGTCGGCTCCATCGACGACCTCTTCCAGACCATCCCCGCCGAGTACCGCCTGACCGCCGACATGAACGTCCCGCGCCAGCACGGCGAGAGCGAGATCATCGAGCGCTTCCGCGGCTACGCCGAAAACAACGCGACCGGCTACGCGAGCTTCCTGGGCGCGGGCGTTTATAAGCACTACAAGCCCGTCATTATCGACTCACTCGTGCAGCGCGGCGAGTTCCTGACGAGCTACACGCCCTACCAGCCGGAGATCTCGCAGGGCACGCTGCAGGCCATGTTTGAGTTCCAGACCATGATCTGCGAGCTGACCGGCATGGAGATCGCCAATGCCAGCATGTATGAGGGCTCGACCGGCGCGGCGGAGGCGATCATGATGGCCGTCCGCGTGACCGGTCGCAACGCCGCCGTCATCGCCCGCACCGTTCACCCGGAGTATCGCGAGGTCGTCAAGACCTACGCGACTCACCAGGAGATCCCCCAGACCGAGGTCGGCTACGCGTCGAACGGCCGCGTCGACATGGCCGCGCTCGCAGCTGCCATCACCGACGACACCGCCTGCGTACTGATCCAGTCGCCCAACTTCTTCGGCACCATCGAGGACGTCGCGGCCATCGCGGAGCTCGCCCACAGCAAGGGCGCGCTGCTGATCGTCTCGATCGCCGAGGCCATCTCGCTTGGCATCGTGGCCCCGCCGAAAGAGGCCGACATTGTCTCGCTCGAGGCGCAGAGCTACGGCGTTGCGCTCAGCTACGGCGGACCCTACTGCGGCGTGATCGCGTGCAAGGAGAAGTTCCTGCGCCAGATGCCCGGGCGTCTCATCGGCGAGAC
>CAXUDC010000230.1:0-3587 GCA_964249685.1 uncultured Acidobacteriaceae bacterium
GAATAAGGGAGCATAATTCGCCGAGCCATACAGGTAGGGTCGATAGGTATAAACGCTGACGCCTTGTAACAAGAGTGCCGGAAGCCAGAACCGCCGGGGGCTGATCGCTACCAGCAGCAAAAGCATCAAGTTAGCCGGGAAGTAATAGCGCTCATGCATCTTCGGAAGGGTAAACACCTCCAGCATCAGGCAAAGGCAAGCCACGACCGCCGTCCCCATCAGGCTGCGCAGCACGTTGCGCCGACGCCACAGGTAGACCAGGAATCCAGCGTTGCAGAGCGCGGAGAACACCAGCGCGAGGTGTTTCACCAACTCGGTCAAGCCTCGCGCCTCGACAGCATGCGAGATCACCCGGTACGGATTGGCCACCGCATAAGCGAGACCGTTGTAGTAATTGTACTGAGCCCCATAGATCAGCAGCAGGCTCATAGGTGGTCTGCCCGCCAGCATGGCCGGAACCAGCATCGCGAGGTAAACGAGTGGGACCAGGATCAAGGTCCACACCGGAATCTCGCCGGTAATCAGCAGCATCAGCACCAGCGGTCCGAGAAAGACGGCCTGCAGCTTGAAGGCGAGCGCAAACCCAAACGCGACCATCCCCAGCGCCGGCCGTTTGAAAAAGACCGCCACCACAAACAACAGCAGAAACGACGAAAACATGACATCGCACTGGCCCCACGACCACGCGTTTTCGAGCGTCTCCGGTGCCACCAGGACGAGCCCCGCTCCCATCAGCGCGCGGCCCCAGGTGCGGCCCAGCCCGCGGCAGGCCAGGAAAACCGTCGTCGCTGCCAGCAGGAGAAACGGCAGGTTGGTGATTTTGACGACGACGAGCGGAGGCAGCACGCCCGCCAGGAACGAAGAGCCCACCAGCGAGTAGACGAACGGCGGATTGTAGTTCGCATAGCTCGCTTCGAGCGCATGAAAGCGGCCGACGGTCAGGATGTGCGTCAGCCAGGGCAGGAACCACTCGGTCTGGTCGCGATTGGCGTTGCCCAGCCAGTACGGCAGGCGCCACGCCGCGTAAACGGCCAGCAGCGCGACCACCGCCCCAAGCCAGTGCGAAGCATCGCGGTCGTCGCCTGCCTGGCCCTGCGGAGGTTGGATGGACCGCGCGGTCATCCTTGCAGGGCCTGGTAGTCCGCAATCTGCTTGAGCGTGAGCGCCTGCGTGTCCTCGCCGGCTGCGTTGGCCCGGTACCATGCGACCAGCATGTCGAGCGCCGCACCGAGCTTCAGTTTCGGCAACCAGCCCAGTTCGGCCTTGGCCCGGCTGGCGTCGAGCTTCAGGAAGCCGGCCTCATGCACGCCCGGGTCACCATCCTGGAACCAGGTTGCGCCATGGCCCCAGGTCTGCACCATGCGGTCCGCAATCCAGCCCACCGTGCGGGCATCGTCGTCGGCGGGACCGAAGTTGAAGGCGGTGGCGTAGCGCGCGCCTTCGCTCCCGAGCAGCTTTTCAGCCAGGCGAACATAGCCGTCGATGGGCTCAAGGACGTGTTGCCACGGGCGAATCGCGTGCGGTCGTCGAATGGAGACGGGCTCGCCGGACAGGAAGCCGCGGACGAGGTCCGGGATCAGCCGGTCGGTCGACCAATCACCCCCGCCGATGACGTTGCCCGCGCGCGCCGTGGCGATGTGCACGTTGCGCTCGGCCAGGAACGACTGGCGATACGCCGCCGACACAATCTCCGCGCAGGCCTTCGAGGAGGAGTAAGGGTCATAGCCGCCCAGCGGATCGGTCTCGCGATAGCCCCACAGCCACTCGCGATTCTCGTAGCATTTATCGGTAGTGATGCAGACCACGGCGCGGACGCTGGACGTCTTGCGCACGGCTTCGAGCACCCGCGCCGTACCGATCACGTTGCTCTCGTACGTGCCGATCGGGTCCGAGTAGGAGAGTCGCACCAGCGGCTGCGCGGCGAGGTGGAAGACGACCTCAGGCGCAAACTCCATCATGGCCTTGTCGAGCGCCGCCCCGTCGCGAATATCTCCGCGCCGGTCGTCGACCATCGTCCCGATGCGCGCCTCGTCGAAGAGGTTCGGCGTGGTGTACGGGTCGAGCGAGTAGCCGCGGACCTCGGCCCCGAGCTTGGCCAGCCACAGGGCCATCCAGCCGCCTTTGAAGCCGGTATGGCCGGTAAGGAAGACGCGTTTGCCTTGCCAGTTCATGAGTTCTCCTGGAGAAATGTGGGTAAATCACAGCTTTGCGAAAGGAAACCGCTTACCAGGTCTTCCAGGGCGCGTTACCCTTGGCCCAGAGCTCTTCCAGGTGCTGTTTGTCGCGCAGCGTGTCCATCGCCTGCCAGAAGCCGCGGTGGAAGAACGCGTGGACCTCGCCCTTCGTCACGAGCTTTTCGATCGGCTCGCGCTCGAACATCTGCAGGTCGTCCGTCACCGCATCCACCGCAGAGGGCTCAAGCACAAAGTAGCCCCCGTTGATCCAGCCACCCTCATCGGCCGGCTTCTCCTGGAAGGAGTAGATCTGCGTGTCGTTCAGGCCGAGCGCGCCGAAGCGGGCCACCGGCTGCACGCTGGTCAGCGTGACGGCCTTGCCGTGCTGCTTGTGGAATGCGATCGAAGCCGTCACGTCGACATCCGCAACGCCATCGCCATAGGTCATGCAGAAGCTCTCGCCCGGGTCCAGATACTTGGCCACGCGGCGCAGGCGGCCGCCGGTGCCGGTGGTATCGCCCGTATCCACCAGCGTCACGCGCCACGGTTCGGCGATCGAGTTATGCACCGTCATCTGGTTGCTGCTCATGTCGAACGTAACGTCGGAGGTGTGGAGGAAGTAGTTCGCGAAGAACTCCTTGATGACGTAGCCCTTGTACCCGCAGCAGATGATGAAGTCGTGGATGCCGTGCTGCGAGTAGGTCTTGAGGATGTGCCACAGGATGGGCCTGCCGCCGATCTCGACCATGGGTTTTGGGCGAACGCTCGTTTCTTCAGACAATCGGGTGCCGAGACCACCGGCCAGGATCACTGCCTTCATTAGATTCCTCCGCTACTACTGTAAACGGTTTGCGAACCAGTTCCGGACAAAAAGCCGCCCTTATCCGCTCCCCATTCCAGCAACAGGCCGGTCGACCCCGCCCTACGTCACCCGGACCTCCGCCTTCTTCAACTCTTCCTTCATCCCGTTCCAGCTCGTGCGCGAGGCCGACTCCGTCATATTCCCATCCTTCCAGTGCGTCTCCAGGTTCACCGCGCCCGCGTGCCCGGTCTCCGCCAGCGCCTTGAACTGCGCCGCCCAGTCGATATACCCCACACCGACCGGCGACCACACGATCTTGCCATCGGCATCCTTCTTCGCGTTCTTCACGTGGCAGTGACGAATCCGGTCCCTCGCGCAGCTTCACCAGGTGCAGCCCCCACTCCTTTGCGATCACGGAGCAGGCATGGTCGAAATCCTGCGAAATCTCATCCGAGATCACGCCCACGCGCAGCGACAAACCCGCCGCCCGCGCCGCCCGCGGAACAGCCATCGAAGCCGCGGCAAGCCCCAGCCCGGTTGCAAACTGACGACGCGAAATACCCCTAAGCCAATCCTCTTTTCAAACATAAGTAAACTTCGCAACGGAGGAC
>CAXUDC010000231.1:0-3584 GCA_964249685.1 uncultured Acidobacteriaceae bacterium
CAGCAAGGGCGCTCCGCGGGGACGGAGGCGGCCAGTGGATCGTGGAGGAACCTCCCGCCTACAGAGCTGATGGCGCGAACCAGGCAGGGCGATCGCCAGGATTAGGCCGAGGCTGAGCCGGAGAGCCAGCGTTGTGTGAGGTGCCGCACCAGCGCGTCCGGCGTCCTGGCGGTTTCGGGTGCCGATGCCGGTCTTGCTTCCTCGGACGTTTGCTCCGCGGTGGACTTGGCCTGCGCTGTGAGCCGCTTCTGCCGTTCACGGGCAAGGGCCTCCGGGGAGATCACGACAGGGCCTGCCGGGATGGTGCTGGTCAGCGTTCTGGCCAGGGTGGACACGGCTTTGAGGACCCGCGGCGGCTTGGGCCGTGCGGGTGCGGCGAGCTTCCGCGGTTTGCGTTGCTTCTTCGCGACCGGCTCCGGTTGGGGCACGCTCTGGGGCTCGGGGGCGTCGTGGCGCAGCGTGCTGAGGATGTCGTCAGGAACGGCATCAGAGGCTGCTTCGAACGGTACAACGGGCACCAGGATCAGAGAGCTTTGCAGGCCGGCGACTATCTCGCGAAGTCGTTCAAGGCGGTCCATCTCAGCATCAAGCTGGCGGACAATTTGCTTCAACAACATAATCCGCTCATTGTAGAACTATCCGGCGCACCCAATTGTTAGCCGCATTGCAAATACCGAATCGTTTGCGATCCCATCTGCGCACCCGCACCGATGCGTTCTTCCAAGGGCAGCCAATCACGCGGTAGAGTCAGGTGATTGGAAGCAGCAAGTTTGCTGCGTCCCAGGGTAGGGTTGAGCGCGTCTTTTGCAACTGGCGCCGGAGGCACACGTTGATCTGGATCTTTCTGCTCGGCATCGTTACCGGAATGCGTGCCATGACGGGCATGGCTGTCGTGTGCTGGGCGGTGTGGCTCGCGTGGTTGCCGGAGCACGGCTGGGCGGTGTGGACGACCTATCTTGTGTCAGCGATCGTGTTTACGGTACTGGCGATCGGTGAGTACATCGGCGACACGCTTCCGAAGACGCCCAGCCGCAAGGCACCCGGGCCCGCAGCGGCTCGCCTGGTCTTTGGTGTTCTGATCGGCGCCCTGGTCGCTACGTCCATTCAGCAGCCGCTGGCGGGGGGCATTCTGCTGGGGCTGCTCGGCGCGGCCGTCGGCACGTGGGGTGGCTATGCCGCACGAATGCGCGGTGCGGCGCTGGTGGGACGCGATCTGCCGGTGGCGCTTGGAGAATCAGTCCTTGCCTTGTCCCTGGGGATTGTTGCGGTGTGGAACCTGCACCAGGGCATCCTGGAAGACCTGCGCCACGGCGTTGCGTAAGTCAGAGATCAGGGGACTCGGGATAGGGGCCAGAAGCTCAAAGCTAGGAGCTTGAAGTTACAAAAGCTCTGCAAGCACCACGCGCGGGATGCCGGCGAGATCGTCGAGAAACCGGACGTGGCGCCAGCCGCCGAGCAGTTCCTGCAAGGCGTCGCGCTGGCCGAAGCCGAACTCCATGGCGAGCAAGCCGTCCGGGCGCAGGGCTGCACGTGCCTGCGGAATGAGGCGCCGGTAGAGGTCGAGGCCGTCCACGCCAGCGAAGAGCGCCGCGTGCGGCTCGTAGTCGCGGACCTGTGGCTCGAGCGAGGGTGCGTCCGTGCTGGGGACGTAAGGCGGGTTGGAGACCACGACGTCGAACCGCTGACCGGCTTCAATCTGCGATTCGAGAGCTGACAGCAGGTCTGAAACCGCGAATGGCACGCGAGAGCTCAGGCCGAGATGCGTGGCGTTGGTGCGGGCCACGGCAAGTGCGTCGGGCGAGAGATCCAGCGCGAGGATCTCCGCATGGGGCAGATGCTTGGCGAGCGCCAGCGCGATTGCGCCTGAGCCGGTACCAACGTCTACCAGGGACAGCGGGCGACCGCCGGCCTCGTGGACACGAGTTGCAACCCAGTCGAGCACGGATTCGACGAGTAGCTCGGTCTCGGGGCGCGGGATGAGCACCGCCGGCGTGACGTGCAGGTCGAGGCCGAAGAACTCCTGGCAGCCGGTAAGGTATTGCAGCGGCTCCTGCCCGGCACGACGCGTGACCAGGGCGCCGAACTCGGCAAGCTGGCCATCGGTCAGCGGCGCTTCGGGGTGCGCAAGCAGCCAGGCGCGATCGCGACCACCAGTTCGCAGGACGTGCAGCAGCAGCGTCTCCGCATCACGGCGCGTGATCCGGGTTTCGGCTTCGTTGATGGCCTGACGCAGCAGCATGGTGCTGACCTCAGCATAGAGGGCACTGCCGTCTGCAAAGAGCCTCCCCGCTGTGCCCGATCAAAACCTGCGGCCCACGCAACGCGATAATGGGAGGGTGAACACCATCGCGATTGCACCCACGTCGATTGAGGCCATTGAAGCGCGGCTTGCCCCCCTGCGGGAACAGCTTGCGGCGCACCCGCTGTATTCCAGCATCCGCACACCGGCGCACCTGCGCCTCTTCATGGAGTCGCACGTCTTCGCCGTGTGGGACTTCATGAGTCTGCTGAAGGCGCTGCAGCAGCGGTTGACGTGTGTGGATGTGCCCTGGGTACCGACCCGGTTTCCGGCGAGCCGCCGCTTCATCAACGAGATCGTGCTGGGTGAGGAGTCGGACGAGTACGACGGGCGTCCGGCGAGTCACTTCGAGATCTACCTCGATGCCATGGAGCGGGCGGGCGCGAGCACCGCAGTCATCCGTCGTGTGGTGGACCGGGTGGCGAACTCGCCCCGGGCCGAACTGGTGCTCGATGGCGTGCCGGGGGCTGCGCGCTGGTTCGTGGAGACGACCTTCCGGGTCATCCGCAGCGGCTCGCTTGCAGCGCAGGCGGCGGCGTTTACGTTCGGGCGCGAGGATGCAATTCCGGGCATGTTCCGCTCGCTGGTGCGCGATCTGAACCATGCGACCGGCGGCGATTTAGGCCAGTTTGTCTGGTACCTGGAGCGCCACATCGAAGTGGATGGCGATGAGCACGGACCGCTGTCGCTGCGGATGGTTGCTGACCTGTGCGGCGACGACCCGCGCTTGTGGGAAGAAGCCGCCACCGCGGCAGAAGAGGCGATCCGGGCGAGGCTGGCGTTGTGGGACGGCATTCTGGAGAGCCTGAACGCCAAAGGTCAGGTCTCGAACTGAGCAAATTTATACAGATTCGCCGCAGAAAAAGAGTAGTCTCACGTCACGCGACACGCAACGATGATCAGCACGCGTAGTGGAGAATATGTCGACGCTTGCCCCTGTGCCCGGCGGAACCGGCCTTGAGGTCTCTGACCTGCGGGACGACCTCGCCTTCGCGAACCGGCGCGTGCATACCCATCATCTCCCCACTCAGCTGAGGGGCATGCAGCGGCTCTCCCGCGCTTTGTTTGAGAATCCTGACACAATTCTGCAGGAGCTGGTCGATGTCGCCGTGGAGCTGTGCGGTGCCGATAGTGCCGGCATCAGCCTGGTGAAGCCGAATCCGACCGCCGAAAGCTACTACGAATGGGTGGCGACCGCGGGGCAGTACTCCACATTTCTGGATGCGACGTTGCCCGAATCTCCAAGCGCCTGCGGAATGTGTCTTGAGCGGGGCGCACCGCAGTC
>CAXUDC010000232.1:0-3539 GCA_964249685.1 uncultured Acidobacteriaceae bacterium
CGACCTCGCCGCTAAAACGCTCCGCGCCATCGGCAACCCCCTCCGCCGCTTCACTGAGGACAAACTTCGCACCCTCCGCGCCGTGCGGTTCGCCGCGCGCCTCGGCTTCACGCTCGAGCCCGCGACCCTGACGGCCATCCAAGGGCTCGCCCTCGAGATCAACGTCGTCTCCCCCGAACGCATCCGCGACGAGCTCACCAGGATCCTCACCGAAGGCGCGGCGCACCGCGGCTTCGATCTCCTCGACCAGACCGGCCTGCTCCCCGTGCTCTTGCCCGAGGTCGCCCGCATGCAGGGCTGCGTGCAGCCACCCCAGTACCACCCCGAAGGTGATGTCTGGGTGCACACCCTCATGCTGCTCGACCACCTGCCCGCCGGGGTCGCGCCCACGCTCGCCTGGGGCATGCTGCTGCATGATGTTGGCAAGCCGCCCACTTACACGCCGCCCGACCCGAACAAACCCGGTGACCGCATTCGCTTCAACGGCCACGCGGAGATCGGCGTCGCCGTCGCCCGCGCCATCCTCAACCGTTTCCGCTTCTCCAACGACGACACCGAGCAAATCCTCGCCCTCGTCAAGCACCACATGCAGTTCGGCGACGTGCCCAAAATGAAGCAGTCGACGTTGAAGCGCTTTCTGCGTCTGCCGCGCTTCGACGAGCACCTCGCGCTGCACTATGCCGACGTCATGAGCTCGCACCGCATGCTCGGCCCCTACGAGTACGCGAAAGGGCACCTCGCCGACCTCAGCCAGGAGCAGATTCGCCCGACCCTGCTGCTCACGGGCGCCGACCTCATCGCCGCCGGCTACAAACCTGGCCCCGCCTTTCGTGACATGCTGCTCGCCGCCGAAGACGCCCAGCTCGAAGGCGCTATCGCCACCCGTCACGACGCGCTCAACCTTGTACAGAGCCAGTTCGGACCGCCGTCCCCTGAGCGGACCCGTACCAGCTGACGCTATTTACAGGTCAGGCTCGAAGTTGCCGTCGCTGTGAAGCCTTCCTTTGTGACGGTGCCCGTGACCGTGGCTGCACCGTTGGTCGCACCCACACACGTCGCCAAGCCGTTCGTGCTGTCATTCGCACTGCTGATCTGTACGTGCACCGCATCCGACACGGTCCAGATGGCTGCAGTCGGCCCGAGGGCCTCGGAGACCACGCAATCACCCGTCTCCAGCGTCTGCGCGTAGGCGTAGAACTGCTGCTGATTGCTGGGCGCCTTCGCCGCATGGTCCAGGGTGGTCACGCCGCTCGCCGGACTCACGTCTACGTTCAGGCCGGTCACCTTGCACCCCGGCGGCGCCGCCCCGCAACCTGTCAGGGCGGTGCCGCAGATGGACAGAGACACGCACAGACAAAATCGCGAGGAAGCGGGCATTCTCATGCGCGGAATCCTATCCCCGGGTTACGCCCATCAGCAAGCGCGGACGAACTGCGACATTTCGCAACTATCTGTTTCCCAGCGAAGTCTCATGCGTAATGCTCTCTAGCCGCAAAAAAGAGTTCCAGGCCGACGTGCTCATCGTCGGCGCGGGCATGGCCGGCCTTGCCGCCGCGCGCTCCCTCGCCGAGCAGGGGCTGCGCGTGGTCGTGCTCGAGGCTCGGGACCGCGTCGGCGGCCGCATCTTCACCGAGCGCACGGCGTCCGGCGTCCTCGTCGAGCACGGCGCTGAGTTCATCCATGGACGCGTCCCCGAGCTCTGGTCGCTCATCGACGAAGCTGGCCTCCGTACCGTGGAGCGCACGGGCTCCATGCTGGTGGAAGAGGCTCCCGGTGCCGGTCTGGCCCCGGATAGCGACGAAGGCGATGACAGCTTCTTTGCCCCGCTGGAGCAACTGAAGCACCTCTCCGGCGAGGATCTCCCCTTTGCCGACTGGCTCGCCGCCAGCGATGTGCCCGGGTGGCAGCGCGAGGCCCTCACCGGCTACGTCGAAGGCTTCAACGCCGCCGACGCCGTTCGCATCAGCGCGCGTGCGCTCGGCGTGCAGCAAGCCGCGGAGGATGCGACCGGCGGTGACCGCGCCTGGCATCTTCCCGGCGGCTACGCCCAGCTTCCTGAGTTCCTTGCCACCCGCGCAGGCGCCGCCGGCGCGGAGATTCGCCTCGGCTGCGAGGTCCTCGCCGTGCGTTGGCGTCCCGGCCACGTCGTCGTCAGCACAAGACGCACCGCTACCGGCAAACGCGAAGATCTCCGCGCCCCCCGCTGCCTCCTTGCATTGCCCCTGGGCGTGCTTCACGCGGCCAACCGCGGTGCGCCGCACAGCTTGCGCCTTGAGCCCGAGCCCACGCAGCTCTTCGAAGCCCGCCGTCTCGCCATGGGCCCCGTCGTGCGCTTCACCCTGGTCTTCCGCGAGCGCTGGTGGGAGCATCTTTCGGCCAACGCACACCCGAACCCACAGCTCTCCCAAGGCCTGCGCACCCTGAGCTTCCTGTTCACCCGCGCCCGGGTCCCGCCCGTCTGGTGGACCCGCCACCCCGAACCCGAACCGCTGCCCACCCTGGTCGGCTGGATCGGCGGTCCACGCTCGGCCGAACTTGCGCGTCTGTCCTCGGACGACCTCGGCGCTCTCGCCTGCCGCGAACTCGGTCCTGTCTTCGCCCTCGATCCGGAGCGGATCCGCGCAGAACTCATCAGCACGCACACCTATGATTGGGGTACGGACCCCTTCAGCGGCGGCGCCTACAGCTACGTGCCCGCAGGCGCGCTCGACGCCTCCGCGGCCATGGCCCAGCCGCTCGCCGACACCCTCTTTTTCGCCGGCGAACACACCGACACCACCGGCCACTGGGGCACCGTACACGCCGCCCTGCGCTCCGGCCAGCGCGCCGCGGATCAGATCCTAGGAGCAGTCGAAGCTAGAAGCTAACAGCGAGCCGCATCACCTCAAGCCGCCATCGCGCCCGAATACACCGCCATCCCCGCCACGGCATCCACGCCCATCGCATCCAGCGCGTCCACCTCGGCCTGCTCCCTGATGCCGCCAGCCACAATCAGCTGCTTGGCAGTGGTAGAGCGCAGAATCGCCGCCGTATCGATCGGAAAGCCGCTCATCGTGCCCTCCGTATCCACATGGGTGTACAGAAACGCTCCGGGGTAGTCCTCAAGCCACGTGATGGCCTCCTCGGGCGTCAGATCCACCTGCTCCTTCCATCCGCGCACGGCAACCTTGCCGTTTTTCGTGTCCACCGAAAAGCAAAGTGCATCCTCGCCAAGCTGTTGCTTCAAGGCGGCCGCAAACTCCAGCCGGATCAGCTTGTGCCGCCTAGGCGCCTCAGCGTCGCCCAGAGCCGCGGTGGCAGCGCCAAACAGCGAAGACCCAAAAATCACCCGCTTCGCCCCGGCCTCCAGCAGCCGCCGTCCATCCTCCCCCGTACGCAAACCTCCACCCACCTGGCAAGGCAGCCGCTTGCAGATCATCTCGATCAGCCCCCGGTTATCTCCCTGCCGCATGGCCGCATCCAGATCAATCAACTGCACCAGCGGGTAGCGCGCAAAACGCTCGATCCAGTACTCAAAATCATCAAACGCCAGCTTCAAC
>CAXUDC010000233.1:0-3423 GCA_964249685.1 uncultured Acidobacteriaceae bacterium
AGCATGCTCGATAACGTCTCCGAGTGCGCGGCAGGCCGGCACGTAGACGGGCAGCACGCCGATGAGACTCTGGGTTGGCGGGCAGGCTGCTGCGGTCGCCTGTTGGAAATAAATTTCGGGAAAGACCTGCGATAGCCCTGAGTACAGGTGAGCGGCGATGCTGTCTCCGTAGAGAAGATAGAGCTTTTTGCCGGGCGGCTGATTGAGGCAATCGTTGGGTTTGTAGTCGGCGAAGGAGTTGACCTCGGACAGGAAGCAGGAGCCCTGGCGCCAGTCCTGGCGGGCGTCGTAGGTGGAGAACGCTGCGACGCGGCGGGTCTCGCTGGAAAAGCGCGCGGCAAGGCCGTTGGCTCGGATGACGAGGGCGGCGGAGAAGAGCAGGATCGTGACGGCCGCGCCCGAGAGGGCAAAGAGAGTTTGCCGGCTAGGTTTGAACCGGCCGCTGCGGAAGGGCGTTTCGACGAATCTCCAGGAGAGCGTGGCAGCCACGAGCGAGAGCGCGGCGAGCTCGATTTTGACGCTTCTGGCCCACAAGGCCTTGGTAGAGACGAGCATGCTCGTCTGCTGGAAGACGATGAAGGGCCAATGCCAGAGATAGAGCGAGTAGGAGATGCGACCGATGAAGTTGAAAGGAGTGGTCGACAGCAGGCGGCTCGTCATTGAGGAACCGGCCTGTCCGGCTGCAAGGATGAGCGCCGCGCCCAGGCAGGGCGGGATCGCGCCGAGTCCGGGGAAGGGCGTAGAGGACGTGTACAGGATGGCCGGAACGGCAATTATCGCCAGGCCTGCGAAGGCAGCGGTCTCGCGTGCGATTCTGTTCTGCAGCAAGGGAATGGCGTGTTGTGAGATCATGCAGCCGAGCACAAGTTCCCAGGCGCGTAAGGGCGACCAGAAGAACGCGGTGGACGCATGCCGGTCGACCATGAGGACGGAGAGAACGAAGCTGACCGCGGCCACGGTCCAGAGCACCGTGCGGACTCGCATGGGGACCCAGCGGAAGATCGCGACGAGCAGCAAGGGGAAGAAGACGTAGAACTGTTCCTCCACGGCGAGCGACCAGGTGTGCAGCAGGGGCTTGGAGGCGCTGGGTCCATCAAAGTAACCGGCCTGGTGCCAGAAGAAAATGTTGGAAGACGACAGCAGAGCCGCGACTGCGGAGTGCGCGTAGTTGACGAACGCCGAAGGCATCAGATTGCGATACGCGAGCAGGCTGACCACCGCGATCATGACCACGAGCGCGGGCAGGATGCGGCGGCAGCGGCGCTCGTAGAAGGCACCGAGGGTGAAGCTGCCTTGGCGGAATTCCTTGAGGAGGGAGGCGCCGATCAGGTATCCGGAGATGACGAAGAAGACGTCCACGCCGACGTATCCGCCGGGGAAGTGGCGCAGCTGCAGGTGGTCGAGCAGGACCAGAACGACAGCCACTGCGCGCAGGCCGTCGATATCCGCCCGGTACTTTAAGCCACCCGGCGCGGCGGGCTGAGCAGGGATTGTAGGTCGAACATACGCCTCCTCCTTGCAGCAAAACGTGGATTTTATGAGTTCCCTAGACGGTCGCCAGCATCTTTCGCTCGGCGAGGGCGCGGATGGATTCGGTGAAGGGCGCGCGCAGGATGCCGCGCTCGGTGATGATGGCGGTGATGTATTTGGCGGGGGTGACGTCGAAGGCGGGGTTCTCGATGCCGACGTTGTCGGGGGTCATCTGGATGCCGTTCGAGTGGGTGACTTCGCGCGGGCTGCGCTGCTCGATGGGGATGAGGTCGCCGTGCGCGGTGGCGGTGTCAATGGTGGCCCAGGGGGCGGCGACGTAGAAGGGGATGCCATGCTCACGCGCGAGGATGGAGACGCCGTAGGTGCCGATCTTGTTGGCGGTATCGCCGTTGGCCGCGATGCGGTCCGCGCCGACGATGACGGCCTGGATGCGGCCGAGCTTCATCAGGTGCGCGCTCATGTTGTCGCAGAGGACTGTGGTGGGAATGTTGTCCTTCATGAGCTCCCACGCGGTCAGGCGCGCGCCCTGGAGGAAGGGGCGCGTCTCGTCGGCGAGCACGTCGATCTGCTGGCCGTTATCCACCGCCGCGCGGATGACGCCGAGCGCGGAACCGTAGCCGCAGGCGGCGAGCGCGCCGGCGTTGCAGTGGGTCAGCACGGTGCCCTTTTGCGGCAGCAGCTCCGCGCCCAGGCGGCCGAGCTCGCGGCAGTTGGCGATGTCCTCGTCGTACATCTGGCGCGTGCGGGCGACGACGGCTTCGCGGATCTGCGGGATAGGGGTGTTCTTTGCGGCGAGTGAGTTGTAGAGGTCGCGGATCTGGCCGATGCCCCAGAAGAGATTGACCGCCGTGGGCCGCGTGCTGGCGAGCGTGTGGCAGATGGTCTCGACCTCGACGGTGAGCTCGGGGAGCGTCGTGGCCTGGCTGCGGAGGATGCCGAGCGCGACGCCCATGGCGCCAGATACGCCGATGGCCATGGCACCACGGACGATCATGTCGCGGATGACTGTGGCGACCTGCTGGTAGTCGGTCGCGAGGACATATACCTCTTCGTGCGGGAGCCTGGTTTGATCGAGGAAGGAGACGCCTTCGGGGAGCCATTCGAGAGTGGGAATCATGTCGTTCTTATTCTATCGAAGGCGACAGATTGCGTTTAGGATTGAGGCATGGGTAGCATGTGGTTCGATGAGATCCGGTTCCAGGTTTTCTCCGATGATCATCTGCCGCCGCATGCTCATGGACACTATGGCTCTACCTCGGTTGTAGTCGAATTTGAAGATTCCGAAGCAATTGGCATCCAGGATGGTTCTATCCTGACCCCCGAACGCAAAGCGACGTGACATTGCTAAATTCTAGAAAGGGCGGTACAGAACTATCTGGAACTGGTTCGCTTGTGGGAGGAAACACATGGCAAGATTGAGCGTTGATATCGAAGAACAGATCGACCGGGCGATGTAGAACGCACGCGACTTCTACGACTATGAACCGCCTTCTCCGCTCGGTATATGGCCAGCGAAGACCTGCTGCTGATTGAGCTCAAGTCTGGCCGCCGAGTTGCAATTCCCATTGAGGGCCTGCAGGATCTTGCAGATGCCGATCGCGCCCTTGTAGCCACGGTGGAGCTTGACGAAATGTACGGAAGCTACCTGCATTGGGAAGAGCTGAACGTCGACTTTTCCATCGTTGGTCTCGCGGATGGACGCTACGGCAGCGAGCGCTGGATGGCGGCCCTACCTGTACGCCAGCAGGCGAACGCTGCGGCGGCTTTTGAAGACTGCCTAGTTTACTTTCAAGGCCATATGCGCCTTTCGCACATCGTTCGTGGTGAAGACCGGGATGAACTTAGGGTTTTCGTCCGACGGGATCTCCGCCAGCGCGCGTTCGATTTGTAGCCTGCCGCCCTGCTCGCGGTCGACCAGGCAAAGGACTCCGA
>CAXUDC010000234.1:0-2165 GCA_964249685.1 uncultured Acidobacteriaceae bacterium
GATGACAATCTTATAAGGAGGCTTTCATCGGCTCACCTTTGAGCGTCGGGGCTAAACCCCCTCATGCCATTGGGCTTGTTCGTGGGACTGAAGTCCCACGCTTCCACCCAGGTACCTCATCAGAGTCTCCTTGGAGCTGGATCAGGAAGCGATGCTGGCCGGCTTGGGGGTTTGGAGCCATGCGATGGCTTGTGCGAGATACGGCTTCAGGTCCTTGCGGGCGACGATGGCGTCGAGGAAGCCGTGCTCGAGGAGGAACTCGGAGCGCTGGAAGCCTTCGGGGAGCTTCTGGCGGATGGTCTGCTCGATGACGCGGGGGCCGGCGAAGCCGATGAGCGCGCCGGGTTCAGCGATGTTCAGGTCGCCGAGCATGGCGAAGCTGGCGGTGACGCCGCCGGTGGTGGGGTCGGTGAGGAGCGAGACGTAGGGGACGCCGGCGGAAGCCAGGCGGGCGAGCGCGGTCGAGATCTTGGCGAGCTGCATCAGGCTGGCGATGCCCTCCATCATGCGCGCGCCGCCGGAGGCCGAGACGATGATGAGCGGGGTGCGGGTGTCGTAGGCGCGATCCACCGCGCGCGCGATCGTTTCGCCGACGACGGCACCCATGCTGCCGCCGATGAAGGCGTACTCCATGACGGAGAGGACGACTGGCTGGCCGGGGGCGATCTCACCGAGCGCGTTGACGATGGCGTCGTTCAGGCCGGTCTTCTTCCGAGCCTCTTCGAGCCGGCGCTTGTAAGGCTTCAGGTCGGTGAAGTTGAGCGGGTCGGTGGAGCGCAGGTCGAGATCGACGAGCTCGTAGCCGGGCTCGAGCAGGTTGACGATGCGCTCCTTTGCGTCAAAGCGGAAGTGGCGGCCGCAGCGGGGGCAGACCTGCAGGTTGGCCTCGAGATCGGGCTTGAAGAGGGCGCTCTGGCAGGAGCCGCATTTGATCCAGAGGCCTTCGGTCCGGACGGACTTGGTCGTGTCAATGACGATGTTGCTGCCGGGCGATTTGGCGTCCGGGCGCTTGAACCAGCTCATGGCTCCTTATTATAGATAGGTTCAATGGCCGGAGTGGTAGGGGTGGCCGGCGAGGATGGTGAAGGCGCGGTAGATCTGCTCGGCCGCAACGGCGCGCGCGAGCAGGTGGGGCAGGGTGATGCGGCCGAAGGAGAAAGTGCGCGTGGCGCGGGCGAGGGCGGCGGGGGTCCAGCCGTCTGCCGGGCCGATGCCGAAGAGCAGGCGTGGGGTGGAGTCGTCACGAAGCCGGGCCAGGTGCGCGGCGAACTGCTCGGAGGTGGCGAGTTCGCCGCGGGAGTCGAGCAGGAGCAGCGCGGCGGCGGGACGGGTGGGAGTGCGGTCGGCGTAGGCGAGCAGCGCGGCTTCGGCGGGGAAGGTGAGGAGCTCGGCCGGGCAGAGGCGCTGCGTGCGCGTGATGTAGTCCTGCGCGAGGGCTTCGGCGGGGTCCCCTGGGGGCGGGCGTTTGTTTGCGACGGAAGCGAGAGTTAGGCGCATGGATTTAGGGCTGCTACGGGATTATAAACATCACGTAAACAATCCTACGGTTTTCCATAGGCCAGTCTTTGGGTGAAGGCAGATAGCGGGACATGTTTCAGTAGAATAATCGATCGCCAGTTTGGCCCATAACGTGCTGAAGTTCTGACAAACGGGAACTTCCAAATCTTGCCGCCGACTCGACTTTAGTGTTCTTCTCCGAGCGACGATTGCAGGCAGCGGGCTTCACCGCACATAGTATCGAGGAGCTCTGTTCAATGTATTCAAGAAAGCTTGCAATCGCCGCGGTTTCAGCAATCGTTCTGGCAGTAGGAACGGGTTCGGGCTACGCTCAAACCTCGTTTGGTGCTCTTGTCGGCGTCGTTCGCGACGCTACCGGTGCCATTGTTCCCTCGGCTGCGATCACCGCTACGAACACCGCTACCGGTGTGGCCTATCCGGGTAAGGCCAGTGCTTCAGGTGAGTTCCGCATCTCGAACCTGCCCTACGGCACCTACGACCTTTCGGCGAGCTCGCCAGGATTCGCGCCGTCTTCCACCAAGGGAATCGGCATCACGGGCAACAATGTACAAACGTCAGACGTGACTCTCTCCGCGGCGGGAAGCACGACGACTGTCGAGGTGAGCAGCCAGTCGGCTGTTTCGATTGACACCACGACGGCTCAGATC
>CAXUDC010000234.1:2175-3320 GCA_964249685.1 uncultured Acidobacteriaceae bacterium
GCTCAGATCCAATCAACCTTTTCTGCTACCGAAACTCAGGACCTGCCGACCGCTACCATCGACGGAACCGGCCTGGGCGCGTATAACCTTAGCCTCCTTGCGCCTGGCGTTGCCAGCACCGGCGGCCTCGGCGCGGGCAGCGGTCCGTCTGTATCCGGTCAGCGTCCCCGCAACAACAACTTCGAGATCGACGGCGTCGACAACAACAACAAGAGCGTTACCGGTCCGCTGTTCAGCGTGCCGAACGATGCCGTGGCCGAGTTCACCTCGCTTCAGAACGTGTACTCCGCTCAGTATGGACACTCCACTGGCGGCCAGTTCAACGAAATCATCGTGTCCGGCACAAATTCAGTTCACGGACGCCTCTACGAGTACTTTCAAAATCGTAATCTGAATGCCAATAGTGCAGGCCAAGGAGTTGCGAATCTCTCCGCAACTCCACCTGTTTCAGGCCACACCCAGCCCCGTTTCGACTATAACCGCTATGGAGGCCAACTCGGCGGCCCGATCATCAAGGATCGCCTGTTCGGATTCAGCAACTACGAGCGTCAAGAGATTGGCCAATCCGGAACAGGTGGCTATTGCTCCCCGACCGCGGCTGGTTACGCGCTCCTCAACGCGCAGACGTATGGCCCAACCGGTGCCGCTGCGAACACGAACAACCTGGCCACCTTTGCTAAGTACAGCCTTCCGGCCGCCGCCCAGTCGATCGGTAAAGACAATTTCTGCTCAACCGCCACGATCGCAGTTAACAATCAGGCCGGTACCCCTGTGGGCGGCACGGCTGGCGTCCCGGTCGGTCCGGTCAGCTTCGTTGCTCCCCTTTACCGCAATCTGACCTTCTCGACAAGCAGCCTCGACTACACCATCTCGAAACACGACACTCTGCGCTTTCGCTATGCCTACAATCGCGGGGACGCTACAGACACGTCTGCCAGCTTCACGGCGTTCTATGGTCCGGAGCCGCTGCGCATTCATGTCGCATCGATCAACGAAGTGCATACGTTTACCTCCAATCTCAACAACGATTTCCGCATCGGCTTCAACCGCTTCTTCAATCAGGACCCAGTTCCTGCCATCGGCTTCCCGGGACTGGTGGCATTCCCGAACTTGAACTTCGACGACCTGCAGACGGACCTGGGACC
>CAXUDC010000235.1:0-3142 GCA_964249685.1 uncultured Acidobacteriaceae bacterium
TTCCGTAGCGAAGCGGAGGAATCTGCGGTTCGGACCGGCAGTACACCTTCGGGATGGTTCAGGGTTGAACAACGGCCAAAGCAGATCCCTGCGGGATGAAAACAGAATTGGGCTTACCTTTTTGTTTTCATTCCGAAGGGATTTGCTTTTCGCTTTGAAACGCCACACTACTCACCGCGCGCGGTCATTCTCCGTAGATCACCGCCAGCAGGTCGCCCGCGAGCGTGTGCAGCGGGCGCAGCAGGGGGAAGCCCGCGATCTTGAGCGTGAGCAGCAGCATCCTGAGCGTCTTCTCGTAGAGCACCGTGGTGCGCGCCTGCTCCGGACTCTTGTCGTAGACCCAGAACAGCAGCAGGCCCATCTGGTACATCCAGAGCAGCCGGCCCAGGTAGGGCGCGGTCTGCGGCGGCAGCTTGACGCCGCTGTCGGCGATGGCGCGCTCGAAGGAGGCGATGTCCTGCTCGCGGATGGCGACGGTCTCGCTCGAGAAGGGTGACAGCGGGTGTTCGGGGTCGGTGTGGGCGGAGAGCGCGCCGAGCAGCTTGCGGTTGGGCGCGAAGTACGCGAGCTTGGTGTCGATGATGGCGCGGAGACGGCTTTCGAGCGTACGGGCGCGGTCGAGCGAGGCCTCGATCTGCGGATGCATGACGCCCTGCGCGCGCTCGTAGAACGCCATGACGATCGCGTCTTTTGAGTCGAAGTAGTAGTACGCCGCGCCGACCGCGACGCCGGCCTCGGTCGCGATCTCGCGCATGGTGGCCTTGTCGAAGCCGCGCTCGCGAAAGACGGAGAGCGCGGCCTCAAGGATGCGGCCGCGCGTCTCCTCCGACTTTTTTGCCTTTTCGATGCCGATCTTTTCTTCTACTGCCAAGTCGACCTCAGTTTCCGGCGAACGACGGCCGCGGCGGCGGCGGCAGGTGCGGCGTGCTCGTCGCCTTGCTCCTCATCTTCGCAAAGACCAGGATGTTGAAGAAGTGCATCGCGCCCAGGATCAACAGAACGACTCCTATCTTTACACTTTCGAGCTCGATGATCTGGCGGAAGGTCGCCATGGGGCTATCGGTGCGCAGCGCGAGCGCGATGTAGCCGATATTGATCAGGTAGAAGCCGACGACGAGCAGGTGGTTCACGCTGTCGGCGAGCTCCTGATTGCCTTTGAAGGCGTCGATCAGGAACACGCGCCCGCTCCGGTGCAGCGTCCGCGCGACCCAGATGGTAAGTCCAATGCTGATGGCCAGGTAGCTGAAGTAGCAAGCCGCAACGTTCATCACATCACCTCTAACTCATATTTTGAACACGTTCAAATAAAAGAATACGCCTGTCGGGCAGAAATGCAAGCACTATTTTGAACGCGTTCAAAGTATTTTGTTCCGCCGTTTAACGGAGGGCAGGATGAGGACGGGAAGAAGGCGGCCCGATTCCATTTTTCCTCCGCCTTCTCTCTTCTCTCTTTTCCCGTCTGATCCCGTCTTCGTCCTGTCGGCGCTTTCTTCTGCTATTCTTTGGCGAAGGAAATACGAATGCTCCTGACTGTACTTGTTGTTCAGATTCTCGTTCTGCTTACACTGTTTGCGCTCCTGCTGCGCAAGCCGGCCGCGGTGCCGGCTGTGGAGCCGGACCCGCGGCAACTGCAGCTTCCGGAACAGATCACGCACCTGCATGCGCGGCACGAGAGCCTGGACATGAACCTGCGCACAGGGCTTTCGGAGCTGCGGCGCGACTCCGCGGCGGACGCGCTGGCCACGCGCGAGACCCACACGCGGGCCACGGGCGACCTGCGGGCGGAGCTCGCGACGGCGCTGACGCGGCACCGTGAGGATAATGCGCAAGCCGCGGCCGGGCTGCGGCAGGAGGTGCTCGGCAACCTGGACACGCTCGGCAATACGCTCAAGGCGGAGCTCGCGAGCTTTCGCCAGGACAACACGGACGCGGCGCGCAAGCTGCACGCTGACGTACATCTGCAGCATGAGGCGATTCAGCACAAGCTGGGGACCGCGGCGACCGAAGCGCGCCAGCAGCAGGAGGCGGCGCGGCAGTTGCAGGACGCCGCGCGTGAGATGCTGGACGCGCGCATCACGCAGCTGACGGCGACGAACACGGCGCACCATGAGCGGATCGGAACCACGGTGGGCGAGCGGCTGGACAAGCTGAACGCGGCCAACACGGCAAAGCTTGAAGAGATGCGCGCGACGGTGGATGAGAAGCTGCATGCGACGCTGCATACAAGGCTGACGGAGAGCTTCGGGCAGGTGACCGACCAGCTAAACAAGGTGCACTCCGGCCTGGGCGAGATGTCGAAGCTGAGCGAGGGCGTCGACGACCTGTCGCGCATCTTTACCAACGTTAAAAGCCGGGGCGGCTTTGCGGAGGTGCAGCTCGGCATGCTGCTCGAGCAGATGCTGGCGCCGTCGCAGTTCGTCCGCAACGCGCGCGTGAAGCCGAACACGCTGGAGGTGGTGGAGTTTGCGGTGCGCTTCCCCGGCCACGCCGGCGAGACGCTGCTGCCGATCGACGCGAAGTTTCCGCGCGAGGACTGGGAGCGGCTCGAAAGTGCGTATGCGGCGAACGATCCGGAGCTGCTCGCCGTGGCTGGACGCGCGTTTGAGTCCGCGATCCGCACGGAGGGCAAGCGCATCTGCGAGAAGTACATCCATCCGCCGCAGACGACGCCGCATGCCATCATGTTTCTGCCGACCGAAGGCCTGTACGCGGAGGTGATGCGGCGGGACGCCCTGCAGGCGGAGATTCAGAGCAAGTGCCAGGTGACGATCGCCGGGCCGAGTACGCTTTCGGCCATCCTGACGAGCTTCCAGATGGGATTTCACATGCTCGCGCTGCAGGAAAAAGGCGACGAGGTGTGGAAGGTGCTGGAGTCGGCCAAGACGGAGTTCGGCAAGTTCGGCAAGCTCATGGAGAAGGTGGAAGGCGACGTGGGCAAGATCCAGAAGACGCTGGGCGAGGTGGGGGTGCGGACGCGGGCGATCAATCGGACGCTGCGCGAGGTGAGCGATACGTCGGCGCAGCCGCTGGAGTTTGAGGAGCTTGCGGGCCGCACGCTGCAACTTGCGGCCAGCGGGGAGGATTAGGGCCTTACCCTTTCGGGTTTGGTGCCGCAACGATGGAAACGCAGATCCCTGCGGGA
>CAXUDC010000236.1:0-3112 GCA_964249685.1 uncultured Acidobacteriaceae bacterium
CGGTGATCATCGGGTTTCCTTCTTCTTTGCGGCGTTTGGGGTTTGAGCTGGTTTGATTGGCTGGCCATAGACCTGCTGGCTTAGCGGAGCGAACGGCTGACGCGAAAAAATGGCCTCAACCGGCAGGCCGAAGTACGCGCTGAGATCGAGCGCGAGCGTGAGGGACGGGTTGTAGTCGCCGCGTTCGAGGAAGCCGACGGTCTGGTAGTTGATCCCCAGCGCCTCAGCGAGGTCCTGCCGGCTGAGATCGCGCTCGGCGCGGAGAACGGGAATGCGGTTGTAGAGTGTGTTGCTCATTGCAGCAGAACGTTGCTAGTACGCAACATACACGTGAGGTTGCGGACCAGCAACAACTTTGTGCCGAGGCAGAATAAAAACGTGGACCGAATCGGGACAGTCGTGGAGCTTTGGCGTTACCCGGTGAAGAGCATGGGCGGCGAGCGGCTCCGCAATGGCGGCTTCGACGCGGCGGGTCTGGAAGGGGACCGGCGGTTCGCGCTCCAGTCCACCGCGGCGCCTGCGGGCAAGCCACTGCTGAGCAGCCGGGAGCGCACCGCGATGCTGCGGTACGCGCCTCGCTACGGAGAAGGGGATCCGGTGCCGCAGGTCACGGCGCCCGATGGCCGAACGTTTCCGCTCACGTCGCCGGCGCTGTACGCGAGCATTCGTGAAGAGCTGGAACCTGTGCGGGCCGCGGTTGGTCCAAACGACGCGCGGCTTAGTCTGCGTTGCTCTCCGGAGCGTCCGCTGACGGATGTGCGGCCTGTGGCGCTCCTTTCCACGGCGACGCTGCGGGCATTGAGTGAGGAGTTAGGACGAGCCGTCGATCCACAGCGTTTTCGTTCCAACCTCATCCTCGCGCTGGATGGGGATGAGCCCTTTGCGGAGGACAAGTTTGCGGGCAGGATGCTTTGTTTCGCGGATGCGGCGGGGCCGCTGCTTCGGGTGCACGAGCGCATTCCGCGCTGCCGGATTGTGTCGCTCCACCCTGAGACCACGGAGGCCGATCCGGAGATCCTGCGACACCTCGCACGGGCCCACGAAGGCCGCGTAGGCATGTATGCCAGCGTGGAGCGGACCGGGGCGTTCCGGATCGGCGATGCGGTTCTATTGGGGTAGTGCGCAGACCTTCGCACCTGGGCTTTGCGTCCGGCCTCGTACACCTTGAGCTGCACATAGGCGGCGGTGACCAGCGGAGCGGCGACGTCCTTTGCGCGGTTCAGCAGATCGCCCAGCACGTGGTCGGCTTCGACGGGCGCGCCCTTGGTCATGTCGCGGTAGAGCGAGGAGGTGAGCGGCGACTCGGCATCGGTCATACGCTCCAGGTGCTCGCGCAGCAGCGTCGCATCGGGCGGGTAGCCGTTTGCTGTGGCGATCGCGGCGCACTCCGCAACGACGGCGCGCGTGAACAGGGCGCCGTGCGGCGCAGAGACGGCCTGCCCCACGGTGCCACGTGCGAGCACGCAGATGGACCCGAGGCTCGCGAGCACGATCCACTTCTGCCACATGGCATCGAGGATGTCGGATTGCAGCGTGGCCGTAAAGCCGGCGTCGCGGAGGACTTCATCGAGCGCAAGGATGCGTGGGGTGCGCTCGCGGGAGCGTTCGCCGTAGCTGAACTGCTGCAGACGATTTCGCTGCAGCACGCGGCCGGCATCCGTGACGTCGGCGTGGATGCGCACCGAACCGCCCAGGACGCGCTCGGCGCCGAAGCGTGCATCGAGGACCGCGAGCTGACGCATGCCGTTGAGGATGGGCAGCAGCATCGTGTGCGGCCCAACTGCCGGGGCAATGTCGTTCATTGCGCCATCGAGCTGGTAGGACTTGGTACTGAGAATGACCACGTCGAAGAGCTCCGGCTGCTCGCGCAGATCGGTCGCGGTGACGATGCGCGGATGCACGGTGACATCGCCGTGAGGACTGACGATTTGCAGACCGTGTTCCAGTACCTGCTGTGCGCGATGATCACGCAGCAGAAACGTGACATCGCGGCCGGCCTGCACCAGTCTTGCTCCGAAGTAGCCGCCGGTCGCGCCTGCGCCGACCATCAGAATGCGCATAGGTGGGTTGCTCCTCAGGCCTTGGATGCGACGGCGGGTTTCCGCCATGCATACTTTATGCCTGACCCGTCGTCATGGAACGGGCAGATTTTGTAGTCCACGAGACCGCAGGCCAGACCGCTTACGCGGTGGCCTGTTCCTCGAGCTGCAGGGAGAGCTCTTCCCACTCGGCGCTGAGCGTTGCATGGCGTTCGCGCAGTTCGTCCAACTCGCTGGCGAGAGAACGTGCGCTGCTGGCATTGGTGAAGACGCCGCGCTGCTGTTCGGCGCCCTGGATGCGGGCTTCGAGGTCGGGGAGCTCATCTTCGATGGCGCTGACGCGATCTTCAATGCCCTTGAGCTTCAGCGGATTGAGGCGCTTTGCGGGAGCCCTGGGCGCGGGTTTTACGGGCGCCAGTGAGCCCTGGAGCTCGTGCGTCGACGTGGTGCTTTCAAAGGCGAGTGCTTCTTCGGCGGTCGGCAAAGGGTCCTTCGCTGTCGGCAGCGGCTCGGGCTTGCCGACCTGCTTCACGGGCTTGAACATGCCGGTGGCGGCGTCGATGGTGCCGCCGGTGGAGGAGTCGGTCTTCATGCGGGCCGCGGTCTCGGTGGTCGAGGCGGGTGCACCGCTGGTCTTGCGATGGAGGTAGTCCTCGTAGTTGCCGGGATAGATGTGTACGCGGCGGTCTTCGACTTCGAAGACACGGGTGGCGAGGCCGTCGATGAAGTAGCGATCGTGCGAGACGAAGAGTACGGTGCCGGAGAACTCGCGGACCGCGTCGAGGAGCACGTCTTTGGCGCGCATGTCGAGATGGTTGGTGGGCTCGTCGAGCAGAAGGAAGTTGGCGGGCGAGACGAGCATCTTGGCCATGGCGTAGCGGTTGCGTTCGCCGCCCGAGAGTACGCCGAGCTTTTTGAAGACATCGTCGCCGGTGAACATGAAGCAGCCGAGCAAGGAGCGTAGCGTGACGACATCGACGCGCGGGTTGGAGCCGGTGATGTCGTCGAGCATTTTGGCTTCCGCATCGAGCACCTTGTACTGGTCCTGCGCAAAGAAGTCCGCGAGCACATTG
>CAXUDC010000237.1:0-3105 GCA_964249685.1 uncultured Acidobacteriaceae bacterium
CGGCCACTGTATCGGCCAGCCCACCGCCCAGCGCCGCCTGCCTGGCCGGGTTCTGCCCCAGCCCCGCCGGCAGCACACACCCCATCAGGCACTCGTCCACATCGCTCGAAGCGAAATCGCTCGAAGCAACCCCTGCACGCCGCACCGCTTCCCGCACCACCGCCGCACCCAGCTGCGTCGCAGAAAGCTCACTCAACCCACCTTGAAATTTGCCCACCGCCGTCCGCACCGCACTCACAATCACAACATCCCGCATCCCGTTCACCTCAGTACGCCGTAGTATACGGTTCACGCAGCAACACACGCCACACCCGACAAGGTCGGCACGGTTGGCGCCAGCCTGCCGCTCGCGACACCTTGCTTCGTCCAGGGAAGCTCTGCTTCAGTGCCTGGGTGGAAGCGTGGGACTTTAGTCCCACGAACAAGCTCAACTGTTGAAGGGGCTTTAGCCCCGGCGCTCTAAACGATGTCCAATGGAAAGCTTTATCAAACCCTCCCTAGACCCGTTTACCTCCAATGGAGCCGCTGCTCTTCCTCCCCCGTCATCCTGAGCGAAGCGAAGGACCCCAGCATTGTCGCTGCCGCACAACTCAAGGTAAACGGATCCGCAGCCTGGCCGCACTACCTCAACTGAACCATCGCGATCATCTTAGCCCCTACTCCTGATCGCCCAGCCCGCATCCCAGCAGCCCGCAACTCAACGCAAACGCCAACGGGAGACGCTCATCCAGCGCCCCCCGTTGCTTGATTGTCCTTCCCGAAGTAATCTGCGTTGCCCTTCTAATTCGAAGGCGCAGCCATCGTCACCGGAGCCCCCTTCGGCGTCGACAGATACCCCGAAATCTGGTTCTTCGAAATGTTATTCACCACAATCTCAAACAGCACCGGGTCCTTTCCCGTATAGAACTGCACCGGCTCATCCAGGCTCTTGTCCTTCTTCTCGATATTCCTGTCATCCGCACTCACCAGCATCGTGTACTTTGAGCGCTTGTCGTCCACCTTCTTGGCCTGCAGCTTGATGCTCGACAGCAGCGTCGGCTTCGCGCCCTTCTGCAGCGTGAACTCGTAATACGTCCGGTCGCCGCGATGCTTCAGCTGCTCCAGCTCATCGTGCGTCCGCGCGATCAGCCCGCTCATCACGCCCGCGTCGCCCATCGTCCGCTGCAACTGCGCCTTGGTCTGGTTCAGGTCCGTCTGCGTATCGGCGATCGACGCCTTCGCGCCCGTCACATCCGTCTTCACGGTTGACACATCCGTCGCCACCGCGCCAATCTTCTTGTCCGCCTCCGCCGTCTTCGCTTCGAGCTTCGCCGTCTCCGCGCTCTGCGCCCGCGTCGCCGCCGCCTGCGCCGCCATCAGCGTCTGGGTCTTCAGCTCGATCTGCTTCTGCGTCATGCCCATGCTCTGGCCCAGCGTCTCGGTCGTCGCGCGCAGCCGGGCGCTTAGCGCATCCTGCTTCTGCGTCAGCTCCGCGTTCTTCTGCTCGGAAGCGGCCAGCTTGGACTCCGCCGCGCTCAGATGATTGCTCAACCCAAAGCACCAG
The DNA here is from genome assembly GCA_964249685.1 of uncultured Acidobacteriaceae bacterium. Taxonomy (GTDB): domain Bacteria; phylum Acidobacteriota; class Terriglobia; order Terriglobales; family Acidobacteriaceae; genus Edaphobacter. The sequence goes on from CAXUDC010000237.1 coordinate 1,544, forward strand.
ATCAACGCCGCTAACGCCAGCACCACTGCCGCTCCCAGCCCTACCAGCACACTCGTCGGCGTCTTCATCCGCACCGTTTCCATCTCATTCATCCAAAGCCTCCGTTCGCAACCTGCCCTCCATTCTAGACCGGGGTGCCCCAGGATCACGGAGGCAAAGCCGAAGTTATCGTGGGGATACTCTCCAGCCAAGTCCCGCACCACGCAAACATCATCACTCAGTCTGTAAACCCCCAACTAACCGCACCCACCCAGCGCGATAACCGGCCACACTCCGTGACAACCGTTTCTCCCATCGTCTATAACCGTATTTACTTCGTGGCCGGAACAAAGGCTGCAGGTTTACCGGGAGAACGCCTCATGTCCACCGCCACCGCCGCCCCGACCACCGCTGTCAAAGGCCTGGAAGGCATTGTCGCCTGCACGTCCTCCATCTGCTGGATCGACGGCGACGCCGGCGTCCTCTCCTACCGCGGCATCGACATCCACGAGCTCGCCCAGCACAGCACCTTTGAAGAGACCACCTACCTTCTCTGGAACGGCCAGCTGCCCAACACCGCCGAGCTTCAGGCCTTCACGAAAGAGCTCGCCGAAGCCCGCAAGATGGACCCCGCCATCCTCAAGTTTCTTCAGGGTGTCCCCGCCTACGCCTCCCCCATGGAGGTCCTGCGCACTGCCACCTCGCTGCTCTCCATCTACGACGCCGACGAGAAGCTCACCACCCACGACGCCAACCTGCGCAAGAGCTTCCGCCTCACCGCGCAGATCGCCATGATCGTCGCCATGTTCGACCGCATCCGCAAGGGCAAGCCCGTCGTCGAGGCGGACGAATCGCTCACCCACGCCGGCAACTTCATCTGGATGCTCAACGGCGAAAAACCCTCCGAAACCGCCACCCGCACGCTCGACATCGCGCTCATCCTGCATGCCGATCACGAGCTCAACGCGAGCACCTTCGCCGCGCGCGTCATCGCCGCCACCCTGGCCGACATGCACTCGGCCATCACTGGAGCCATCGGCGCCTTGAAAGGCCCCCTCCACGGCGGCGCCAATGAGGCCACCATGAAGCTCCTCTACGCCATCGAGGAAGCCGGCGCCGACCCCGCCGAGTACGTCAAAGCCATGTTCGCGCGCAAGGAAAAAATCTCCGGCTTCGGCCACCGCGTCTACCATACCGAAGACCCCCGCGCCACGCACCTCCGCCGCATGTCCGGCGAGCTCGGCAAGGCCGCCGGCAACACCAAGTGGTTTGACATGAGCCAGCAGATCGAAGCCTTCGTCAAGGCCGAAAAGAAGCTCAACGCCAACGTCGACTTCTACTCCGCCAGCACCTACACCACGCTCGGCATTGACATCGACCTCTTCACCCCGATCTTCGCCATCTCCCGCATCGCCGGCTGGGCCGCCCACGTCATGGAGCAGCACGATAACAACCGCCTCATCCGCCCCCGCGCCGACTACACCGGCCCCGCCTACCCCGCCCCCTACACCCTCCTTGAATCCCGCTAACCAGCCGGGGTGCCCCATGATCACCGCCACATCGCGGTTATCGTAGGGTTACTC
>CAXUDC010000238.1:0-3004 GCA_964249685.1 uncultured Acidobacteriaceae bacterium
GATGACAACAAAATGCGAAGGTAAAAGCGCGCTTTTGTTGTCATGCCGTAGGGAAGCGGAGGAATCTGCGGTTGAGACCAGCACCAAACCCTGCGAGAGTGCGCGTGGGTGGACCTTCAAGCCCTCAGCCCTTTACGGCCTGATTCCCAGCGTGTTGGTCGCGGAGGCGACCGCAAGCGGAGTGACTACCGGGGCGGCGACTCCGAGGAACTCCGTTACGGAACCGGTGCCGCCGGCGCCGTTGCTGGTCACCCAGACGTTGCCAGCGCCGTCGATTGCGGCAGTGCCGACGTAGTTCAGGTGCGCGTCCTGGTACCCGTCCGCGGTGCCGCTGGCCTGCGTGCCGTTGGGCGCGACGTGGACCAGGTTGTCGGGCGAGCCGTTGTTGGGACTGCTGCATGCGCGGCAGTTGGCGTACCAGGCGCCGCCCGCGCCGTCGATCGCGAGCACGTAGGCGTTGCTCAGCGTGGGTGGCGTGGCCGGCGGCGCGACCAGGGAGCCGTCGCCTCCGTTGATCTCGGTGATCAGGCTGCTGTTGTTGTTGATCGTAAAGACGTGGTCGGAGGCGTCGATCGAGATGCTCACGGGCTGACTGAGGCCGTTTGGCGCGTACCCGCCCGCAGGGGACTGCACGGCGCCGGACGAATCGAACTTGAGAAGGGTGTTCGACCCGGTGCCGGCCGCGAAGAGGACTCCGCTGCCGTCGATCCCGATCCCCGTGGGGAATTGGAAGCCACTGCTGGCGACCGGGGCCAGGGTGCGTGTGCCGTTGGCGAGGATCTGGTCGATGCTGGAGTTGTTCTGGTTCACGACCCAGGCGTTGTTGCTGCTGTCGAGCGCGATTCCCTCCAGGCCTGCGATGGTTGTGTCGTTGAACGCAAAGGCGAGGGTGCCGGTCGAGGAGAGCTTGACGACCTCGTCCGGAGAACTGCCGCTGGCAGTATCGGTAGACCAGAGATTGCCCAGGCGGTCAAAGGCGAGCGCGTTGGGCTTGTGGATGCCGCTGGTGTAGCCGGCCGCGCCCGTCAGCACGGTTCCATCCGGGCCGAAGCCGACGATGGAGTCCGTGCCGGCCGCGCCGTTGCCTGAGGGCGCGTTGCCGATGAAGGCGTCCCCGGCGGCATCGATGACCACGTCGCTCGGCGCGGTCATGCCGCCGCCGGTGTAGGTGATGGCGAGCGTAAGGTCGTTCGGCGGGCTGGTGGCGGCGATCGTGGGCTGGAAGGGTGGGGTCGCGGTCGCCTGGCCGAAGACGTTGTTCACGTTGTTGCCGGGGTTCTGCGCGATGAGCAGCATGGCGCCGATGGTGTTGCTCGGCTGGGTTCCGCCGGTGGGCGTGACCGCCGCGAACAGCGAGGTGCATGCCGTATCCGTGGGGCTGGTCGCATTCAGGCACGGGGCAATCACGTTGCCCAGGGCGTTAATCTTGGGCGTGGGGATGGCTCCGTCGCCCATGGCGTTGACGGTGTTGGCTACGCCCGTGCTGGTGTTGACCAGGTCTCCGGCAAGGTTGAACGCGATCTTCAGGCCCACGGGAAGCGCACCAGAACCCCCGATGTGCGTGCCGTCCACCATGAACTGCTGCACCGCGGTAATGGTGGCAACGGTAGTGAGCTCATTGATCGCAAAGACGGAGTTCGCGCCGATGCTGCCGCACTTACCGGTCGAAACCAGCGCCGCGATGGCGGTGTTGTTCACCGTGCCGACATACCCGGGATTGCCCCCGACTGCCAGCAGGTAGGTCTGGGTCGCGGTCTTGGTCGGGCAGGTAAAGCTCGAGAAGGCAAAGTTGCCGCCGGAGTCCGTGGTGACGTAGTAGTTGCCGCTCGCATCCTTAGTCGCGCCCGTCTGCGCCTTCAGGATGGAGGTGGCCGCCGACCCATAGCCTCCCGTGCCCACGGCGTAGAGATACAGGTGAGATCCAGTGACGGGCTGTTGCCCTCCGTGGACTGTTCCGCGGACAGGCACATCGGCCGCGACAACCGGGTCTACGGCGGTAGAGACAAACCCGGAGCAGCCGAGTGCGGCGAAGAGAGTCGCGGACGCCGCAGCCAAACCGAACGACTTGATGGAGCCTTGCATGTGTGGGCAACGAGAAGCGGGCATCATCGATCTCCGTGCAACCAACTTGAGGGTGCGGTTTGCCTTGGGCAAGCAAGGCTCCGGGGTGTTCACAAAGGGGGACGCGACAGCGTTGCTCAGAGCATACGCTGAGCCGAGCTTGTTTGAGAACTTTATAATAGAAATTTGTGGGCCGCATTCGCGTTTTATCCGACCAGGTTGCCAACCAGATCGCCGCCGGCGAGGTGGTCGAACGGCCTGCGTCGGTGGTCAAGGAGCTGCTCGAGAACTCGATCGACGCGGGCGCGACCCGCATCCGCGTCGAGGTCGAGGCGGGCGGCCGCAAGCTGATCCGCATCGTCGACAATGGCTGCGGCATGGTGCGGGACGACGCGCTGCTGGCGTTTGAGCGCCACGCGACCTCGAAGCTGCGCAGCTCCGACGACCTGCTTTCGATCGCCACGCTCGGCTTCCGCGGCGAGGCGCTGCCGTCGATCGCATCCGTCGCCCGCGTGACGCTCGAGACGCGCGCGGCCGAGGACGAGAGCGGTACGCTGATCGAGATCAACGGCGGCAACATGCAGCGGGTGGAGGATGCCGGGCTGCCGCTCGGGACCACGCTGGCGATCAAGGATCTGTTCTTCAACACGCCCGCGCGCCGCAAGTTCCTCAAGTCGGAGTCGACCGAGTTGCAGCATATCGCCGCGCTGGTGACGCACTACGCGCTCGCGCATCCCACGCGCCACTTCGAGCTGCACTCCTCCACGCAGGCGCTGCTGGTGGCGCCGGCGGTTGCCAACGCGGGCGAGCGGCTGTTCCAGATCTTCGGCGCGGAGACCGCCGGGCTGATGCTGCCCACCACCGCCGAGATGGATTTTACCCGCGCCGGCCTGCCCGAGCCGCCGCCCTGGAAGCGCGAGGAAGACTACGAAGCGCCCGACCC
>CAXUDC010000239.1:0-2898 GCA_964249685.1 uncultured Acidobacteriaceae bacterium
TGCTCGAAACGCTGATGCCGCATGTGCGGATCGCGCTCGAGGTGCGCTACCGGCTGATCACGTCCGCACGCCGCGCTGATAACCTGCAGGCGATGCTCGATCGCACGGACGCCGCCGCTTTTCTGCTGAGCCAGCAGGGCAGGGTGCTGCACCTGAACCGGCCGGCGAATGCGATGCTCGAGAGCTCGCGCGCCCTGGAAGTGCGCCAGGGCAAGCTGTGCGCGTGCGAGCGGCTGCCGGACCGTGACCCTGCAACGTCTGCTGGGGCTGGCGAGCAGCGGGCGCGGCGCCGGGGGCGGGGCGATGTTGCTGCATCGCGACAACGGCGCGAGGAAGGCGCTGCAGCTGGTGGTGTCTCCGGTGCAACGCGATACGCGGGCGCGAACGCCCGGCGTGATGGTTCTGGTGACGGACCCGGAGACGGAAATCTGCTTTCCGGACACGGTGCTGAAAGGGCTGTACGGATTGACCCCGGCCGAGGCAGAGGTCGCTAACGCCTACCTGACAGGGTATACGAGTGACGAGATCGCACTGCTGCGCGGCGTTTCGCTCAGTACCGTGCGCAGCCAGTTGAACGTGCTGCTGCAAAAGACGGGCACCCGCCGGCAGAGCGACCTGATGCGGCTGCTGCTGACCTTGCCGCGAACGGGCCCGAGCTATTCCGCGAACGCAGTCAATTAGATCGCGTATCCCTCAAACAGGGGATGCGCGTTTCGCTTGGCTTTCGTACTCTATGAACAGTTCAGGCAGCTGTGCTTTCGGCCTTGGCCGGCGCGGCGGGCAGGGCGGACGGAATCAGGGGGTGCTTTCTGGGTCGTCCACGCCCTCGCTTGACGGGAGCGGGCGGCATGGCTGCGAGCTGCGCGCTAACGGCCTCGATGGAGGCCGTGGAATCCTTGGTGTCGATCAGGAACTGCTTCGCTGCCTGCAGACGTTGAATCTGACGTTCAATTTCGAAGATAATCTTTTCCATTAACCGGCCCTTTTCTATTATGACGCAGAATACACCCTTGCGGTTTCTACGCCGGTTGGTATATCCGATCACGTCACAAGGCAGAGCGGGCAGAACGAAGGCGGGATAAGGACGGGAGTAAGGCGGGAGCGGGGATAGGCTTCTCCTGTTATTGTTTTTTATGCTGTGGCTTGGCCTGCTGTTGTCCCGCTTTGTTCCCGTTTTCATCCTGCCCGCTCTGGACTGACCCGGCAAGAAATCTGAAAATACTGCTAGCTGTGTAACCCGCCGCGTCGGCGATAGCGTCTTTCGGAGTATGCGGATCGCGATCGCTAGCTCTATGATGGCCCAGGGAAGGCAGGTGGATCTCATCTCCGAGCTGGACGACATCGACACGCTCGTCCGCTTGTATCGACCGCGCGTGCTCAGGTATGTCACCTTCTCGATCGGCGACCAGGACCTGGCGGAGACCATCACGCAGGATTGCTTTCTGAAGGCGTACAACGGGCGCGCCTCCTTTCGCGGCGACTGTGCGGTGAGCACGTGGCTGTTCAGCATCGCCACCAACCTGATCCGCGACCAGCTGCGGACGAAGAAGTTCCAGTTCTGGCGCAAGGCAAGGGCGACCGCGGTGGATGTGCAGGAGATGGCTTCGCTTCTGCCGAGTGGCGCGTCGTCGCCGGAGACGCGGCTGCTGGCGCAGGAGCGAACCAAACAGGTGGCGGCGGCGCTTGAAGAGCTCTCGGTCAACCAGAGGAAGGTATTCTTGTTGAGGTTCTCGGAAGAGCTGGATCTGGCGGAGATCGCGGAGACGACCGGGATGCCCATCAACACGGTCAAGACGCACCTGCACCGCGCGGTGATGGCGGTGCGCGGCAAGCTGGGAGGCAGGCAGTGAGGGACTGGACGCAGCATCTGACCGAAGACCAGGTCACGGCGATCGTGATCGACGGCCGACCGGCGGCGTCGTGCCGCGACCACCTGGAACGCTGCGCCGGTTGCCGGGAACAGCTGGAACGGGAGCTTGCGCTGTTTGGGTCGGCGCTGGATGCGTTTAATGCGAGCTCAATGGCGTGGAGCCGCGCGCGCCGGCCGCCGTCGCTGGGGGCCGCTCAGGCGGCGTCGCAGCTGTGGTTCTCGCCGGCCGCGCTTGCCCTTGCGGCTGCCCTGCTGGCCGTGGCGCTGGCGCCGGCGTGGCAGGCGCAACGGCAAGCGGCTCCTTCGACGGAGATGGCGGCAATGGTTGACAGCCCGGCTGAGATCGCGCAGGACAACGAGCTTATGCAGTCGGTGAGCGTGGCGCTGGATCCGGGCGAGCCTTCGCCGCTTGACGAGTATGAGCCGTCCGGGTCTCATGTACTAGGCGAGCCTGCCGCATGGAGGATTCGATGAGAGCCTTCGTGCGTTGCGCACGGCTGCTGGCCGCGGTCGCGCTGCTGCTGTTTGGCGGGATCGCCCTGGCCCAGGGCAGGGGGTCGGGGCAGGGACAGCGCGGGCCGGGTGGCGGCGGGCGGGGGAACAACCTGCCGCCGGGCTCCGGACGCGGGTCTGATGGTGATCGGGGTGGTTTTGGAGGCAATCGTAATGCGCTGCAGATTGGCCCGTCCGGTAGGTGGTGGGACGACAAGTCAGTCGTACGCACCGTGGGCTTGCGCGGCGAGCAGCAACGCAGGATGGATGAGATCTTCGACGCGAACAAGCCGGCGATCCTGGCGAGCTTTAAGGCGCTGCTGGCCGAGCAGGACAAGCTGACGACGTTGAACAAGTCCGCGCAACCGCAGCAGACGGCGGTCTTCGCGCAGATCGACGTCGTGAACCAGGCACGGGCTTCGCTGCAGAAAGCGACGACGCAGATGTTGCTGCAGATTCGGCAGCAGCTGGATGCGGGGCAGGTGGAGAAGCTGGAGGCGATTCGATAGGCGGTGGGATGCAGCCTAGAGCGCGGT
>CAXUDC010000240.1:0-2887 GCA_964249685.1 uncultured Acidobacteriaceae bacterium
GCCGGTGCCGAAGACGGAGGCAGAGGAGAAGAAGCTGGCGGCGAAGGGGCGGAAGTTGCTGGCGGAGGCTAAGGGTGGGGAGTGATTCGGGTGGAGTTGCTGGTAGGCACCTCAGGATGATCCCCACTCATCGCGATGGGGCCGCGATGAATGGGGCACCCGGGATTAGTTCCGCGACGGGGTAAGATGGAGGGGTGAGAGTTTCTGTGCTTTATTTTGGAGTTTTGAAGGATCTGGTGGGGGTCCGGGAGCGGGCTTTGGACGTAGAGGCGGGGGGAACGGTTGGTTCGCTGCTGGACGAGCTGCGGTCGCCGGGCGAGGCAGTCTGGGGTTCGCTGGCGGTAGCGGTGAACCGCGAGTATGCGGGGCTTGGGACAGTGTTGCAGGATGGGGATGAAGTGGCTTTGTTGCCTCCGGTGAGTGGTGGTTCTGGTGAGGCCCAGGTCTCAGGTTCGAGACCTGGGGCACCCGGATTGGTGGTGGCGCGTGAGGGTTGAGATCCTGGATTTTGTGCTGCCGACCGCTGAGGTGATGGAGCAGATCAAGGCGGGGGCGGATGGGGCAGTGTGCTGCTTCGACGGCATCGTGCGGAACCATACGCGGGGGCGGCAGACGCTTTATCTCGACTATGAGGCGTACCGGGAGATGGCGCTCGCGCAGATGCAGGGGCTGGCGGCGGAGGCTGTGGAGAAGTTCGGCGTGCGGGATGTGGCGCTGCTGCATCGGCTGGGACGGCTGCAGGTGGGCGAGACGAGCGTGCTGATCGTGGTCGCGAGCGCGCACCGGGGGCAGGCGTTCGAGGCCTGCCGGTGGCTGATCGATACGCTGAAGAAGCAGGTGCCGATCTGGAAGAAGGAGACGTTTGTGGATGGGGCAGTCTGGGTAGACGGGGAGGCGTTTCCGGAGGCTGTGGCGCTGCGGTAGAAAGACAAAAATTACAGGGATGAGACGGATAAGCGCGGATCAAGGCGGACAAGTACTTTGGGGTATTCGGTTCGTCTGATGGTCAGGTGGGTTGGATGAAGCTGGTTGCGGCTGCGCTAGGGTTTGGGTTGGTGGCGACTTGGGCGGGGGCGCAGGCTCCGATTGAGCGGCGTGCGGCGCAGGGGCCGGCGGTGCCTACGTTGACGCTGGCGTCGCGGCTGGTGACGGTGGCGGTGAACGCGGTAGATGCGGATGGGTCGCCCGTGGGGGGGCTGGTGCAGCAGGATTTCCGGCTGCTGGAGGATGGCAAGGCGCAGGAGATTCGATTTTTCGACAAGGAGGCGTCGTCGCCGCTTTCGATCGTGCTGGCGATCGATGGGTCCGAGAGCCTGCTACGTAATGAGAAGCTGGAGATGCAGGCCGCGCGCCGATTTGTGAACGCGCTGATGCGGCCGCAGGATGAACTGGACGTGATGGAGTTCTCGGACACGGTGCATGAGATTGTGTCGTTTACGAGCGACAAGAAGGTGATCGAGAGTGGGTTGGGGACCCTTGAGAAGGGTGCTTCGACCGCGATGTACAACGCGATCTACCTGGCGTCGCAGAGGCTGGGGGAGACGCAGCAGGGCGGCGGGCGGCGGCGGGTGCTGGTGCTGATTACCGATGGCGGCGACACCGTACACGGGGCTCGCTACACGCAGGCGATGGAGCAGGCGCAGCGCGCGGGGGTGATGATCTACTCCCTGATTGTGATCCCAATCTACGCCGATGCGGGGCGCAACACGGGCGGCGAGCACGCGCTGCAGCAGATGTCGGCCGACACCGGCGGCAAGTACTTTTACGTGGAAGACGCGAAGGACCTGGCGCCGGCGTTTGAGAAGGTCTCGGACGATCTGCGGACGCAGTACGTGCTCGGCTACTATGCGCCTGCGGCTACCTCCCGGGCCCGGGCGGATGCGTTCCGCGCGCTGAAGATAGAGGTGACCGAGCCCGGGATGGACGCGAAGGTGAGCCTGCGGTATCGCTCGGGATACTATGCAAACAGTGGGAAGCAGTAGAGTGCGGTAGAGAACAGAGTGCGGCAGCGAGGTGTTCCTTTGTTTAAGTATGCGGAGGTGGCGGCGGGGATTGCGCGAGAGGCCGGGGCCTTGCTGCGTGAGTTCTACGAAAAAGGCGTGGCGGCAGAGTACAAGGGCGATGTCGACCTGGTCACCGAAGCCGACCGGCAGAGCGAGGCGCTGATCCGGCAGCGGCTCGCAGCGGCGTTTCCCGAGCACGGCATCTACGGCGAAGAGGGGACGCGGGAACGGCTCGCGGGCGAGTACCGCTGGTATGTCGATCCGCTCGACGGCACGACGAACTTTGCGCATGGATTCCCGGTGTTCTGCGTGGTACTGGGGCTGGAGCGGCGCCGGCCGGGCCTTGCCGAGGACCAGGACGGCGAGATGGTCGCCGGCGTAATCTACGACCCGCTGCGCGATGAGTGCTTCCAGGCCGAACGCGGCAAGGGTGCGTGGCTGAACGGGCGCGCAATCCACGTCAGCAGGGTGAAGTCGCTGCAGGAGGCGCTGACGGGGACCGGGTTTCCATCGCACAAACGGCACCGCTCGCCGAACGTGCATTTTTACCATGAGATTACGCTGCGCTCGCATGGCGTGCGGCGGGCAGGGTCGGCGGCGCTGGACCTGGCGTACGTGGCGTGCGGGCGGCTGGACGGCTACTGGGAGTTCAAACTGAACCCATGGGATACGAGCGCCGGGTACCTGCTGGTCGAAGAGGCCGGCGGGACACTGACGCACTTCGACGGCAGCAAGTTCACGCTGGACTCGCGCGAGGTGTTTGCGACCAACGGGCTCATCAAGGACGAGATGCAGCACGTCTTTGTGGAGATGTTCGCCGGCCGCGGGCTCGAGCCAATCCCGACGCCCAAGGAGTTTCGCGAGCGGCGCGAGGCGGAAGGGCG
>CAXUDC010000241.1:0-2848 GCA_964249685.1 uncultured Acidobacteriaceae bacterium
GTCCGTTGCTTCTTCTCCTCCGCCGCCCGCTTTGTCGCGAGCTTCTTGCGGTTCTTCGGCGCCACCGCCCCGGTCGTCGCCGAGCCCTTACGCGCACCCTTCGCCGGACCCTTGCCCAGCTTGGGCCGCGTGCTCGCCTGCCGGTGCTTCTTGCCCATCCGCTTCTTGATTTCGCGCTTCGGTGCCATCGTGAGTGCCTTCCCGTTTCGGTCAACACCATCGTCGCATGTGGACGTCGCGGCACATACGGCAACCTTGGGGCGAACAAACGGCGACTATCATGGACTTAAGGATTTCGACGAAGCGCCGTGGCCACGTACCCCCAAGCCGAAGTAGCCCGCAAGACCCCGCTCTCGGAGGCCCGCGAAGCTGCGGAATTGCCCACGCTGCACGAGTTCTTCTCCAGCCACGGCCCACTCTCGAAGTCGTCACTCCACTACGAGCAGCGTCCCGGCCAACTCGCCATGGCCAAGGCCATCGAGGCGAGCTTCAACGACCGCCGTCACCTCATCGTCGAAGCTGGCACCGGTACGGGCAAGACCCTTGCCTACCTGCTGCCCGCCTTGCGCCACGCCCGCGAGCACAAGCAGCGCATCATCATCTCCACAGGCACCAAGAACCTGCAGGAGCAGATCGCGCTTAAGGACATACCGTTCCTCGAAAGCATCCTCGGCCCGCTGAAAGTCTGCGTGATGAAGGGCCGCGCGAACTACCTTTGCAAGCAAAAGCTTTACGCCCTGCGCGACAATCCCATCCTCTCCGGCCTCGACGACATCCAGCAGTTCCACGCCATTCTGCAGTGGGAACGCACCACGGAGACCGGTGACCGCGCCGAAATTGATGCACTCCCGGAGAACTCGGCGCTCTGGCCCAAGCTCGACGCGCGCACCGAAGTCTGCCTCGGCCAGACCTGCCCCAACGTCGAGCCCTGCTACATCACCGGCATGCGCCGCAAGGCGCTTGAGTCTGAGCTCATCATCGTCAACCACCACCTCTTCTTCGCGGACCTCAATATCAAGCAGCAGGTCGGCGAAGGGGTCGACGCGGGCATCCTCCCCGAAGCCGCGGCGGTCATCTTCGACGAGGCTCATGAGCTCGAAGACGTGGCCAGCCAGTACTTCGGCATTGCGCTCTCCAACGCCCGCTTCGACGAGCTCGCGCGCGACACCGAAAACATGCTCCGCGCCAAAAACGTCAGCACCTCCGCGATCGAGAGCGCCACCGCCAGCCTGCGCGAGCGGTCCCGCATGTTCTTCTCGTCGCTGCCCGCGCCGCCTTCCCACCTCGGCCGCCTCGAGTTCAGCGATCGTGCCGATTTTTTGGAAGTTCGCGGCGACGCCTACCTCGCCACCGCCAACGCGCTCACCCGCCTTGAAGGCGAGCTTGAGCGCCTGCACGAGGTCGACGAGGCCGCCGGCCTGCGCAAACGTGCCGCCGACATTCGCCATCACCTCAAGTTCCTGCTGGAAGCTGACGACAAGAACCAGGTCTTCTGGATCGAACGCCGTGCCACCTCCAACCTCCGCAATGCCGCCCGCAACCAACCGCGCCCCACCGCGCTGGTCAACCCGTCGCCAGTTAACCCGCCACAAAATGGCTTGTCATCCCGCAGCGAAACGCAGGGATCTGCTTTTCCGCCTGGCGCAGCCCCGGAAATGGCCCACCAGACCTTTTCCACCCCCCTCCAGGCCACACCCATCGACGTCTCCGAGCTCCTCGCCGACACGCTCTTCACCCGCTTCGGCGCCGTCGTCCTCACCTCCGCCACGCTCACGGTCGCGGCCAAGGACGGTACACCCGGCTTCGCGCATCTCGCCAAGCGTCTCGGCGTCCCGTTCCCCAAGGAACTCGTCGTGCCCAGCCACTTCGACTATCCCAAACAGGCGCTGCTCTACCTGCCGGACAACATGCCCGACCCGCGCAGCCCGGATTTCACCCGGCAGGCCACCGAGCGGATTCGCCGCGTACTTGAGATCACCCGCGGCCGCGCCTTCTGCCTCTTCACCAGCTACGCCGCCATGCGCGACATGCACGACCGCCTGCTCTGCGAGCTGCCGTTTCCACTGCTGCTGCAGGGCTCCGCGCCACGCCACGTGCTGCTCGAGCAGTTCCGCAACACGCCCAACGCGGTTCTCTTCGGCACGGGCTCCTTCTGGCAGGGGGTTGACGTGCAGGGCGAGCAGCTCAGCTGCGTCATCATCGACCGCCTGCCCTTCGCCGTCCCCACTGACCCGATCACCAAGGCCCGGACGGATGCGATCGCGGCGGCGGGCGGCAACGCCTTCAACGACCTCCAGATCCCGCAGGCCGTCCTCACGCTGAAACAGGGCTTCGGCCGCCTCATCCGCTCGCTCACCGACCGTGGCGTCCTCATGCTGCTCGACCCCCGCATCCGCACCACGCGCTACGGCAAAATCTTCCTCGACTCACTACCGGCCTACCGGCGCACCACCGACATCACCGACGTCGAACGCTTCTTCGCGCCATCCAACCCGTAAAGGCGCAATCACTTCACAAATCTATGAATGCTGGCGAGAACGGCGTTAATGAGATGGTCCGCCGCTTGCTTTTTTCATCCCCAGTCGCGGGGCTGGAGCAAGCTGTGACAGGAGGATGATCGACATGCAGATACGCTCGATTGGCATCGACTTGGGCAAGACGACCTCTCACTTGGTGGCGCTGGGAGAGGCAGGCAAGGTGCTGGTGAAGAAGAAGTTCACCCAGAAGCAGCTGCTGACCTACACCGCCAACTTGCAGACGTCGCTGATCGGTTTGGAGGCTTGCTCCGGAGCTCACTTCCTCGGGCGTGCCTTACGCAAGCAGGGCCACGATGTCCGGCTGATCGCAG
>CAXUDC010000242.1:0-2827 GCA_964249685.1 uncultured Acidobacteriaceae bacterium
GCCCGTTCGACACCCGGCAGGCAGCGCGCACGGCCCTGTTCCAGGCCATTGAGGGTTGGTACAATCATTCATCACAACGCACATCTCCCTATGTTGCTGATGGGAACAGGTTTTGCTGTGCTGGGACCGATACCGCGGGGTGTCCTGGGTTGCCTTGGGCGCGCTGAGCGAGGCTTTGCGCGGCCGGTCCTTCCAGGTCGGCGCGCTGAAAGAGCCACGGGCCGCCTTCGAGCGGGTGCCTGGCGTAAATCTCGCTCCGCTCGGCGGCTAGCCGCAGCGTCCGTGCTGCCACGCCGACGGCGGCTGCGGCCCGGTTCAGGGTGAGCCACGGCTCAATGCCGTCTGTGGCCTTGGTGTGGACAGGAACCTTGTGCTGCGAGCGCAGCGAGGTCACCCGTTCGCGGGTCCATCGGTTGTTGTAGCCGGTTCGAAGACCAATGCGGTTGAGGACGACGGCGATGGCGTCGTCCTTCATGATCAGCGCAAGGTCGCGCACGGCGCTGACGATGTCGGGCGACGTGCTGTTGCGCTGGCCCCGCCGGCGGCGCGGCAGCCGGTGCTCGGTGTGGGCGCCGCCCACCCAGTGGAGGACGACGACGATCTCGGCAGTGGCGTCGTCGAGGTCGGCAACAGCCTCTTGGATCACGGTGCGGACAATACGTTTCTTGAGCCGGGCGTCGGTCGCTGGCGCTGCCCAGACAGTCTGGAGGTCCTCGGCAAGCGCTACAAACGAGAGCGGCACAGCAGGTCGCCGCGGCAGGGCGGCGTCTTGATCGGCGATGCGCCCGTCGAGTTCTGCCACGCGCACCAGCGCGCGGTTCCAGCGCGTCTCCAGCTCGCCCATGACAAGGCGGTTCTCGGGGTCGGAGGCGTCGTATTGCCGAAACGCGCGCGCAGCGGCGTAGCGCGCTGCCTCAAGGTCGCGCGACAAGGCCTCCCGCGCCTCGTCACGCCGCGCCGTGGCTTGCGCCTGTGCGGCCAGTGCGGCCTCGACGGCGGCTGGCCGGACAGCAGCAAGCAGCGCCGTTTCTACGGCGTCATCCACGCGCAACCCACCAAAGCCGATGCAGCTTGCCTCGCCATAGTCGAGCCGCCCGCGGGTGCAGACGTAGCGGGGGATGTTGTGCTTCGCCCCGGTGTACTGGAGGGTCAACTTCTAGCCGCAGCGGCGGCAGCGCAGCAGCCCGGCCAGCAGCGCGGCCCCATGCTTGGGCGCCCCGTGACCGTCGGCGGCCGGGACGTTTTCGCTCACCATCTTCCGGATCGCCTCCGCGCGGTCCCAATCGATGTAACCTTCGTGCGCCCCAGGCTTCAACGCCAGCCATTCCGCCACAGCCTTGCGCCGTGAGCGGACGATGGCGCCCGAGCCGTTGTAATGCACACTGACGCCCGTCTTGCCGTAGGCATATGCGCCGCCGTAGGCGGGGTTGGCGATGAGCTGGTGGAGGGTGGAGTAGCGCGGGCGACGCCACACCACCTCGCCGCTGCTCGTTCGGGCCGGTAGGTCGAGCTTGTGCTCCGGAAACCACAACAGTGCCTGCCGGACGCTGCCGCGTTCGGCGACCTTGCCGATCGCGCGCCCAATCGCCTCCTACACCCGCAGGTCCGGGTCCTTCTCCAGCCGGTCCCCGGCCTTGATGAAGCCGACCGAAGCGATGACGACGAGTTCGCCGCGCCGGGCCTTCTCGTGCCGCGCCGTGAGCGAGCGCTGGCGCAGCAGGTCGAGCTCGTATTCGTTGAGGCTGCCCTTGAGGCCCAGCAGCAGCCGGTCGTTGCCGTCCCGCGGCGCGTAGACGGTTTCTTGGTCGATCAGCAAGGTATCGACCACGCGACACATCTCGACGAGCTGCTGCCAGTCACGGCTATTGCGTGCAAAGCGCGACACCTCGCGCGCGGCTACCGCGCCGACCTTGCCCAGGCAGACCTCGGCGACCATGCGCTCGAAGCCAGCCCGTGCGACGCCGCCGGCCGCCGAGCACCCGAGGTCATCGTCAATGACCTCGACCTCCGATCACCCGAGCTGGGCCAGCCGCTCGCGCATCGCATACTTGAGAACCTGGCTCTCCCTGTTGTACTGGACCTGGTAGGCCGAGGACTGGCGGACGTAGAGCACCGCCCGGCGCGCCAGGTGCTGCGCGCAGACCTTCTCAGCGCTCATCAGCGTCACTCCCGGCCGGCGCGGAGACGCCGACGTGCGCCATGAACAGGCGGGCCAGCAACCCCGTCAGCGCCTGCTGTGTCCGGTCCGGCAAGGCATCCCATGCGGGCGCCGCGCCCGGTGCTGCCAGAGGACTGGGAGGGAATAGGTCGGGCTGGTGCTCCGGCGTCCGTGGCCGGCGATGAGGGCGTTGCATGGCGGTCCCCGCAGTGGTGAGCGGGGGATGCTACCGCCGCCGCGCCGCCCGTCGCCTCCGACAGCAGCAGCCGCAACGCCGCCAGAGCAGATGGTGCCGCGACCGGCTCCGGTGCCGTCCATATCAGTCGGCAAACCGCCGCGTCGAACATCCAGAGCGGAACCTCGCGCAACCGGACACCATCGGCACCCGTCAGGCGACACCGCGCTTGAATACCCGTCGGCCGCTCGATGGTCTCGTAAATGCAAACCAGGTGTCCAGCCCAGGGATGCCAGGCATAGGCCACCAGCATCTCGTCGCCAGCCTCGATACCGTGGGTCTTATGGCGTGGGGTTGTACAACCGGCATCGCCTCCACTCGGGCATCGGCTACATCACGCCCACCAACAACGAAGAACTCGCCACGGCCGCGTAGGTCGTAACCCGTGTCCACCGTAGTGGGAGATGGTCACACGGCGGGTCGTCATTTCGGTG
>CAXUDC010000243.1:0-2749 GCA_964249685.1 uncultured Acidobacteriaceae bacterium
GACCGGCTGGGCCGGCAGATGCGCACGACCGAGGCCGGCTATACGGACCTGCAGGCGAACCTGGACCAGATGCTCGACACGCTGCGCGATGGCGTGGTGCTGTTTACCGCGGAACGGCGCGCGGTGATGGTGTCGGACGCGGTGGCAAACTTTCTGGAGTCGGACGGCAAGCCGATGGTGGGGCAGGAGTTGTGGGAGTTGTTCTCGGTCAAAACGGCGCTGGGCACGGCGGTGCGCGACGCCTTTGAGCATGAGGCGAAGGTGGTGGCCAGGACGCTGCGGCTCGAAGATGGGCGTGAGGTGGAGTTCTCGCTCGACCGGATCGAGGACCGCACGGGGCGCAAGATGGGGACGCTGCTGACGCTGCGGGATACGGGGTCCGCGCTGCGGCTGGAGCGGGAGCTGGAGGTCTCGCGGCGGCTGGCGGCGGTGGGCCGGCTGACCGCGGGGGTGGGGCATGAGGTGAAGAATCCAATCAACGCAATGGTGGTCCACCTGGAGCTGCTGCGCGGGAAGCTGGAGATTGCGGGGCAGGGCAGGGAGTTTCTGGGCGGCGCGATGCGGCACGTGGAGGTGCTCGCCGGGGAGATGGCGCGGCTGGACCGGGTGGTGACGACGCTGGCGGACTTTACGCGGCCGATGGAGCTGAGCCTGGCCGAGGTGGAGCTGGTGGACGTGGTGGATGCGGTGGTCGAGCTGACCTCTGCCGAGATGGTGGAGCAGGGCGTGGACGTGCGGGTGCAGGCTGAACCCGTGCTGGTCAGGGCGGACGGCGAGGCGCTGCGGCAGGCGCTGCTGAACCTGGTGCTGAATGCCATGCAGGCCATGCCTGGCGGGGGAAATTTGCAGATTGCCGTACGGCGAGAGCAGGATTGTGGTTTGATCGAGATTACGGACCAGGGACAGGGGATTGCACCGGAGCTGCTGCCCCGTATCTTTGAGCTGTACTTTACAACGAAAACCAAGGGCAGCGGGATTGGCCTGGCAATGACATACAGGATCGCGCAGATGCATGGCGGCGCGGTCGAGGTGGCGAGCGAAGTGGGCGCGGGCGCGAAGTTTACGCTGCGGCTGCCGGTGGCGGAGAGCAGGATGGAGAGGGCGGCTTGAGGAACTGGTTACAGATTGCGGCGATTGGACTGCTCGGCCTGGCGCTTACGGGTTGCCGGCATAAGCAGACGGCGGTGTATGTGCCGGTGCCGCTACCGTCGACGGTGCCGCTAGAAAAGGCGCCGGAGCCTCCGCTGGTGGCTAAGCTGCCGGTAGAGCCCGGGCCACCGCTGCCGCCGAAGGAGTTGCCGCCGAAAAAGGTTCGCAAGGTGAAGAAGAAAGCGCCAGTGGTGGTTGCGCCCGTGGCCCCGGTGGAGGTGGCGAGCTCGGGGATGGCGCCCGCAGAGGCGATCGGGGCCTTGACGGCTGGGGGGGATTCCAGCCCGGCCAAGCTGCAGCAGGCGACCGACCTGATCGCGGGGCTCGAGAAGCGCATTGGTGCGCTGCCTTCAGACTGGAAGCAGAAGCAGAAGGACGGGCTGGTGCGGGTGCGGTATTTTGAGGCGCAGGCGCAGGTGGCGATCAAGGGTGGGGATGGGGAGGGAGCGGTTACGCTGGCGACGAAGGCCAAGTTGCTGTTTGAGGATCTGGTGAAGTGATTTGGTTTGGGGCATGTGGTGAGCAGACTGCACCGGGTGCCCCATGTATCGCGGCTTCACCGCGATACATGGGGCACCCGACCGTATGGATGAGCGCCCCGGCAGCCGGCTTTTCTGGGTGTGTCAGGCGGTAGCGCCGTGGCAATTTTTGAACTTCTTGCCGGAGCCGCAGGGGCACTTGTCGTTGCGGCCTACCTTCTCTCCGGCGAAGGTCTGGGTGGGGGTTTCGTCGAGGACGCCCGCTCCGGCTTCGCGGGCCTGGCCGAGCTCGCGCTCCTTGCGCTTGAGGAACTCCTGCTCGAGCGCGTCGATGGTGGTGCTGGGCTGCCGGGTGGGGATAGTGGGGAACGCCGCCGGGGTAGGGGTAGCGTCAATAGTTTGGGGCTGGGCGTTGGCGGCCTGGGCGGCGGCGAGCTGCTCGGGGGTCTCGATGGGCTGGCCGTCGGGGCCGATGATCTGCATCCGGAACAGGTGGCGGGCGGTGTCTTCCTGGAAGCGGAGCATCATGGTCTCGAACATGTCGAAGGACTCTTTCTTGTACGCCACGAGCGGGTCCTGCTGGGCGTAGCCGCGCAGGCCGATGCCCTCCTTCAGGTGGTCCATGGCGAGCAGGTGGTCCTTCCATAAGCCGTCGAGGACGGAGAGCATCACGATGCGCTCGTGGTAGCGCATCTGCGTCGGCGAGAGGATCTCTTCCTTGATGTCGTAGCGCGCGCGGAGCCGGTCGAAGATGGCCTCGCCGAGCTCGTGACGGGAGAGGTCCTGGTCGATAGCGGAGGGGTTGGGGGCCGTGATGGCGAGTGCGGTGGCGGCACCGTCGCTGAGCGCGGTCTCGGAGGAACCGCTGGTCGCGATGGTTTCAGGCCCGAAGTTCGCGCCGAAGACGTCGTAGACGGCCTCGAACAGCTTGTCCATCTTCCACTCGTCGCGTGTGGTCTTTTCGGGTGCGTTCTCGTCGAGGATGTTCGAGAGGATAGTGCTCGTGTAGTCCTCGGTAATGAGCTGCTTCTGGTCGACGCCCTCCATCAACTGCTTGCGCAGGCCATAGACGGCTTCGCGCTGCTTGTTCATGACGTCGTCGTACTCGAGGACGTGCTTGC
>CAXUDC010000244.1:0-2737 GCA_964249685.1 uncultured Acidobacteriaceae bacterium
GCCGCCCTGGTTCCCGTCTTGAATCATGTTGCGGGCGCAACTCTGCGCGACGGTAAACACGGCACGCACGTTGAGCAAACAACGAGCTGGTTACTTGTTCTTGCGGTAGCGGTCGATCAGGGCGTTGGTGCTTGTGTCGTGGGTCAGGGCGGCGTCGGATTCGAGCTCGCCAAGAATGCGGGTTGCGAGAATCTTGCCCAGCTCGACGCCCCACTGATCGAACGAATCGATGTTCCAGACAGCGCCCTGGGTGAAGACGGAGTGCTCGTAGAGAGCGACGAGCTTGCCGAGGACCTCCGGGGTGAGGGCCGCGGCGAGGATGGTGTTTGAGGGGCGATTGCCCTCAAAGACCTTGTGCGGGATCAGCGCTTCGGCGACGCCTTCGGCCTTGACCTGCTCGGCGGTCTTGCCGAACGCGAGCGCTTCGGCCTGGGCGAAGACGTTGGCCATCAGGATGTCGTGGTGGCGGCCAAGCGGGTTCAGCGTCTTGAAGAAGCCGATAAAGTCGCACGGGATGAGCCGCGTGCCCTGGTGGATGAGCTGGTAGAAGGAGTGCTGGCCGTTGGTGCCGGGCTCGCCCCAGTAGACGGGGCCGGTGGAGTAGGTGACGTGCTGGCCGTCGAGCGTGACGTGCTTGCCGTTGGATTCCATGGTGAGCTGCTGCAGGTAGGCCGGGAAGCGCTTCAGGTACTGCTCGTAGGGCAGGATGGCGACGGTCTGGGCGTCGAAGAAGTCGGTGTACCAGACGGTGAGCAGGCCCATCAGGACGGGCAGGTTCTGCGCGAGCGGCGTGCTGCGGAAGTGCTCATCCATGGCGTGAAAACCGGCGAGCAGCGCGCGGAAGTTGTCTGGGCCGATGGCAATCATGGTCGAGAGCCCGATGGCCGAATCCATGGAGTAGCGCCCGCCGACCCAGTCCCAGAAGCCGAACATGTTTTCGGTATCGATGCCGAACTTGGCGACCTCCTTGTCGTTGGTCGAGATGGCGACGAAGTGCCTGGCAATGGCCGCGTCGTCCTTGAGCGTGGCGAGCGTCCAGTCGCGGGCGGAGTGCGCGTTGGTCATGGTCTCGAGCGTGGTGAAGGTCTTGGACGCGACGAGGAAGAGGGTCTCTTCGGGGGCAAGGTCGCGTACGGCCTCGGCGAAGTCGGTGCCGTCGACGTTCGAGACGAAGCGCATGGTCAGGTCGCGCTGGGAGTAGTGGCGCAGCGCCTCATACGCCATGACGGGGCCCAGGTCCGATCCGCCGATGCCGATGTTGATGACGTTCTTGATCGGCTTGCCGGTAACGCCCTTCCAGGCACCCGAGCGGATCTTGTCCGCGAACCCGGACATCTTGTCCAGCACCTGGTGGACGAGCGGAACCTGGTTCTCGCCGTCGACCAGGATCTTTTCATCCGCAGGCGCGCGCAGGGCGACGTGCAGCACGGCGCGGCCCTCGGTGGTGTTGATCTTTTCACCGGCGAACATGGCGTCGCGTTTGGCTTCGAGGCCGGCTTCTTCGGCGACGGCGATGAGCAGCTTCAGGGTCTCGTCGGTGACGCGGTTCTTGCTGTAGTCCAGGAAGATGCCAGCGGCCTCGGCGTTCAGGCGTGTACCGCGGGCGGGGTCGTCGGCGAAGAGCTGCTTGAGGGTGGTGGTCTTGATCTCTGCCGCGTGGGCCTGGAGGGCCTTCCAGCTCTTGGTCTCGGTCAATGCCGTCATGCCGTGTGTCTCCCGTGGTTCGAAGTGCTGCAGCGTAGGACTCGACCAGTCTAAAGCAAGGGCGTGACGGTGGGACGCGGGCGGGACTTGCGGCGAGCGCCTCGTGCGTTTATCGTATAGCTAGTCCGTCTATCGCACGATCATGCCAAGCACGATCAGGTTAGACGGTGGAGGAAATTGCTCATGGCTTCCCTTCCCGCATCGCCGGCTGAGTCTTCCGCCGCGGCCAAGCCGGCCCGCCCTACGCCGGCCTCTTCGCTCGATATCTACCAGGGCGATCCGAACTTTATGACCTCGCTGGCGCGCGGTTTGATCGTCATCCAGGCGTTCACGCAGCAGTCGCCGCAGATGACGATCTCGCAGCTTTCGGTCAAGACCGGGCTGAGCCGGGCGGCGGTCCGGCGCTGCCTGTATACGCTGTCCAAGCTGGGGTTTGCGGGCGCGGAGGACGGGCAGAGGTATGCGCTGCGACCGCGGATGCTCTCGCTCTCGCACACCTATACGACCTCGTCGACGCTTTCGACAGCCGCCCAGCCGATCCTCGAGCGCATGTCCGGGACGCTGCGCGAATCGTTCTCGGTGGCGACGCTCGATGGCGACGATATCGTCTACATTGCGCGGACGCAGGTGCCGTCGCGCGTGATGGCGGTGGACCTGCACATCGGGTCGCGGCTGCCGGCGTACTGCACGTCCATGGGCCGCGTGCTGCTGGCGTTCCTGCCGCCGGACCAACTGGAGCAATACCTGGCGCGGGTCGAGTTGACGCCGCACACGACGCGCACGATCACATCGGCCGAGAAGCTGCGGCTGGCTCTGCGCAACGTCCGCCGGCTGGGCTACGCGCTGGTCGACCAGGAGCTGGAGGTAGGGCTGCGGTCGCTCGCCGTGCCGGTCTATGGGCCGGGCGGGCGGGTGATCGCGACGGTGAACCTCTCGGGCAACGCGCCGCGAATGCCGGTCTTCGACATGCAATCAAATTTTCTGGTGCCGCTGCGCAATGCCGCTACCGAGTTGAGCGCGTTCCTACGCTGAG
>CAXUDC010000245.1:0-2679 GCA_964249685.1 uncultured Acidobacteriaceae bacterium
GTTCAGGCCCACTGCGGATACCTTCAGCACCACCTCTCCCGGTCCGGGCTCGGGTGTCACGACATCCTCGATCTTCAACACCTCGGGTCCACCAAACTCATGAAAACGCACAGCCTTGGGCATAATCTCTCCTGCTCTAAGCTGATGCGCCCCGGAACGTGGTCGATGCAGCATTCTCCATGGAGGGGGACGCACCCAGGGAGCCAATCTGGAATCTCCGGGATCTATGCTCATCGGAACCGGTGGCGCTCATCTGACGGACATGACCCGGAGGTTTTACGCTGCCACCACCAACGCCGGCAAGCTGCGCGAGTTCGCCGACGCCGCCCGCCTCGCAAACCTCGACGTCCTTCCCCTGCCCGGCCTCGCCGCCATGCCTGAGCCGGTCGAGGACGCGCCCACCTTCGCCGGCAACGCCGCCCTGAAGGCCGTCGCCTACTCCCGCCTCGCCCCCGGCCTGCTTGTCTTCGCCGACGACTCCGGCCTTGAAGTCGACGCGCTCGGCGGCGACCCCGGTGTTCGCTCCGCCCGCTTCGCCGACGATCTGGGTTTCGAGCCTGATGCGGGCCTGACAAAGGACGAACGCAACAACCGCTGCGTCCTTTCGCTTCTTCACCAGCTCGAGATCGCGGGCGGCGGTCACATCGCTCGCGGCGCCCGCTTCCGCTGTGCCTTGGCGCTTGCCCGCGACGGCGAGGTCCTGCTGCGCGCCGAGGGCGAGGTCCTCGGCGACCTCCTCGACGCTCCACGCGGCGACAATGGCTTCGGCTACGATCCCCTGTTCGCTTTACCCGCTCGGGGCCTCACCCTCGCCGAGCTTGGCGCGAGCGAGAAGTGGGCGGTGAGTCATCGCGGCAACGCCTTCCGCGCGCTTCTGGCGCAGTTTGGGGACGCACGCATCGAAAACGCACAAAAGCCGCTCTAAAACGCACATTCCTGTAGCGAAAGGTCACAAAAACAACACACGCTTTCGCGGGAAAGGAGACGTCGCACAAAGTGCCCGATAAACGGGCAAATCCCCCGTTCGTCTCTTGACCCCCAATTTCGGCGGCAGAATAATCAAATTTGGCCCGGTCCCCACGCTGTCTCGCGTCGCCGCTGCCCCACGAGGACCCCCGATGGCCGCTGCCGCACCCATGGCCCCCGCCGACAACGCCCAGCAGGGCAAGCGCCGTGGCGTACAGCCACTCCGTGCCGGCGAAGGTCACAGCTTTCTGCTGCGCAAGCTGCACTCACTCACCGGCATCGTCCCCATCGGCGCCTTCCTGATCGAGCACATCGTCTCCAACTTCGAGACCTGGAACGGCCCCCTCGCCTACGCGCAGCAGGTCAAGTTCCTCAACAGCCTTCCCCTCGTCCGCATCCTCGAGTGGGCCTTCATCTTCATTCCGCTCGCGTACCACGCGGGCTACGGCGTATGGATCTCGTTCCGCGGCCGTTCCAACGTCAATGTCTACCCCTGGGCCGGCAACTGGGCCTACCTCACCCAGCGCGTCACCGGGATCATCGCGCTCGCGTACATCATCCAGCACGTCTGGCGGCAGCGCTTCTCGGGCGTCTCGCTGCCTGAGCACCCCGGCGCCGCCTTCGCCAAGGTGCAGCACGAGCTCTCCAACCCCTGGATGTTCGCCATCTACGCGATCGCGATGATTGCCACCTGCTGGCACTTCGCCTACGGCGGCTGGCTCTTCTGCGCCAAGTGGGGCATCACGCCGGGCGTCAAGGCCCGCCGCAAATCCGGCTACGCCTGGGGCGGCCTCGGTGCCGCGCTCTGCGTCATGGGCTTCATCAGCATGTACGCCGTCGTCTGGAAGTACCCCAACGCCCCCGCCGACGTCATGGCCGCGCAACCCGCCGGCATCACGCTCCCCGCGCCGACAACAGCAGCACCCGGCACCACGAATCCCAAGCAGCCAGGCGACGTGCGATGACGGCTTTTGCTTAGCCAGAGCATGGAAGGGCACGGCTTCAGCCGTGCCGTAGAAGCACAGATTGCGACAGGGCTTTAGCCCCTGAGGTATCAATGGCAGCAGCAACTACACCCCGCATCATCGTCGTCGGCGGAGGCCTAGCCGGCCTCTCCGCCGTCATCAAGATCGCCGAAGCCGGCGGCACCGTCGACCTCTTCTCGATCGTTCCGGTCAAGCGTTCACACTCCGTCTGCGCCCAGGGCGGCATCAACGCTGCCAAGAACCTCAAAGGCGAAGGCGACGACGTCTCCAAGCACTTCGACGACACCATCTACGGCGGCGACTTCCTCGCCAACCAGACCCCCGTCAAGAACATGACCGCGCAGGGTCCCGCCATCATTGATCTGCTCGACCGCATGGGCGTGCCCTTTAACCGCACCCCCGAGGGCCTGCTCGACTTCCGCCGCTTCGGCGGCACGCTCTACCACCGTACGGCCTTCGCCGGCGCCACCACTGGCCAGCAACTTCTGTACGCCCTCGACGAGCAGGTCCGCCGCTACGAGTCCGAAGGCAAGGTCACCAAGTACGAGGGCTGGGAGTTCCTCTCCTCCGTGCTCGACGACAACGGCGTCTGCCGCGGCGTCTGCGCGATGGACCTCCGCTCCATGGAGGTCCGCACCTTCCCCGCCGACGCCATCATTCTCTGCACCGGCGGCATCGGCGCCATCTTCGGCAAATCCACCAACTCCGTCGTCTGCACCGGCTCCGC
>CAXUDC010000246.1:0-2666 GCA_964249685.1 uncultured Acidobacteriaceae bacterium
GGTCCGCCCGGTTCGGGGGTCAACCATCCCTTCCTGCCGGGGGCAGTCGAGGCGCGGGCGCTCGGCACCTTGGGCAGCATCTCGCCAACGCGCGCCAGCCGAAGTGGAACTCACCGCAGGCTGCGTGAGCCGTTCGAGTTTCCAGCCCAGAGCCAGCACCTAGCGGTACGCGCTTGCAATCATCGGCGCTCGTGCTCGCGAACAGCGCAGCTTCCTGCTCGGATTTGCCGATAATGGGGCAGGCGCCCGGTTGGTATTTTGACGACCAGCTGCGGAGTGCTCACGGCTGGAACGCTACATCAGCGGCAGCCACCACTTAATCGGCTGTGGGTCCGTGACCCCGGATGCAGCCTTGACCCGCTTCGCGTAAGCTTGTGCCGTGGTGCTCCGCCTCGCCTTAGTCTTCGGCGGTACCGCTGGCCTGTTGGCCAGCGCAGCTTCCAGTTCGACGGCTGCGTGCTGCAACTTGGCGCGCAGCCCCGCCATTGCAGCCTCCCGTTCCTCGACGGCCTCGCGAGCCGTCCGCGCAGCCTGCTCTGACTGTGACAGGGAAGCCTGCAACGTGCCGATGGTGGCCTGGACATTGGCTAGGGCCTGCTCAGCCCGCTGCCGGGATGCGCGCTCCTCGGTCAGCTCCCGCTGCAGGTCGCCCGGACTGCGAACCGGGGGTGGCATGCGCTCGACCGGCACCTCACCCTCTCGCGTGAACTTGTGCCGGCGCCGGGGAGTAGCATGGGCTGTGCTGGCGACACTGCCAGTATTGGCACTGCTGGACCTACTGCGGACCGGCGGCGTGCTCTTGGTGCCCAGCTTTTCCAGAGCCAGGCGCATCCGGACCTCCTCAAACTTGGTGACGGCATCATTACTGTCGTCATTCTGCCGCGGCGAGTTGGACATGGGCATGGATCGTCATTCTCCTTCAGTCCTGCCAAGTGTCGGGACTGAACCTGGGCTATGGCCAATGCTCGTGCGCTGCGCCGGCGTGCAGCCCGGAGTGTTGCGGGCGGCCGATTCGGGAGTGAGAGACTTGGCGCTGTTCTGCGTATGGCACAATCTCTCATGCTGCAACGCCGGCTTGGCGACGAAGACCTCTGATGTCGTCAGATCCGAAATACTCTCGTTTCCTACGCGGCTTGCTTCGCCAACAAGAACATGATTTTGTGCTTGCGTCAGTGCGCGTGTGCGTATTTGCGTAAGCGTGGAGCAGCTATGGATGTCCTGGTGCTGGCGGCCCAGAAAGGCGGGACGGGGAAGACGACCATCTGCGCCAACCTCGCCGTCGAGGCTGAGATGCGCGGCCATGGTCCAGTCACTCTGATCGACGTTGACCCACAGGGCACGTTGTCGAAGTGGTGGAACCGCAGGCAGGCGGACACCCCTGCCCTGGTCGAGATCAACGTCGCCGAGATTGAGGCGCAGCTCCGCACCTTGGACGCCGGTGGTGCCAAGCTCGTCATCGTGGATACTCCAGGCGCGATCACTTCGCACGTCCGCACCGTGATCCGAGCGGCGGACCTGGTGCTCATCCCATCACGTCCGAGCATCCTGGACATCGAGACCCTGTATGAGTTCTGCGACCTGGTTGAGCGCGAAGGACGTCCCATGACCTTCGTCCTGAACGCCGTGAAACCGAAGACACGGATCAGCAGCGATGCCATCCGAGGGCTGAGCGGGTTCGGAACGGTGGCGCCAACCGAGTTGGTCGATCGTGTGGACTACAGCGGAAGCTTCAACGATGGCCGGTCTGCTGCCGAGCTGGCCCCGGGCGGCAAGGCAAGCCAGGAGATCAGCGCCTTGTGGCAATACGTCAGTGCGCGTTTGCGTAAGCGCGCAAGCAAGACCGACCGGGAGCGTGTGGCATGAGCAAGAAACCTACCTCTATGGTGCTGCCGCCACGTCAACCCATGAAGGGCGAGGCGAGCGCGTCGGTTCGCTCAATTGAGGAGCGCGTTGCCGAGACGACATCACCTCCAGACCAGCCTCCGTCGCAGCAGGAGCGTTCCCCCACCCCGCTGCCGCCAAACGTCAAGGCGCTCGGGGGCATGGTGGCGGTCACGGTAAGGATGGACCGCGACACCTACGAGCGCCTGAAGTTCCGGGGCATCAGGACGCGGAAGACAAACCAGGACATGCTGCTCAATCTGATCCAGTCCATGCTCGACACAGAGGAAGGCTAGGTCTGCGCGTTTGCGCGTTTACGTAAACGCGCAAACAAGCAAGTGCGTGCTTGCTAATCAATAAGCGACACTGTTCGGTGTTGCGACCAGCCGCGCCTCACCGCCTGTCGTAGAGCCATGCTGGAACTCGGGTGACGCCGCGACCCGATGGTTTCCTGTGCTGGCCCAGCGACGACCTCGGTTCCGAACGCTTCAGGCTCGACCACTGCCGGCTGAGGAGGCTTCGGTCTCAAGCAGCAACAATGGTCTAGCACGGCCAATACCGACACTGATCGGTGGTCGATGGAAGCACTGATCCAATCTCGCCCTATCCGTCGCAATCGCCGCCGCCGTTCGCGTCCGCAGGTGGGGGAATGGAAGGAGGTGAACGGGGAAGGTTGGAATGATGAGGGTGATGCCACCGGCGCCGGACGCGCCACAAGAGTGCGTCGCTGCGCTCCCGTGGGCTGCGCCCACGCTCTTGTCCCGCCCCCGGCCCGTGGCCTCGGG
>CAXUDC010000247.1:0-2641 GCA_964249685.1 uncultured Acidobacteriaceae bacterium
GCGGGGTTGATGGAGCTGTCAGCTATGAGCTGTGAGTTTTGAGGATAAACCCCATTCATCACGATGAAGCCGTGATGAATGGGGCACCCGCTTATGTTGTTTTAGGTTAAAGGGGGCATGGTGCGGGCTCGGTTGCGGGCGGGGAGGAACTGGTGGATGAGGAGCTGGTAGGCTCCGCCGCCGAGGACGCCGCCCAGCAGCGGCGCCGCGAGGGGGATCCACCAGTAGTGGTCCGGGGAGGGGAAGGCGGAGGGGCCCCAGCCGGCGACGAAGCAGAAGAGGCGGGGGCCGAGGTCGCGGGCGGGGTTGATGGCCCACGACTCCAGAAAGCCCATAGAGGCGCCGATGGAGGCGACGAGGAAGCCGATGATGAGGGCTCCGGAGTTGGCGCCGGGGGCCTGCTCATTGTACTGCTCGGTAATGGCGAAGATGCCGAAGATGAGGAAGCCGGTGAGGATGATCTCGTCGGTGAAGGCGTGCAGGGGCAGGATGGCGGTGGCGGGGTGGGTGAAGAAGACGCTGGCGGCTCCGCCGGCGGCGCGGGTGAGATGGTGGTCGGCGTTGAAGAGGTCGATGACGGGAGAGAAGAGCGCGTAGACGATGCCGGCTCCGAGGAAGCCGCCGGCGACCTGCGCGAGGCAGTAGGGGACGACCTTGCGCCAGGAGAATTTGCGGAAGCAGGCGAGGGCGAGGGTGACGGCGGGGTTGCCATGGCAGCCGCTGACGGAGGCGGTGGCGTAGATGGAGATGGCGACGGCGAGACCCCAGGTGATGCAGACGCCCCAGTAGGCCTGGCGGTAGGGGCTGGGGTCGTAGAGGGTGTACATGGCCGCGACGGAGTCGCCGATGGAGATGACGATGAAGACGGCTACGGCTTCGGCGATGAGTTCTCCGAGGAAGGCTTTGGTCATTTTGGTTTCCTTACCGGGATTGTATGGCGGGAGCGATTGTTGGAGGGCGGGATCGTGTCGTTGCTAGTGACTAGTTGTTAGTTTCTAGTGAAACGCAGATTCCCTTCGGGAATGACAAACAAGGAGCGGCGGGTTAATCTTCGATCCAGTCGAAGGAGCGGGTTACGGCTTTTTTCCATTGCTTGTAGAGGCGTTCGCGCTCGGTGGGGGCGAGGGTGGGGTGCCAGGTCTGGTCGACGGACCAGTTGCTGGTGAGGTCGTGCGTGTCGGCGTAGAAGCCGCAGGCGAGGCCGGCCGCGTAGGCTGCGCCGAGCGCGGTGGTCTCTTTCATGGCGGGGCGCAGGACCTTGCGGCCGAGCAGGTCGGCCTGGAACTGCATGAGCAGGTTGTTGGCGACCATGCCGCCGTCGGTGCGGAGCTGGTCGAGCACGATGCCGGAGTCGGCCTCCATGGCTTCGACGACCTCGCGGGTCTGAAAGGCGGTGGCTTCGAGCACAGCGCGGGCGATGTGGCCCTTGTTGGCATAGCGGGTGAGGCCGCAGATGACGCCGCGGGCGTCGTTCTTCCAGTACGGGGCGTAGAGGCCGGAGAAGGCGGGCACGATGTAGACGCCGCCGTTGTCGTCGACGGAGCGGGCGAGGGTTTCGATCTCCTCGCTTGTGCGGATCATGCCGAGGTTGTCCCGGACCCACTGGACGAGCGCGCCGGTGATGGCGATGGAGCCTTCGAGCGCATAGACGGCGGGTTGCGAGCCGAATTTGTAGGCGAGCGTGGTGAGCAGGCCGTGGCTGGACATGACCTTTTTTTCGCCGGTGTTCATGACGAGGAAGCAGCCGGTGCCGTAGGTGTTTTTGAGCTGGCCGGGGTGGAAGCAGGTCTGGCCGACGAGCGCGGCGTGCTGGTCGCCGAGCATCGCGCCGATGAAGGTGCCGCGGAGGCAGGAGACCTGCACGGTGCCGAAGTGCCCGGAGCTGGAGCGGATTTGGGGCATCATGGAGCGTGGGATTTCGAAGAGATTGAGCAGGTCTTCGTCCCAGTCGAGGGTGTCGAGGTTCATGAGCTGGGTGCGGCTGGCGTTGGTGACGTCGGTGGCGTGGATGCCGCCTTCGGTGCCTCCGGTGAGGTTCCAGAGGAGGAAGGCGTCGAGGTTTCCGAAGAGGAGGTCGCCGCGGTGGGCGCGGGCACGGACGCCTGCAACGTGGTCATGGATCCAGCGGATCTTGAGGCCGGAAAAGTAGGTGGCGAGGGGCAGGCCGGTGAGAGCGCGGAAGCGATCCTGGCCTGCTTCGCGGGCGAAGGCGGCTACGTATTCGCTGGTGCGGGTGTCTTGCCAGACGAAGGCGTTACAGACGGGCTCGCCGGTGTGGCGGTCCCAGACGATGGTGGTTTCGCGCTGGTTGGTGATGCCCAGGGCGGCCAGGTCTGCGGGATTGAGTTTGGCTGTTTTACAGGCCTGTTCGAGACTTCCAAGGTGTTTTGCCAGATTTCTTGGGATTGTGCTCTACCCAGCCGGGCTTGGGATAGATTTGCTGGTGCTCTTTTTGGGCCTGGGCGAGGATGTTGCCGGTGCGGTTGAAGAGGATGAAGCGGGTGCTGGTGGTGCCCTGGTCGAGTGCGCCTAGGAGTGTTGGCATTGCTTGCCTCGGGTGAGGAGTGGGGTGGTGTGGGCTTGACGATTGTACAGAGTGCGGGGTGTGGAGGGGATACTCCCAAGTCAACATGGTGAGGTC
>CAXUDC010000248.1:0-2516 GCA_964249685.1 uncultured Acidobacteriaceae bacterium
CCACCATCTTGCGTTTCACGTTTATTGCGTCGATCAGCGCAGCCATCCAACCCTCATTTCCGTTCCCCAGTATACCCGTGCTCCGCACACTGAGCAGGTTCATCTCATGAAGCGTCCGCGCGCGGCGAGCATCAAACCTTCAGCAGGCAGGTTACAGTAAGAAGAACAACGTTGCGCCAGTACACGTACTCGGGAGCTGGAGCGGCGAGCAGCAACGGAGGAGCATCACGTGAACTCTGTAGAAGACACCATCCAGCTGATTCAAATCGACGAACAGCGAGGACTAGCACCCACGAAAAGCAGTTGTTCCCCGGTTCTCGCGGCGAGCCCGTGGCTGATCGACCCCACTCCGGGTTACGGTCCCGGGGCGTCCCAGCGCGATGTCCTGCCCGCCGGCATGCCGCTCCAGGGCGTCCTGCCGCAGCAGTATCGGCAGGCGTCCGCCGCGGAGCTTGACCTGCGCATCCGCGCCGCCAAGGCCTCGCTCGGCGAGCGCCTCGTCATCATGGGCCACTTCTACCAGCGCGACGAGGTCATTCGCTACGCCGACTTTGTGGGTGACTCCTTCCAGCTCGCCCAGCAGGCAAAGACGCGTCCCAACGCGGAGCTCATCCTGTTCTGCGGCGTGCACTTCATGGCTGAAACCGCCGACATGCTCTCCGGCCCGCACCAGGCCGTTTCGCTGCCGAACCTCGCGGCCGGCTGCTCTATGGCCGATATGGCCGACATCGACACCGTCGAAGACTGCTGGGAGGAACTCTCGGCGCTGTTTGGCGAAGCGCCCGACCAACACGGCCGCCAGCCCGTCATTCCCGTGACCTACATGAACTCCGCAGCCGCCCTGAAGGCCTTCTGCGGACGCCACGGCGGCATCGTCTGCACGTCGTCGAACGCGAAAGCGGTGCTCGACTGGGCGTTCGAGCGCGGTCAGCGCGTGCTCTTCTTTCCGGACCAGCACCTGGGCCGCAATACCGCCAAGGCGATGGGCATTCCACTCGAGCAGATGCCGCTCTGGAATCCGCACAAGCTCCTCGGCGGCAACACGGCCCAGCAGCTGACGGACGCCAGAGTCATCCTGTGGCATGGCTTTTGCTCGGTCCACAAGCGCTTCACCGTGCAGCAGATCCAGGCCGCGCGCGCCATGCATCCCGGCGTCCGCGTGGTCGTGCACCCCGAGTGCCCAATGGAGGTCGTCGATGCCGCCGACGAATCCGGCTCGACCGACTACATCAAGCGCGCGGTCGAGGCGGCCGCGCCCGGCAGCACGTTCGCCATCGGCACGGAGATCAACATGGTGCAGCGGCTCGCGGCGCAGCACCCAGACATGACCATCTTCTGCCTGGACTCGGTTGTCTGCCCCTGCTCGACCATGTACCGGATCCACCCGGCGTACCTCGCCTGGGTGCTCGAAGCATTTGAGCGCGGCGAGGTCCTGAACCGCATCACCGTGCCCGAGGACGTCGCGATCCCCGCACGCATCGCGCTCGAGCGCATGCTCTCGCTCAAGCCGGCGACGGTGCCCACGGTCGCACCGGGGGACTTGGCCAAGTGAAGATCATCGTAGTAGGCAGCGGCATCGCCGGGCTGACCGCGGCGCTCGAACTCAGCCGGGCGCACAGCGTCACGCTCGTCACCAAGGGCGAGCTCGCGGAATCGAACACGCGCTGGGCGCAGGGCGGCATCGCGGCGGTCATGTTCGACGACGACAAAATCGCAGACCACATCGCGGACACGCTCAACGCGGGTGCGGGCCTGTGCAATCCCGCCGCGGTTGCGGTGCTCTGCGAGGAAGGCCCCGCGCGCATCCGCGACCTGATCGCGCTCGGCGTCGACTTCGACCGGCGCGAAGGCGAGCTCGCCAAGGGCCTGGAAGCCGCACATTCCTACCCCCGTGTCCTGCACGCGGGCGGCGACGCAACCGGGCTGTCGATCGAAACGGCACTGGTCCGCGCCGTGCGGTCCGCTCCCATCGAGATACTCGAGCACACGTTCGCAGTCGACCTGGTGCTCCAGAAAGGCCAGGTCACGGGGCTCGAAATCCTGATACCGTCGGGCGCGGAGCGGACCCTGCAGGCCGAGGCCGTGCTGCTCGCCTCGGGCGGTGCCGGCCAGCTCTACCTCCACACCACCAACCCGTCGGTCGCAACCGGCGACGGCGTCGCGATCGCCCTGCGCGCCGGCGCGGTGCTCGCCGACCTCGAGTTCTACCAGTTCCACCCGACCGCGCTGGCCATGCCGGGCGCGACGTTCCTGATCTCGGAGGCGGTGCGCGGCGATGGCGCCGTGCTGCTCGACGCCGAGGGCAAACGCTTCATGCTCCAGATCGACCCGGCCGCCGAGCTTGCGCCGCGCGACGTGGTCGCCCGCGGCATTGCGCGCCAGATGGCGAAGCAAAACGGCGCGCCCGTGCTGCTCGATGCAACCCACCTGGGCTCCGCGTTCCTGGCCGAGCGCTTCCCTACCATCGACGCCGCCTGCCGCGCCCGCGGACTCGACTGGTCCACCACGCCGATCCC
>CAXUDC010000249.1:0-2393 GCA_964249685.1 uncultured Acidobacteriaceae bacterium
ACTCATAATCCGCTGGTTCCAGGTTCAAGTCCTGGTGGGCCCACCAGAAACATTGTGAGAGGAGGAGCCTTTGTGAGTATTCCCGAGCTGAAGAAAGCGCACTTTGTGACCTGGGAGCAGGACCGGCAGGAGCAGCGCGCTGGATGGGCGCAGATGACCATGGCGGAACGGCTGGCTTCCTCCGCTCAACTTACCCGCGAGATGCTGGCCACCTTCGGCAGGACCCATAGTGAGAATGGCCATGCAACCAGAACACGTTTTACTGTTAGCCGCGTTGCTCTCCGCAAAGGTTGAGTGCGTCGTAGTGGGGGGAATGGCGGTTATTGCTCATGGCTACGAGCGCACGACCCGTGACCTGGACATCTTTATCCGGCCGACGGAGGAGAATGCCGGCACGGCGTTTGCGACGCTCGCAAAGCTGAACATTCCGCTGGAGGCTGGGTTGCCGGTGACCTGCTCTGCAACACCGAGCATCTTCGCTTTGTCTCGGGCAATTACCACGTCGACATCCTGAACTCGATCCGGAAATGTCGTTCTCGCAGGTCTGGAGCAGGCGGGTGGACGTGGATTGTGCCGGGGTAACGATCCCGTTTATTTCGAAGGCAGACCTGATCGAAAACAAGCTGGCTAGGGGGCGACATCGTGATCTGTCCGATGTGGAAGAATTGGAACCTATCCAGTCGAAGATAGAATGACGGGATGCCGATCGATCCTGCCCATGTCCTGACTAACCTGAAGACGCTGCGTGAGCTGACCGGCAATGCCGACGGTGCGCAACGCGTGGCGTGGACCCCAACCTGGGTGCGGGCGCGGGAGTGGTTTCTGCGCTTGGTGGAGACGTTGCCGACCGCGCCCGGAAACCCCGCGCGGACCCACTACGACGCCGCCGGAAACCTGTGGGTCACGATTCCGGGCGCGTCAGAACGGGCGCTGCTGCTGGGCGGGCACCTGGATTCTGTTCCCAACGGTGGCTTGCTGGATGGCTGCCTGGGCGTGCTGGCCGGGTTTGAAGTCATGCGCGCGCTGTGCGAGGACCATGCCGGGCACCCGCCGATGACGCTGCGGCTGGTCGACTGGGCGGACGAGGAAGGCGCGCGGTTTGGGCGGTCGCTGTTTGGTTCTTCGGCGTTTGCGGGGACGCACTCGATTGCGGCCGATCGCGTCCGGACCGACCTCGACGGCGTGACCCTTGAGGCGGCGCTGGCCGAGTGCGGCGTGATGATCGACTTGGTCGGGCAGGCGGCAGTGGAGCAGAAGGACGCGGCGGCATACCTGGAGCTGCACATCGAGCAGGGGCCGGTGCTCGAGCGGATGGGGCTGCCGCTGGCGGTGGTCGGGGGCACCAAAGGCGTGGAGCGGCACCGGGTCACGTTTTACGGGCAGGAAGCGCACTCGGGGTCGACCCCGATGGGGGTGCGGCGAGATGCGCTGGCGGCGGCGGCCAGGCTGGCGCTTGAGATTCGGCCGATCGCGCTGCGCCACCCGGATGCGGTCGCGACGATGGGGTCGGTGAGGACGTTTCCGGGGATTGTGACAGCGGTGGTGGGGCGGTGCGAGTGCACGCTGGATATGCGCGACCTGGACGCCGGGGTGCTCGCGGGGATGTATGCGAAGGCGCAGGAGGCCAGCCGGCGGTTTGCGGCGGAGGAAGGCTGCACGGTGGAGTGGTCGCGGATCTGGTCGATCAAGCCGATTCCGTTTGATCCTGCGCTGATTGCCCTTGCGGCAGAGGCCGTGGCGGAGGTCGCGGGCCAGGCTCCGCTGCTGCCGAGCGGGCCGCTGCACGATGCGGCGGAGGTGGCTCGCTGCGGGATACCGGCGGTGATGCTGTTTGTGCAGAGCCTGAACGGGCTCAGCCATAATGCGGCGGAGGATACCAAGCCCGAGCACCTGGAGATGGCGGTGCGGGCGTTTTATGGACTGGCGGTGAGAGCTTTGGGTGCCCCATGATCACTTGAGCCGGAGGCGAGAGTTATCGTGGGGTGAGGCGGGTGGAAGTGCCCAACCCCACGATAACCTCCGCTTCGCTTCGGTGATCATGGGGCACCCCGGGGTTATAGGGTAGTTCCGGTTAGCTGCTCGCAGATCTGCCAGAGGTGGGCCTGGGCTTGCTCGTCGCGGGCGTGCTTGGCTACCTGGGCGGGGCCTACGTCGCCGCCGCGCATTTCGAGCCAGCCTTGCGGGCCGTAGTAGCCGCCGCCCTGGGCCTCTGGCGAGGTGGCGGCGAAGAGCGTGGGGATCGCGCCCTCGCGGTCGCTGTTGAGGGTCTTGGCGATCGACCACTGGATGCCGCGTTCGACCCTGGCGGCGAGGCCGGTGCTGTTGCCGATCTTGAACAGGTTCGACTGCGCGACGCCGGGGTGGGCCGCGATGCTGACGACGCCGGAGCTGCG
>CAXUDC010000250.1:0-2356 GCA_964249685.1 uncultured Acidobacteriaceae bacterium
CGGACGGATTCGAGGTAGGCGATCTTCGGCATTTTTCAATGCTACTGGATTTGCGTGGACGGTTGCGGGGCGAGGCGCATCCTACCAGCGTGAGGATTTGCCCGGACATGAACATTGCCGAAAATGCGCTTACCGACTTTATCGAAAAGAAGCTAGCCCAGCCCGCGGACGCGCAGGCGCATGAGCACCTGGGCGACAAGGACCTGGTCAAGGGGTTGATCGCCGGGCTCGTCGGGGGGATCCTCGCGACCGGGGCCAAAACGCTTGCGGAAAAGATCTATCCGCCGCGCACGCACGGGGAGCCGGAGCCGCCAGCGGTGCTTGCGGAGAAAGTGGCCGGGCATCCGCTGGACGGGACGCAAAAGGTGGTGGCGACCGAGACGATCCACTGGGCGTTCGGCGCAGCTACCGGCGCGGCCTACGGGGCGCTTGCGGAGTGGTACCCGGCGGCAACGGCGCGAGAAGGGGCTAACTTTGGGATGACGCTGATGGCGCTGACGCATGAGGGTGCGCTGCCGGCGATGGGGCTTTCGGCCGATCCGGCGGACCAGACATCGCGGGAGAAATCGAGCGAGATGGTGACGCATGTGGTGTTTGGAATTGTGTGTGAGACGGTGCGGCGGTTTGTGCGAGGACGCTTGGGGTGATGGACGGTGCCCCATGATCACTTGAGCCGAAGGCGAGAGTTATCGTGGGGTTAGTCTCCTGCGAGTGACTGCGCCCACGATAACCTCCGCTTCGCTCCGGTGATCATGGGCACCCCGCAGGATCTACTCGTGTGAGCCACGAGGAAGCCTTGACCCCAGGGCGAGGCAGGTCCAGACGAGGAAGCCGGGGACTCCTACCAGGATGGAGGTCAAAAGGGACTGCGCGAAGAAGGCTGCCAGGATGGCTCGGAAGGCCGTGGCGTTGGGACTTCGGTCTGGTTGCTGGTAGAAGATTTGCACCAGCGCCAGGGCGAGGCCGACGGCGTAGACCAGGGTGCCGGGGCCGCCGAGAGCGTAGAGGAACTCGAGCAGGGTGGAGTCGTGCGGGCCGAGACGGTCGTCGGAGCCGTCGGTGGCGTGGTCGGCGTCGGTGGAGCCCATGCCTTCGCCGAGGGGTTCTGTGGCCAGCCGGGCCAGGGCGTCAGCGTGACCCGTGATGCGCGCGCTGGCGCTGATGTCGTTGGTGCCGGAGGTGAAGCTCTTGAGGCGCTCGTTGACGACGCGGTCGATGCCCGGGGCCTGGGTGGCGAGGCCGGCCAGGACCAGGGTTGCGAAGACCGCGTCGACGACGCGCACGCGCAGGCGGCCCGGGAGCGCGGCGGCCATGTAGAGCACGCCGAAGATGAGGCCGAGCCAGAGCGAGCGGCTGGTCGTAAGGGCGAGCGCGACGAGGCCGACCGGGCGGCGGCCAGCGCGAGCCGGCGGCAGCGGCCGCCTTCGACCAGCGCGGCGAAGGCGAAGAGCAGCCCGGCCATCAGGTAGCTGGCGAAGGTGGCGGGCGCGTTCATGGTGCTGAAGACGCGGACCTCGAGCGGCACGGGCTGGCCGAAGGCGCCGTTCTGCAGGCCGCGCATCCAGCTCTCGTCCCAGGCGGGGAGGAGGAAGAACTGGGCGATGCCGTAAGCGCCGAGCAGGAGCGTGGCCCAGAGCAGGGTGCGCTGGAGGGTGTCGCGGTACTCGCGCTGGCGGGCGCGTTCGGCGTAGAGGAAGAAGCCGAAGAAGACCGGCGGGAGCCAGTTGACGAGGCCGCGCGCGACGTCCGCCGACGGGTAGCGGGTGAGGCCGTAGACGGTGCCGAAGAAGATGCCGGCAAAGGCGCCGGGGAAGGCGATGGCTCCCCTGGTGGCGAGCAGGCGCGGGTGACGCAGGAGGACGACGCCCGAGACGGCGCAGGCGAAGAAGGGCGCGAGGAGGAGGGGGCTGGTGGGGAGGAACTCAGTGCGGTAGTCGACCATGCGGCGGAGGAGGGGGCTGAGGAACCAGAGCCAGAGGCAGAGCTGGAGGTATAAGGTGCGAGACTGGCGGAAGACGACGGCGGCGGTGAGGGCGGCGAGCGCGGGGAAGGCGAAGCGGAGGGTGTTGGGGGCGACGGTGAGGAGCGCGGCGGTGAGGAGGACCAGGGCGGCGATCGAGGTGTAGGCCGTCGGCCTGGTCTTGAGTGGCATGGGGTGAGGATAGTGTATGGGTTTGCGAAGAGACTTACCCCACGATCACCGCGATGAGGCCGCGGTGGTCATGGCGCACCCTGGGATTGCGGGAGTTGGCGGCGGGTGAGGCGGCGGAGCTGGTTTAGATCGGCTGGGCCGGGAAGGAGGTTCGGGAGGGGCTGGTGGAGGACTCGGCGGACGGCGACCAGCAGGAGGAACAGG
>CAXUDC010000251.1:0-2273 GCA_964249685.1 uncultured Acidobacteriaceae bacterium
TCGGCTACGCTGATGGTGGTGGCGGATTTGCGCAGGCGCTCGAGGCCGTAGAAGGCTCGTTTTTCGGCGGAGAAGACGTGGACGATGAAGTCTACGTAGTCCATCAGAATCCACTCGCCCTGGCGGCGGCCTTCCACTGAGTTGGGGTAGACGCCGAAGTCGCGCTTCAGGCGGATCTCTACCTCGTCGGTGATGGCTACGTTCTGGCGGTCGTTGGTGCCGTTGCAGATCAGGAAGTAGTCGGTCAGGCCGCTTTCCGTAGGATCGAGCGCGAGGATGCGGATGTCCTCCGCCTTTTTGTCTTCGCAGGCGGCGGCTGCGGCGAGCAGTAGTTGATAGCTTTCGGTTGAGGGCATGATACTCCTTGTCTCTATGGTACCGGGTTGCCGGGCTGCTGTGCGGTCTTCCTGATATTCGTTGCGCGGTAAAGGCCTGCCGCCTGGATGTAGGCGCAGACGGCCTCGGGCAGCAGATCGGCGCACGGGTCCCCCTGGGCTAGGCGCTCGCGCAGGCCTGTGGCGGCTGCTTCTTCGTGGACGGTGTTGAGCGGGTGTATGCGCAGGCGCTCGGCCGGCGTCAGATTCATCCCCTGCGGGTCGGTGATCGGGTAGCCAGGCCGACTGACGACGATCCATTGTGCCGCTTCGAGCAATCGCCGCGGCTCGCGCCAGTGGCCCAGGCTGTGGAAGCTGTCGGCACCTGCCAGGCAGAACAAGGTGGCGTTGGCGTTTTCGCGGACGGCCGCCTTCAGCGTGTCGATGGTGTAGTTAGGCAAGCCGTCGGGACGGGGAGCGTCGAGGGTGGAGGAGGTGAACCGCGCGTCCGCGTGGCACGCGAGCGTCACCATGGCGAGCCGCTCCGCAAAGGTGGCGACGGCGCCATCCTGCTTCAGTGGCTGTCGGCCGGCAGGTGCGAAGAGCACGCGATCGAGTGCAAAACGATCCGCGGCGGCAGTGGCGATGGCAACGTGGCCACGATGCGGTGGGTCGAAACTGCCGCCGAACAGCGCGATGCGAGAAGCGGGTTGGGGGCTAGTGGACACGTGGTCACAAGTTGCGGGGAACTGGCCCCGGGCGGAACAGGTTGACTTCAGGAATGACGACCTGGGATGCTCTCGGGACCAGCTACGAGCTACGAGCTGGCAGCTAATCGCTCATAGCGACCGACCGACGGCGTCATGCGCGGCCCTTGGCGGAGTTGGCGGGTGGAGGATAGTTCGGCTTGCGTTTCTTTGCGGCCGACGGTTCGGCTTCGAGCTGGATGGGCCGATGGGTCGAGACGAGCTCGGCGATGGCGAACTTCAGCGGCTCGATGCCGTCGCCGGTGACGGCGGAGATTTCGTAGAAGGCGAGTTTGCGCCGTTTGGCCATGGCCCGGAGCTTTTTGAGCTTGTCGGGGTTGGCGACGTCGACCTTTGCGGCCACCAGCACGGTCGGTTTAAGCGCCAGCGCGGGGTCGAAGCTGTGGAGCTCTTCGGTAATCACCTTGTAATCCTCTACTGGATCAGCACGGCCGGAGCCGTCGGAGACATCGACCAGGTGCACGACGACGCTGGTGCGCTCGATGTGTTTGAGGAACTGGATGCCGAGTCCGGCACCGAGGTGCGCGCCTTCGATCAGGCCGGGCAGGTCGGCGACGGTGAAGGAGGCCTCGTGGGGAAAGTCGCCGACCGAGACCACGCCCAGGTTCGGTTCGAGCGTGGTGAAGGCGTAGTCCGCGACCTTGGGCCGGGCGGCGGAGAGGCGGGAGATCAGCGTCGATTTGCCGACGTTCGGGTAGCCGACCAGCCCGGCGTCGGCGAGCAGCCGCAGCTCCAGCCGGTAGTTGCGTTCTTCGCCGGCGCGGCCAAGTTCGTGCTCGCGCGGCGCCTGGTGGGTGCTGGTGGCGAAGTGCTGGTTGCCGCGTCCGCCGCGCCCGCCGCGTGCGATGACGAGCGACTCGCCGACGCGCGCGAAGTCGTGGATCTGCTCGCCGGTGTCGTCGTTGTAGAGGACGGTGCCGACCGGGACCTTGAGCAGGGTGTGCTCGCCCGAGTAGCCGGAACAGTTGGAGCCCAGGCCGTGCCCGCCGCGCTGCGACTTGTGCTCCGGGTTGAAGCGGAAGTGCACGAGCGTGTTGTGGCTCAGCGAGGACTCCATGATGACGTCGCCGCCGTGGCCGCCGTCGCCGCCGGAGGGCCCGCCCTTGGGCACGAACTTCTCGCGCCGAAACGCCATGCAGCCATTGCCGCCGTCGCCGGCCTTTACTCGAATCCTTGCTTCATCAATAAACAT
>CAXUDC010000252.1:0-2248 GCA_964249685.1 uncultured Acidobacteriaceae bacterium
ATGGTGGTGCGCGGGGTGAGCATGCGGACCCAGGCGCGGTGGGTGGGCTCGGTGAAGAAGACAGGGATGCCGAGACGG
This sequence comes from uncultured Acidobacteriaceae bacterium, assembly GCA_964249685.1. GTDB lineage: Bacteria > Acidobacteriota > Terriglobia > Terriglobales > Acidobacteriaceae > Edaphobacter. Next base: position 79 of record CAXUDC010000252.1, read on the forward strand.
CGGGCGAGCACGGCGACGCCGCAGACGTGGTCGATGTGCTCGTGGGTGACGAGGATGGCGTCGAGCTTGGCTGGGTCTTCGCCGGCGACGCTCATCCTGCGTAGAAGCTCTCTGCAGGAAAGCCCGGCGTCGACCAGGACGCGGGTGCGGGCGCTGGCAATTACGGTCGAGTTGCCCTTTGACCCGGAGGCCAGGACGGTCATGCGCATGAGACAGTATAAGTCAGTTAACAGCCGGCCGGCCACAGTCAGGCTGTGGGTAATCCGGGGATCTCGGCGACGCGGGCAATGTCGGCGAGCAGGTGCGATTCGCCGGTGGTGGTGGTGGCTTCGAACGCGCCGTCCGGGGCGCGGAGGACGCGCAGGAGGAAGACGTCGGGGGTGGGGGGCTCGTCGACGACCATGATGATTTCGGCGAAGAACTGCTCGCCGGTGACGAGCTCGACGGCGAGGATGCGGTCTTCGGCGGATTTGAGCAGATTATGGTCTTCTGGGGTCATAGAGAGCTGCCTCTAGGGCTGGCGACGTAGCGGGGCGAGGAAGTTGACGGTGGAGCGGAGGACGACCTCGTTGCGCTGGTTGTAGGCGAGCGTAGTGGTGCGGACGATGCCGTAGTTGGTGCGCGAGGTGGATTTGCGGACGCCGACGACCTCGATTTCGGTGCGGATGGTGTCGCCGGGACGGACGGGCTGGGTCCAGCGCATCTCTTCGACACCCGCGCCGATCATGCCGCCGAAGACCTGGACGGACTGCACGCGGAGACGCATGACGATGGCGGCGGTGAGCCATCCGGAGGCGGCGAGGCCCTTGAAGAAGCTGCCCTCGCCGGCGGCCTCGTCCAGGTGAAAGGGCTGCGGGTCGTACTTCTGGCCGAACTCCTTGATCTCGTCGGCGGTGACCTTGGCGGTGCCGGTGGAGTGGAAGAGCTGGCCGATGTGGAAGTCTTCGAAGTAGAGTTCTTGAGGCATGGGGAATTATCTCAGACTTGGACCACGGTTATGGGTATGAGTAGAAGCCGCGGCCGGATTTACGGCCGAGCCAGCCGGCGTCAACCATGCGGAGCAGCAGGGGGCAGGGGCGGTATTTGGGGTCGCCGAGGCCTTCTACCAGGACGCGCATGATGTCGAGGCAGACGTCGAGGCCGATGAAATCCGCCAGGGTGAGCGGGCCCATGGGGTGGGCCATGCCCTCGCGGAAGATGGTGTCGATGGCCTCCGGGGTGGCGACGCCTTCCATGACGGCGAAGCAGGCCTCGTTGATGAGCGGCATGAGGACGCGGTTGGAGATGAAGCCGGCGGCATCGTTGACCTCTACGGGGATCTTGGGGAGCGCGAGCGCGAGAGCGTGGACGTGGTCGAAGGTTTGCTGCGAGGTCTGCAGGCCGCGGATGACCTCGACCAGCCGCATGACGGGCACGGGGTTGAAGAAGTGCATGCCGATAACGCGGTCGGGGCGCTGGGTGAGCGCGGCCAGTTTTGTGATGGAGATGCTGCTTGTGTTCGAGGCTAGAATGGCTTCGGCGGGGAGGATCTGGTCGAGCTGGCGGAAGAGCTGGGACTTGATCTCGAAGCGCTCGGTGGCGGCTTCGATCGCCAGGGTGGCTTCGGCGAGCGCGGCCAGGTCGGTAGTGGGGGTGATGCGGGCGAGGGCCTCGTCGGCTTCGGGTTGGGTTAGCTTGGCCTTCTGGACCTCGCGGGCCAGGTTTTTCTGGATGGTGGCGAGGGCCTTGTCTAGGGCGGGCTGGGAGATGTCGGCGAGCAGGACGGGGTGGCCGGCGCGGGCGAAGACGTGCGCGATGCCGTTGCCCATGGTGCCGGCGCCGAGGACTGCGATAAGGGGTTTTAGGGTCATCGGTTACTTTCTGGGGAGTAACACACCCGGATCGAGGCCATGGGTTAGGAGATTTGGAGAAGGAGGACGGTGATGTTGTCGGCGCCGCCGGCGTCGTTGGCCTGGTCGATGAGGGTCTTGGTGAGATTGTTGAGGTTGAGCGGGCGCGCGGTGCTGCGGAGGCTGGCGCGGTGGAAGGTGGCGGCAATGTCGAGATCGGAGAGCTCGCGGGTGAGCCCGTCGGAGGCGAGGAGGTAGAGGTCGCCGGGGCGGGGGTCGAGGTGCTGGATCTCCGGGTCGACGTGGGGCTGGGAGCCGACGGCGCGCGTGAGGATGTTGCG
>CAXUDC010000253.1:0-2246 GCA_964249685.1 uncultured Acidobacteriaceae bacterium
GGTTCTGGATGGGAACGTCGGGGTGACCGTTGGCGTCGGGCAGCCAGGATTGAAGCTGCGGGTTGTGGGTCTGGTCGAGGGGCATGGCTGAGTAGGTGCACGGACAGACGGATAAAGAACGGACAAAAAAAGCGCGATGCTTTTGGGAAGGACAAGGGCAAAGGCGAAAGCAGACCCTGCGGGATGAAAAGCGCAAGGGAGGGTTGGCGATGGATCAGGGCTGGTTGGGGTTGAAGCGCTTTTTGAGGCGTTTGCCGTAGTCGGCGTAGTCGGGCTGCAGGGCTGGGAGTTCGGCGGCGTAGCGGGTGACGCGTTGCGGGAAGCGGCACTCGAACATGAAGGCCATGGTGCCGGTCAGCTTGTGGGGTGAGAGCTCGGCGGTGCTGGCGCGCTCGAAAGCGTCCGCGTCGGGGCCGTGCGGAAGCATGGTGTTATGGAGCGAGAAGCCTCCGGGGATGAAGCCACGGGGCTTGGCGTCGTATTGGCCGTAGATGAGGCCCATGAACTCGCTCATGACGTTCATGTGGTACCAGGGCGGACGGAAGGTGTCTTCGGCGACGAGCCAGCGGTCGGGGAAGCAGACGAAGTCGACGTTGGCGGTGCCGGGCGTGTCCGAAGGCGAGGTGAGGACGGTATAGATGCTGGGGTCGGCGTGGTCGAAGAGCAGCGGGCCAACGGGCGAGAAGCGGCGCAGGTCGTACTTGTAGGGCGCGTAATTACCGTGCCAGGCGACGACGTCGAGTGGGGAGTGATCGAGCTCGGTCTGCCAGAGCGAGCCGCCCCACTTGACGACCAGCGTGCTCGGCTCGTCGAGATCCTCGTAGGCTGCGACGGGGGTAAGGAAGTCGCGCGGGTTGGCGAGGCAGTTGGCGCCGATGAGGCCGCGCTCGGGCAGGGTAAAGGCTCCGCCGTAGTTCTCGCACAGGTAGCCGCGGGCGGTGGGTTCCAGGAGCTCTACGCGGAGCTTGACGCCGCGCGGAAGGACGGCGATCTCGCCGGGCTCGAGGTCGAGGATACCGAACTCGGTGGCCAGCCGGATCCTGCCTTGCTGGGGGACGAAGAGGAGTTCGCCATCGGCGTTGTAGAAGTACTCGCGCTGCATGGACTGATTGGCGCAGTAGAGATGGGCGCTCATGCCGGACATGGCGGCGGCGTCGCCGGCGGTGGTGATGGTGCGGATTCCCTGTAGAAAGGTTGTGGGTTCGGTGGGGAGCTCGAGCGGGTCCCAGCGCATGGGCGCGGGGGCGAGCTCGAGCTTGGCGCAGGGGGCGGTGCGCCACAGGCGTGCATCGCGCTTGACCATGCGGCCCCAGTGCTGGACCGTGGGCCGGATGCGATAGAGCCAGGAGCGCTCGTTGGCGGCGCGGGGCGCGGTGAAGGGCGAGCCGGAGAGCTGCTCGGCGTAGAGCCCGTAGGCGCAGCGCTGGGGCGAGTTGCGGCCCTGGGGCAGCGCGCCGGGGAGGGCTTCGGACTCGAAGCCGTTGCCGAAGCCGGTCTGATAACGAAGTAGCATCGCGGGATGATTATGCACGGTTTGCGGGTGCTTAGTCGACCTTGATGTCGGCGTCGAGGTCAACGAGGAGGGTTTGCTCCTGCACCTGCATGGAGTGGAGCGTGAGGGTGGTGAGGGTGAGGACGTAGCCGGTCTGCCCGGGCGCATGGATGAGCATGGTGCGCATGAGGTCGGCGGCGTTGATCTTCATCTCCTGCGGCATGTGGCGGGCGAGGAAGGGCTCGAGCAGCGCGTTGAGTTCTTTGGAGTCGGTGAGCTTGTCGATGCGGGCGTCGCGGAAGCCGATGGATTCGCCTTCGGCCTCCGGGATGAAGGAGACGGCGGACTCGGTGTTGATCCAGACGCCGATGCAGTGACCCTTGATGGAGGCGCCGAAGTTGGCGTGGGTGTGGACCTTGACCAGGATGCGGTCGTCGGCGAAGGTGACCTCCGGGCTGTCGACGAAGATGCTGCAGCCGCTGGTGCCGTTGCCGCGGAGGTAGCGGCGGTTGGGGAGGTCGGGCTTGGGAGGTGGGGTTTTGAAGACCTGGTTCTGCAGCGTGCGCTGGAGCGCCGGGGCGGTGACGCGCAGGGTGATGGCGTGGGCCGGGAGGGTGAGGAGCAGGGTTGCTATGGCTGCTTTGATGAAGGTTGGGGTTGCTAGAGAATTTCCCCACGATAACCGCGATGGAGCCGCGGTGATCATGGGATACCCAGTGGGGTTCGTGATGAGGGCTCGGCGCATGGTTTAGAC
>CAXUDC010000254.1:0-2229 GCA_964249685.1 uncultured Acidobacteriaceae bacterium
CCTCGGCGTGGCGGGGCTTCTCGTCGGTGGCGAAGTACCAGGTTACGCTGGCGGCGTCTACATGCACGAGGTAGGTGTCGGGCTTGGTTGGGGACGGTTTCGTCGAGATCGCCAGGCCGTCGTAGACCATGCGGCTGTTGGCGGCGGAGAGCAGGTCGGAGACGACCAGCTTCGAGGGCGCGTCGGGGTTCACCTTGGCGGGCACGTAGGCCAGGTAGTAGCCCTCGCGCGTGACCACGCTCAGGCCGGGGACGTCGACGGTGGCCTTGATGCGGCGGAAGGTGCGGATGTCGTTTGACGTGTTGGTGGGCCGGTAGGTGGCGGTGTAGAAGTCCGAGCCGTCTTCGACCGCGGTGCCGATCTCGGCGTCGACGTCGTTGCGTCCGTAGAGCGAGCGGCCGCCGGTGGCGGTGGCGAGCCGGGCGAACTGGTAGTTGCCGCCGAAGGGATCGTTGAAGGCGGCGACGTTGCCGTAGCCCTGCGCGGGGTTTACCTGCAGGCCGGCTGGGTCGATGGTGTAGAGGGTGACGCGCGCGTCGCGCAGGATGTTGACGGTGTCCTGGACAACGCGGAAGGTACGGTCGTTGGTGTCGAGAGTGACGTTGTGGTTGAAGAGGGGCGGAAAACCGCGGCCGACCCAGATCATGTTCTTATGGCCAGGATGGCCCTGGACGGCCTCGGCGACGCGGCGCAAGGTGAGAAAGGCGGTTCCGTAGCGCTCGGAGATCCAACCGCCGTTGTGGGCCTGCCAGGGATAGGCGGCGAAGTGGTGGTCGAGCGCGGTCAGGATCTTCTGGCGGTCCTGCGTGTAATCCTGCAGGACGTTGAAGTGCTGCAGGTCGACCGCGATGAGCATGGTGGGGGTGGTGAGCGGGCCCTGCTGCTCCTTCAGGTACTTCTTGAGGGAGTAGCGGGCGAAGGCCATGTCCTCGAAGAGCGTGTTGAACTCATCGAGCAGGATAATGTTGACGGGCGCCTGCGGGGCGACGCGGTCGAGGTCGGCGGTGGAGTTGATGCTGCCATCGGCCGGGGCCATGTGCTGGCCGGCCTCTTCGAAGTTGGTGATGGTCTGCGGGTCGCCGGCTTCGGTGATGTGGAAGTGGTCGCGGCCGATGCCTTTCACGGCGTTGCCCTTGGCGTCTACGACGACCATGTCCAGCACCACGAGGCGAGCGTTGGTACGGACGGTGTAGGGGGCGGGCTGGACTGGGGCAGTTTGGGCTGGGCTGGGTTGGTTTGGGGCGATCGGGGCAGCTGCTGGCGGTGGCGTTTGCTCGGTCGGTGCGGGAGAGGGAGTCTGCGCGAAGGCTGACGGGGATAGCACGAGTACGGCCAGGGAGAGGAGTGCGGTGATCTTCATTGGGCCCTCTGCGTCAGATTTTAGCCTGAGGGGGGCTGCGTGGGCACGGAAATCTGAAGGCTGGCGGAAGGTTCCTCGTTGCCAAAGCTGGCAGGTGAGCGAATGGTGGGCTTGTAGCTTGTGGGGAGAAACCCACTCATCGCGAAGTGTGCGATGAATGGGGCACCCGGGCTAGATGTGGTGGGTGGTTAGTTCTTGATTTGGTGCGCTTGGCTGGGCGGGCTTTTTGCTGCTGAAGCGCTCGAGCAGGGTCTTCAAAAGAACGTAAAGGACCGGGATGAAGGCCAGGTTCAGCACGGTCGAAAGCACCATGCCGCCGACCACCGCCGTGCCGACCGAGTGGCGGCCGAGCGCGCCGGCACCGGTCGCGACGTAGAGCGGCATGACGCCGAGGATGAACGCGACCGAGGTCATCAGGATGGGCCGCAGGCGGAGCTCGGCGGCCTCAATGGCGGCCTCGACGATGGTTCTTCCCTGCCCGCGGAGTTGCTCGGCGAACTCGACGATGAGGATGGAGTTTTTGGCCGAAAGGCCGATCAGCATGACGAGCCCGATCTGCACGTAGACGTCATCGACCAGGCCGCGCAGCGAGACCAGCGACAGTGCGCCGAGGATGGCCATCGGCACCGCGAGCAGAATGATGAACGGCAGCGCGAACGACTCATATTGCGCCGAGAGCGTGAGGTAAACGACCAGCAGTCCGAGCCCAAAGATGATGATGGCCTTGCCGGCGGACTCCTCTTCCTCCAGCGCGAGGCCGGTCCAGGAGTAGGTCATGCCCTGCTGCTTGGTCTTCTCAAAGAGGTTCATCATGGCCTGCAGGCCCTGCCCGGAGGATAGCCCCGGCGCGCCCGAGCCGTCGATCTCCG
>CAXUDC010000255.1:0-2171 GCA_964249685.1 uncultured Acidobacteriaceae bacterium
CAGGAGGCCTGGGTGGCGAGCGTGGGCATGTCGCCGGCGTGGATGGTGAGGCCTTGGCCGGTGAGCTTGTACTTGTACTCGAAGAGGCCGCGCTGGGGTGGGCCAGAGGCGCGGGTGCCGTCCTGGTAGTACGTGCCGCCGTGGCAGGGGCACATGAAGAGCCGGGATTCCGCGAACCAGCGCACGGGGCAGCCGAGATGCGCGCAGTTGATGGCGAAGACCTGGAACTGCTGCTCGGAGACGCGCCGGACCCAGCAGGCGGCCTTGCCGGTCTCGCCGTCGGCCTGGGTGCGGGTCGGGTTTTCGAAGTCGACCAGGCGGGTTTCACCAACGGGAAACTGGGTGAGAGCGCCCAGGTCGACCCAGTCGCCGATGGGGCCTTTCTTGAGCGCCGGGCCGAGCAGATAGCCGAAGATGGGCACCGCGAGCGTGGCCGCACGGCCCCGTTCAGCAGCAGCGAAAGCTTGAAGAGGAAGGTGCGGCGCGACGGCGCGGCAGCCTTTCCCTCCGGGAACAGGGCGTCGTTGCTGGACTCGCCGGGGTGCTTTAGAAACTCGCTCAAGGGGGCTCCGTTCGTTTCGCTTTGACGAATATTGCGGTTTACGGATGTTGCCGGTACGGCTGGCCGGGCGTGGGGCTGCGATGGTCGCCGAGCCAGGCGACGGTGTCGGCGATCTCGGTCTCGGTCATGGGGTGGCCGGGCACGTCGGCGCGCCAGTCGGGCATGTTGTCTGCCGGGCGGCCGGCGAGGATGTTGCTGCGCAGGCTTTGATCGCTGACCAGAGCGCGGTAGCTGGGGTCGACGAGCAAGCCCGTGTGCGCGTCCTTCAGCCCGGTGCCGTCCGCGCCGTGGCAGCGGGCGCAGTACGCCTGGTAGGCCCCTGCGCCGTGGACCGGATCGCCCGCGAGGCTACCGGCGTACGCGGGCGGCTGCTGCCCTGCCAGGCCGCCGGGATTGCTCCATGTATCGACCATTCCGTGCGCGAGGACGGCGCTCTGCCGGTCGGTCAGGGTGCCGCCCGCATGCGTGCTGAAGGCCGGCATGAGCGTTCCGGGGACGCCGGCGGCGGTGATCTGCCCGATCAGGGCGACGCCGGCAATCCCAAGATAGGTGGGGTTGGCGAGCGAGATCGACGCGCCGCGCCACGATCGCCATGGCAGGCGGAACAGTTTTGCCGGTACAGCGTGGGGAAGTCGAGGACCTGCTCGGGCCGGGCGGCCACGTCCGCGGGACCGGGCTTGCCGGGCGCGGTTCTGCAGCCGGTCAGCACCGCGAGCAGGAGGAGTGCGGCTGCGTGGCGTGGATTCATCGCGGCGCTTCCTGGTCGTTGGTGGGGCGTGGCGGGTGCGGATCGTCCAGGTGGATGCCGGCCCGGACCGCGAACGACAGGGCGCGGAACTGTGGCGTGCGCACCTTGCTCTGCAGGTTCACGACAAAGCCGTAGACCAGGCCAAAGGAGATCTGCGAGGCGACGAACCAGAACCAGTCGATGCGCTGGTTGAGGATAGGGCTGACGATGCTCAGCGCGGAGTAGAGAATGCCGGTAAAGATCAGCGGCACCATGAAGCCCGCGGTGACGATCGGGTACCGGGAAAACATGGGCAGCATCGCTCCGTAGAGCGTTCCGACCAGGAGCGACGTGACGCCTTGGATGACCACGGCGGCGAGAAAACCCTGCAGGTGGAACTGGCCGAGAAAGGCATCGCTTGCCCCCGCCCAGCTGACGAAACGGCCGGCCGCGAGCAGGTTCATGGCGTACCACAGGCTGTGATAGCGGAGCACGCTGAACAGCGTCGAGGGCACGATCATGGCGAGCCCGCCCGCGATGCCGCCCTTGATGCCGGTCGCGATGTTGAAGGTCTCGATGGGGAGGATCTTGCGGTGCAGGTCAGACGTCGGCAGACGCGCCAGCAGGGTGCGCGAGCTGACGATTCTGACGTCTTCGGTCAGGATCTTGACGGTGATGTGGTGCTCCCGCGGCAGCACCTGCATCAGCAGGCCCAGGATGACATGCGTGGCGTGCAGGCCGACGAGCGAATAGAAGGTTGTCCCGAACAGGTTGGTGCGGATGGTGAGGCCTTTGTGGTAGATCAGGTGGTACCACTCCCGCGCGGTGCCGACGAGGAAGATGCCGCCGAGCAGCACGGTCGCGACCAGCCAGAGCGAGGGT
>CAXUDC010000256.1:0-2159 GCA_964249685.1 uncultured Acidobacteriaceae bacterium
GCGCCGCGACGGCAGATGCGCCGGTGCGAGAAGAAGATGGGGCCGGGCGAGGTGAGCTTGACCAGCGCGCCCACGACCAGCAGCGCGGGCAGCAGGACGGGCATCGCGAGCGCGATGACGCAAAGATCGAGGATGCGCTTGACGACGCGGTAACGGAAGAGGCTGGCTGGCTCGCTGGGGCGGGCACGGCGCGCGTGGGTGGCGTCGGCGGGGCGGCTGCCGGCCTCATAGCCGGCGAGGACCGAGGTGTCGACCGGGGAGAGATGGCTGTCGCTGCCGTGCGAGTCGCTATGCAGGGCCAAGGAGCCTCCGGCAAAGAGTCCACGGCACGGTTTTGATGCGGATGCGAGAGCGGGAGAGCGGGCGGGCCAGGTCCAAGGATCACTCCGGACATCAATCGTTGCGGCTGCGGCTGTGGCGAGCTCCGGGCCTCTGGCGGGCGGGATGCTGCGCTGGTCGATTGCGCTTGGAAGGGGTGGGAGGACTGCGGTAAGCCGCTCAGGTGCTTATCTCAATCCTCAAACGATATGCAGCGCGTTGTGTCAGTAGTGTACTCAACTTCCTGTGATGAGGCGTAAAAATGCCCGGGCGGGGGCTAGCTCGCCATGGGTTACGATATTCAGATGCAGATTCTGGAGACTTCGTTACGCGACGTGAAGCTGATCTCGCCGAAACGGTTTGGCGACGATCGTGGGTGGTTCGCCGAGGTGTTCAACGCGGAGAAGTGGGCGGAGCAAGGGCTGCCGGTCAAGTTTGTGCAGGATAACCAGTCGCTTTCGTCGCGCGGGGTGCTGCGTGGGCTGCACTACCAGCTGGGCAAGCCGCAGGGCAAGCTGGTGCGGGTGCTGCAGGGGCATATCTGGGACGTGGCGGTAGACCTGCGGCGGGATTCGCCGGAGTTCGGCAAGTGGGCGGGGTTCCACCTGAAGCCGCTGAACGATGCGGGGGAGCTGGAACTGCTTTGGATTCCCGAGGGATTCGGGCATGGGTTTCTGGTGCTGTCGGAGACGGCGGAGGTGCTTTACAAGACGACTGATGGCTACTATCCGCAGGGGGAGCGGTGCGTGCGGTGGGACGATCCTACGCTTGCGATTTCGTGGCCGCTGGACGGGATTGGGGTGCCGAGTGTGAGCGGGAAGGATGCGGTGGGGCCGATGTTGGGAGAGGCGGAGTTGCCTTAGGTTACGTCTGGTAGGTACCTGGGTGAAGTGTGGGACTTTAGTCTCACCAATAAGGTGATTGCCATGGATGGGCTTTAGCCCTGGCGCTTTTACGGAGAGGCTTCACCACGTCGTCCAGGAAGTATTCCCACTCATCGCGGTGAGACTGCAATGAATGGGCACCCGACTGCCTGCATTCCGTACCCGGCTGGTGGTTTGTGACCCCCCGGTGGGGATTGTGCGTCTAACGGTTTGTGACGATGAGGATGATGTGCGGGGGGGTGCTGGCGCTGGCGGCCGCGTCGGCGTGCGGGCAGACCCATGTGGTAAAGAAGCCGGACAGCGTGGTGCGCGCGATCGCGGTGTATGAGTGGACCGGCGACCTGTCCAAGCCGAGCGCCAGCCGCCTGGTGCCGGTCTCCGTGTTCATCAATCGCGAGTATGAAGATGCCGGCGTCTACCTGGCGCGGCCCGTTCCGTTTGCGCTCGAGACCGGCACGGTCTTTGCGCTCGAGAAGGCGGGCGTGGACCAGGGGACGCTGGAGCTGGCGTTTGCGCGGCACCTGGAGACGGCCGAGAACGCGCCCGGGATCCACGCCGATGCAGGCTGGTTTGCCTATGGGGCCTTCAAGCCGAAGCCCGCCGAGCCGGTGGTCGTGGCGAAGAAGAATAGTGGGCCGCTGCCGGTGATCGTGGCGAGCGGGGGAGACCGTCCCCATTTCTCAAGCAAGAACGACGATGCTGCCGCGGCTGCGACTCCGACAGACCGCAGCGGTGCGGCGGGTGCGGGGACGACTGTTTCCGCTTCGGCCCCGCCGCCTGCGCGTTCGGCCGAGAACGATGGGCCGACGCTTAAGAAGCCTGCGACGAGCACGGCGGACTCCGATTCGGATTCGGCGAAGGACGACCCGGACCGGCCGACGCTGAAAAAGCGTACTCCGCAGGAGCGCAAGGCGGCGCAGAAGAAGAGCGAGACGGCATCGGTAGTCGGCGCGGGCG
>CAXUDC010000257.1:0-2085 GCA_964249685.1 uncultured Acidobacteriaceae bacterium
GTACTTCGTCAGCAGCGCCCGCAGGGCCTTCGGATCAAAGTCGCCCGCGATCGCAATCGACGCGTTGTTGGGGGTGTAGAACTGCTGGTGGAAGTCCCGCACATCTGCCACGCGCGCGGCCTCAATGTCCGCATGGCTGCCGATTACGCTGCCGTAATACGGGTGCTCCTTCGGAAACAGCAGGTGGTACTCCTGCTCTTCGGCGAGGTCGTAGGGCTGGCCTTCGCCCTGCCGCCGCTCGTTGCGCACCACGTCGCGCTGGTTGGTCAGCAGCTCCCGGTTCAGGCCTTCCATCAGGAAGCCCATCCGGTCGCTTTCCAGCCACATCGCCGGCTCCAGCTGGTTCGAGGGCATCGTCTCGAAGTAGTTGGTCCGGTCGAAGTCCGTTGTTCCGTTGACGTCGGTCGCACCCGCGGCCTCGACGTACTTGATGTGCGCCTTTTCACCCACATGCTCAGAGCCTTCAAACATCATGTGCTCGAACAGGTGCGCAAAGCCGGTCCGGCCCGGCCGCTCATTCAACGGCCCCACGTGGTACCAGAGGTCCACCGCTACCAGCGGCAGCCGGTGATCCTCATGCGTCAGCACCTTCAGCCCGTTGGGCAGCGTGTAGGTCTCGTACTTCAACTCGGGCAGCTTGGTCTTGACCTGCGCCGCGGCGGACACTCCGCCAAACACACCGAAAGAAAAGCTGGCGGCCACCGCCGCCGCAAACAGACCACGTCCGAAAGCGCGCATCACGACTCCTGGGAAAGTGCAACAAAATAGGAATTGTTTCTAGCATAGACGCCCGCACCCGCTCTACGTCACCGATTTGACCGGGAGGGCACGCCTTCAGCCGTGCCGTAAACCCATCGAAGGGCCGCCCTGGGAACGCTCTTCCAACGCCCCGAGCCGCGCTTCAAGCTGAGCCACCAACGCCTCCAACGCCTCCACACGTTCCCGGAGACCGTCCTCTGCGCCACCACGCTCCGCTCCACCTGGCAGCGGAGGAGCACTCGCCTCCGGCTCCGCATCGCCACCCAACAAATGGCGCCAGCGCGCCTCACGAGCCCCCGATTGTCGCGCCATGACACGCGTCAATGGCTCGGCACGACCGCCCAGTCGCTCCAGCGTCGCAGCCACCGCCGCGTTGTCGTCGAACGAGTACAGCCGTTCCGCCCGCCCCCGCAGCTCGCCCGGCGTCTGCGGCCCACGCAACAGCAGCAGGCAGACCACGGCCACCTCATCGCGCCGCAGGTTCAGCTGATCGCGCAGCCGGTGCTCAAACTTCGGCACCCGCGCATCCGCATTCACCCGCACCAGCTCCATCTCTTCCAGGGTGGACAGCGCACTGCGCACATCGCGCTCGCTCAGTTCCATCACCGGGTCGCGACTGCTCTTCTGGTTGCACGCATTCACCAGCGCATTCAACGACAGCGGGTAATACTCCGGCGTGGTGATCTCTTTCTCGGTCAGCGACCCAAGGACACGCGCCTCAACAGGGGAAAGCACGAACATGACCCCATGCTAACGGAGACGTTCCTCGACCTGGGGACACACCGCCATGAGCAGCACAGACGCCGGCCGCGCCTTACTGCCCCTCGCGCGAGAGCTCTTCCTCATGCAGCAGAATGCTCGACCATGGCTTTCCAGGATGCCTCGAAAACACCATTTTGTCTGGGGCAAGCGACCGCCCCCGTCACCACGGAGGTGCGAATAGGGCCGCCCCGAGGCACGGGCGAACCTCGCCGCATCCTCGTAGAATGGACCGATGGCGTTTTCCGAACAGTTCGATGTGGTGGTCGTCGGTGCGGGCCACGCCGGTTGCGAAGCCGCGGCCGCCGCCGCCCGCATGGGCCTGCGCACCGCCCTGTTCACCCTCAACCTCGACCTCATCGCGCAGATGTCCTGCAACCCCGCCATCGGCGGCGTCGCCAAGGGCCATCTCGTGCGCGAAGTCGACGCCCTCGGCGGCATCATGGGCGAGGTCGCCGACAGCTGCGGCATCCAGTTCCGCCTCCTCAACACCTCCCGCGGCCCCGCCGTCTGGAGCCCCCGCGCCCAATGCGACAAGGCCCTCTACCGCGTCCGCATGCGCGAAAA